>JANNNG010000016.1:0-1605 GCA_031398425.1 Hyphomicrobiales bacterium | reverse complement strand
GCTCATTCACATTGGGCAGGCCGTGATCAATCTCGGGGGAACAGTTGAGTTTTTCGTCAACAATACATTCAACTATCCGACGCTCGCAGAGGCTTACAAAATTGCGGGGTTGGATGCGTGGAACAGAATGGGAAGTTAAGAGATTGTCTTGATACCCCCTCCCCCTTCGGGGTACTCCCCCGGCGAAGACGCCGAGGGAGAAAAGCAAGTTCTTTCTCACTCGGCCCTTGGCCGGGGGAGTACGGCGAAGCCGGGAGGGGGTGTCTCCGCAAGCGAGAACTTACCCCTTCGACTTCTCCCGCATCGTGACCAGCTCCTCCGACGCTGTGGGGTGCACTGCGAGCGTTGCGTCGAATTGAGCTTTTGTGACACCGCATGTGATGGCGATGCCAAGGAGTTGCGCCATTTCGCCAGCATCAGGCCCCGCGATATGACAGCCCAGCACCTTGTCCGACTCTGCATCTACGACCAGTTTCATCAACATGCGTTCGTCGCGGCCCGATAACGTGTGCTTCATCGGACGGAAGCTGGTCTTGTAGATATCGACCTTGTGTCGCAGGTGCGCCTGCTCTTCCGTCAAGCCGACGGTGCCCAACTCAGGCTGCGAGAACACGGCTGTGGGCACGAGGCCATGATTGACCATGGTGGGCTTGTTGCCGAACACCGTGTCGGCAAAGGCATGGCCTTCGCGGATAGCGACGGGTGTAAGGTTCACGCGATTGGTGACGTCGCCGACTGCGTAGATTGAAGGCACTTCGGTTTGTGAATATTCGTTGACGGGAATGGCGCCATGGGGTGTTGCGACGATGCCGACGTTGTCGAGTCCGAGGTCCATCACGTTGGGAATGCGGCCCGTGCAGTACATGATCTGGCCAGCACCGATGAGGTCGCCATCGGTCAATGTCACGCGCACGCCATCGCCCGAACGTTCGATTTTGTGAACATCGGTGTTGCAGCGGATGTCGATGCCCTTCTTGTCCATTTCAGCAGCAAGATGGTTTCGCAGATCGTTGTCAAAGCCACGCAGGATTTGTTCGCCGCGATACAGGAGAATGGTTTCCACACCGAGGTTGTTGAATATACCAGCAAATTCGACGGCAATGTAGCCACCACCGACGATGACGATGCGACGCGGCAGGCGTTCGAGATGGAATGCTTCGTTTGATGTGATCGCGAGTTCATGGCCTTGCATGTGACGCGGCACAAAAGGTGTTGCACCGGTTGCGATCAGGATATGTCTTGCGGTAATATTGCGGCCTGATGCGAGTTGCACTGTGTGAGCGTCAACCAGTGTGGCGCGTTCTTCGATGAGTTCTGCACTTGCTCCTTCGAGATTGCGGATATAGGCCGCATTCAGGCGATCAATTTCCTTGTCCTTGTTTTCAATCAGCGTCTGCCAATCGAAAGTGACTTTCTCTGAAGTCCAGCCGAAGCCAATGGCGTCTTCGAATTCTTCTGCAAACCTGGACGCGTAGACCAAGAGTTTTTTTGGAACGCAGCCACGAATCACACAGGTGCCGCCAACGCGGAATTCTTCGGCGATGGCGACCTTTGCGCCGTGTTTGGCAGCGACGCGGGCGGCACGCACACCGCCAGAGCCTGCGC
>JANNNG010000256.1:0-5209 GCA_031398425.1 Hyphomicrobiales bacterium | reverse complement strand
CACAAACCACCTATCTCATCCCCCCCCGCCGGCGGGGGGGGGGGGGGGGTTATTTCCCCCCCCCCCCGGGGGGGGGGGGGGGGGCCCCCCCCCCCCCGGGGGAGGGATGTGAGTCATTTTACCGTCCCGAGGAGATTGATGCATGAAGATGCAAAATCCTGTGTTCTCGTCTTGTCGAGCTCAAGTCCAACACTCCGGCATGGAACTACAATTTCAACTTTTTGGCTTACAGCTAGTATTGAAAAAATTTTTCCGGAATCGTTATAACCGCCAGACCAAAATCTTGGTTTTGACTCGATCATGTAAACTATGTCGGCTTTGAATTTTTCGCCATCAAGTGCCAACTCAAAAGTTTCACCAGAGTCACTCGTGGTTCGTTCTAACTGGGCAAGAACAGAAAGTCCGGCCGCCGAGCATTCAAAGCCAATTTTCTCAGTTAATGAAATCTGTGTCGTCATCGTCAGAGCAGCCCCTTGGGCTAGCACACTGATCATCCAGTTTGTCATGGCGATAAATTTTTCGACTTCAAAATTTCAAACTGTGGCGCACTCTCTTCACTCTGATCCACGGCCTTTTCCACCCGTACTTTCAAATCATACCACGCCGCCTGCCCCGTTACCGGGTCACTGTTGGAATATCGATATCCGCCTTCACGTTCCGGGAGAAGATCACTAATCAAGTGATTGAGCAGGAATCCTTTTTTGCCTTCGGGGGCGTCGGTGTCCAGAGCCCATGCACCCTTTCTTTTACCGATGGCGTTCCAGGTCCAGACGGTGTCTTCATTCTGGCCGTCCATGAGTTTGGCTTGAGCTTTGATCTGACCATGATGCGATGTGACGATGACCCAGTCGCCGTCTGCGATGTTCAAATCGGCAGCGCGCTTCTTGTGCATGTAGAGCCAGTTGCGGCCGAGGATTTGTCTGAGCCATGTGTTCTGTGATCCCCATGAATGATACATGGCCATGGGGCGTTGCGTTATGGCGTGCATGGGGAATTCATTGTTGCTGACCATGCTTTCCTCGAAGGGTTTATACCAGAAGGGTATGGGATCGAAGTAAGTCTCGACGCGTTTGCGATGGTCGTCTGGCGGCTGCACTTTGCCGTGGCCTTGGGCTGCGAGGCGAAACTTCTGTAGCGTCTCGGAATAGAGTTGGTGGATGATGGGTTCAGGTTTTCCCATGAAGCCGAAGAAGGTTGCCCAGTCGAGATAGTCCATGTTGACGTGGCGGTAGTATTTCATGCGGTCCGGCAGTTCCTGATACCAGTGGCAACCGTTTTCGATATAGGCTTTCAATTGGTTCGGATTGACGGGGCCACGGCCGGCCATAGTGCCACCTGCTCCACGGTAGCCTGCAAGTGGGCCAAGGCCGGGGGCGCGTTCGTGGTTGACGATGTAGTCTTGGTATCCACCGGGATAGCGCGGGCTGCCATCAGCAGCGGTCATGCCGCCGAGGCCGATGCGGTGGCCGAGGTCGAGCAGCACGGTCTGGAAGGGGCGCACGTCGCGGTCAGGCTCGACGACGGGTTGGCGGATGCTATCGGCCGGACCGTCGGCTTCCGAAATCGGGCGGTCGAGCATCGAGATGCAGTCCCAGCGCTCAAGGTAAGTCGTATCGGGCAGGATCAGGTCGGAATAATAGACGGTTTCCGAGGTGTAGGCGTCTGAGTAGATGATCTTGGGGATGACGTAGGTGCCGTCTGGTTTTTTTGCTGTCAGGGCCGCGATGGTATCGGGCACATTCATGGCGCTGTTCCAGCCCATGTTGGCCATGTACAAGAAGAGTACGTCGATGTGGTAAGGGTCGCCTTTCGCCGCGTTGTTGATGACCATGTGCATCATCCCGTGGGCAGCGAGAGGTGCATCCCACGAGTAGGCCTTGTCGATGCGTTGAGGCGTGCCATGCTCGTCAATCAGCAGATCGTCAGGGGCGTTGACGAAACCCAGGGGTGGGCCGGGAAGCGGTTTGTTGGGCTGCACCTGGCCTGGTTTTCCGGCAGGCTTCACGTTCGGTGGAATGGCTTTTGGGAATGGTGGTTTGTAACTCGTGCCGCCTGGCACATCGATGGTGCCCAGCATGATCTGCAGGAGGTGAATGGTGCGGCAGGTCTGGAAACCGTTGGAATGGGCGGAAATGCCGCGCATGGCGTGCATGGCCACGGGTCGGCCCTTGGTGGTGGCGTGTTGTCTTCCGAGATAATCCGTCCACGGAATTTCGAGATCGATTTCCTGCTCAAAGGCGGCGTGGGCGAGTTCGGCGGCGATGCGACGGATGGTTTCGGCTTTCACACCGCAGTGTTTTTCAACGGCCTCTGGCGCGTAGTCGGCTTGCAGGAAGCGTTCCGCGATCAAGGTGAATGCCGTTGCGACCTTGCGGCCATCGGGAAGCGTGAAACGTCCCATCAGCGGTGGGTTGAGGCCATAGGTCATGGCGACTTTTGTGGAGTGTGTCTGCGGGTCCCAGACCAGTGGTGTGCCAGCGCTGTTGCGGACGATCAGGCCATCATCGCCGCGTCCCGGATTTTCGACAATCAGCCACGGCGCGTTGGTGTAGCGGGTGAGATACTCACCATCGATCTTCTGGTTTTCCAGCAGCACATGAATCAACGCGCCCACGAACAAGCCATCTGTACCCGGACGAATGCCCACCCATTCGTCGGCGATGGCTGAGTATCCTGACTTCACGGGGTTGATCGAAACAAATTTCGCTCCCCTGCCCTTCAGCTTGCCGAGGCCTGCCTTGATCGGGTTGGAGGCATGATCTTCTGCCACGCCGAAGAGAAGGAAGTATTTGGTGTGTTTCCAGTCTGGCTCACCAAATTCCCAGAACGAGCCGCCGTACGTATAGAGGCCCGCCGCTGCCATGTTAACGGAGCAGAAGCCACCGTGGGCGGCATAGTTGGGTGTGCCAAATTGCGAGGCCCACCAGCCGGTCAGGCCCTGGGATTGGTCGCGGCCTGTAAAGAAGGCGAGTTTTTTGGGATCGGTGGCGCGGACCTCTTTGAGCCACGAGGTCGCTATGGCAAGCGCCTCCTCCCATTCGATTTCCTTGAACTCACCCGAACCGCGTTCTCCCACGCGGAGCAGCGGCTTTGCCAATCGTGCAGGCGATTGGTGCTGCATGATGCCTGCAGCACCCTTGCCGCAGATCACGCCCTTATTGACGGGATGATCTCGATTGCCTTCGATGTATTTGACCGTGCCGTCCTTCAGGTAAACCTTTATGCCACAACGGCAGGCGCACATGTAGCATGTGGTGGTCTTGATTTCGTCCCAGGTTTTGGGGGAGAGGTTTATGACAGGTTCGGCCATGGCGTTGCGACTGAGATACTAGCCAGCCTTCTGGACCTATGATAGCACCAGATTTTTCACTCTTTACCGAAGACGTGGTGCCAAATTGCGTGACTGGTTGATTCATTTGCGGCGGGGCGAATATGCGAGTTTGCAGACGCAGATCCGCGAGGCGCTGGTGTCGGCCATTCTGGACCGCAATCTCGATCCTGCCGAGGCCATTCCCTCGACGCGCAAGATGGCGAAGTCGCTGGGTGTGTCGCGCAACACGGTGGTGCTCGCCTATCAGGGCCTGCTGGATGATGGCTATCTCGCCGCAAGGGAACGCTCGGGATATTTCGTTTCTGAAAAGGCGCTGTCGGAAATTTCACCCTCGTTGCTGAAGCCTTCGGCCAAGCCTGCACCACTGTCGACGATTGATTGGCAGAAGCGTTTTGTGCTGCGCCCCTCTGCGGGTGAGTTTCCGTCAAAGCCGCAGGACTGGCAGAAATATCCTTACCCTTTTATCTATGGCCAGGTTGACCACACACTGTTTCCGCTGGCGGAATGGCGCGAATGCACACGGCAGGCCCTGGGGAAGAAATGGCTGGGCACCTGGACCAATGATGCCTGGTCGGTGGATGATCCGCTGCTGGTTGAACAGATCCGCCGCCGCATTCTGCCAAGGCGTGGCATCATGGCGACGGACGAAGAAATCCTGATCACACTCGGTGCACAAAACGCGCTTTATCTTTTGACGACTTTGCTGGTGGACAAGAGCACGCACGTTGTCATGGAGAATCCGGGCTATCAAGATGTGCGCAATGCGTTTGAACTGCATGCGGGGAAAGTCTCGGCTGTGCCGGTGGATGAACATGGTTTGACGCTGGCACCTGAACTTGATTCTGCTGATGTGATGTTTGCAACGCCAAGCCATCAATATCCTACTACGGTGACCATGCCGCTCGAGCGGCGCATGGCCCTGTTGAAAAAGGCGCGAGAGAAAGATTTACTCATCATTGAGGACGACTATGAGTTTGAGACCAACTACGTCAACGAGCCCTGCCCTGCGTTGAAGTCTCTCGATGATGATGGCCGTGTCATCTATGTGGGGTCACTGTCAAAAACGCTGTTTCCTGGTTTGCGCCTCGGTTTCATGGTAGGACCGAAAGCCTTGATCGCAGAAGCTCGCGCCATGCGGCGGCTGATGGTGCGGCATCCGCCCAACAACAACCAGCGTGCTGCCGCATTGTTTTTGTCACTGGGGCATCATGACACTTTGATCCGCCGCTTGCACAAGGCCTATCGCACGCGCTGGGACATGATGGCAAAGGCGTTGAATGAACATTTGCCGCATGCATCACGCAGTCCGTCCTTCGGTGGCACTGCCTATTGGGTGAGTGGACCTGCGAAACTGGACAGTGAAGTTCTTGCAAAGGCGGCGTTGCAGAAGGGTATTTTCATCGAACCCATGCGCATGACCTTTGCAGGCAAGGAGAAGCCGCGTCAGCACTTTCGCCTTGCCTTTTCGTCGATTGCCGACGCGCGGATCGAGCCCGGCATCAAGCTGCTGGCGGAGACCATTCGGGAATTGATTTGAGTTCCCTCTCCGTCTCGCGCTATGCGCGATCCACCTCTCCCGCAAGCGGGCGAGGAAGAGAAGCCGACATCCTCGCCCGCGTGCGGGAGTGGTGGCATCGCGTCAGCGATGACGGAGAGGGACTACCTTAGAGTACGGGATACCCCGCCCAGTCTTTAACGGTACGCAACGCAAGGGATGACTGGATGCGCTGCACGCCCGGCAACCTTGCAAGCCTGGTGCGGTGGATGCGTTCATAGTCTTCAGCGTCCTTGGCAATGACGCGCAACAGATAATCGAACTGTCCGCTCATCAAATGACATTCCAGAATTTCTGCAACACGCTGCACGGCCTTCTCGAAT
>JANNNG010000239.1:0-2618 GCA_031398425.1 Hyphomicrobiales bacterium | reverse complement strand
TGTCGATGCCCGCGTACCACGCGCGATCGAGCGCGCCGACCAACCTGACGCTGCACCAGGCGATCGACATCAACGTGCCGATCGGCTGCGGCGACGCGCCGGTGTTCCCGGGCGACGTGTTCGTCGGCGATGCCGAAGGCGTGGTCGTGCTGCCGGCACACATGGCCGACGAGCTCGCAGACGAAGCGACAGAGATGACCGCGTTCGAAGACTTCGTGCAGGAGCGCGTACTGGCCGGCCAGTCGATCATCGGCCTGTACCCGCCGACCGACGAAGCCAACAGGACAGCGTTCCTGTCCTGGCGCCAGGCCAACGGCCGATGAACCTCCGCGCGCTGATCTTCGACGTCTTCGGCACGCTGGTCGATTGGCGCAGCGGCGTCGCGCGCGATCTGCGCTTGCAACTGCGTCTGGGCGCCGAAGAAGCCGACGCGCTCGCCGATGCCTGGCGCGACGAGTACCAGCCGGCGATGGAAGCAGTGCGCGCCGGCCGCATCCCGTTCAGCAAGCTCGACGCACTGCACCGCTGCAACCTCGATCTGGTGCTCGACCGTTTCGGCCACGATGCCGACGACGCGACGCGACAACAGCTCAACCTGGCCTGGCACCGCCTCGACGCCTGGCCCGACGTGACCCCCGCGTTGCACAGGCTGCGCGAGCGCTTTCTGCTCGCGCCCTGCTCCAACGGCAACATCTCGCTGATGGCCGATCTGGCGCGGCGCAACGGCTGGCACTGGGACGCCATCCTCGGCGCCGAGCATGCGCGCGACTACAAACCCAAGCCCGAGGTCTACCTGGCGGCATGTGACGCTTTCGATTGCGCACCGCACGAGGTGCTGATGGTGGCTGCGCATTCGTCCGACCTCGAGGCGGCAGCGCGCGCCGGACTGCGCACCGCCCACATCGCGCGGCCCAACGAGCATGGGCCGGGGCGCGGCGAATCTGCGCCGAGCGTCCCGGTGCACTTCGCCGCACCCGACCTCGTCGCGCTGGCCGAAAGGCTGCGCTGAATCACTCCACCAGCTTCGCCAACCAGCCCCCGGCTTCACGGAACGCCTCGGCCGAGTGCTCGGCGCGCGAGCGCACGTAGGCACCTTCGACCGCCGTCATCACCAGGCCGGCGAAGGAGCGGCTGCGCCGCGCGTCGCCCAGGTCGATATGGCGCGCGATCGTGCGCACCCAACGCTCCAGCGTCTCGACGAGCAGCGGGCGCAGCGGCTCGGCGTCGGTGTCCAGGTCGAGGCTGACGGTGCCGACGGCGCAGCTGCGCTGGAAGTCCGCCGCCTCGACCCGCCGCGCGAAGGCCTCGAACAGCGCACGCACCTTGGCCGGACGGCTGCGCGGCCGGGCCAACGTCTCGTCGATGAAGGCTTCCACCGTGACGGCGTACCCGGCCAGCGCTTCGCCCACCAGCTGCAGCTTGCCGCCGGGGAAGAAGTGATAGATCGATCCCTTGGGCGCCGCGCTCTCGCGCACCACGTCGTTGATGCCGGCGCCGGACAGGCCGAAGCCGCGCAGCAGCTCGATGGTGGCCTGCAACATGCGGTCGCGGCTCGAGACAGGGGGGGCGGCAGACATCTTGATCATTCGCTTGACGATTCACTAGACCGGTCTATATATTCTGACCGGGTGAACGCGAAGGAGCAAGCGCCATGAACCACCGAGAACTCGACCTGAGCCGCGACGTCAGCGCCGCCGAGTGGGCGCAGCGCGTGGACCTGGCGGCCTGCTACCGGCTGGTGGCGCGCTTTGGCTGGGACGACCTGATCTTCACCCACGTCTCGGCGCGCGTGCCCGGCCCGGAGCACCACTTCCTGATCAACCCCTACGGCCTGATGTTCGACGAGATCACGGCGTCGAGCCTGGTCAAGGTGGACCTGCAGGGCCACAAGGTGTTCGACAGCCCGTACGACATCAACCCGGCCGGCTTCGTGATCCACAGCGCGATCCACGCCGCGCGCGACGACGCGGCCTGCGTGCTGCACGTGCACAGCGTCAACGGCGTGGCCGTGTCGGCGCAGGAGGACGGCCTGCTGCCGCTGTCTCAGCACTCGATGGCCGTTCTGTCCTCGCTGGCGTACCACGACTACGAAGGCGTGGCGCTGCAAGACGACGAGAAGCCGCGCCTGGTGCGCGACCTGGGCGACAAGCGCTTCCTGATGCTGCGCAACCACGGCCTGCTGACGGTGGGCCGCACGGTGGCGGAGGCCTTCGTCGGCATGTACTTCTTCGAGGCCAGCTGCATGATGCAGGTGCGCGCGCAGTCCGGCGGCGGCAAGCTGCGGCGCATCCCGCAGTCCATCGTCGACGACGCGCCGCGCCAGTTCGCCACCGTCACGCGCGGCGCCGGCGGCAACCTCGCCTGGCCGGCGCTGCTGCGCCGCCTCGACGCGACGGACGCGAGCTACAAGCGCTGAGCGCTGGTCAAGGCCGCCGGCCGAACTCGCTCTTCTGCGCCGTCCAGCGCCGCGCCTGCTCGGTGAGCGAAAAACCGAGGCCGTGACGGCTCGGCAGCTGCATGCGGCCGTCCTTGATGATCAGCCGCTCGTTGAACAGCGGCTCAAGCCACTCGAAGTGCTCGACCCACGGCTCGTGCGCATACGACGCGGCGAGGTGCAG
>JANNNG010000222.1:0-14571 GCA_031398425.1 Hyphomicrobiales bacterium | reverse complement strand
CCAGGAAACCATCATGGTGCTTGGCCCCGGCCAAACACCGGGCGACGTTGTGGAAGCCGAAGCCCTAACCATGGCCAATATGCGGGGAGAAGAGCACACATACACTTGGGCTGGTGGTGCGCCTTCTGTTATCGATAAGCCGGACAAATGCAATATTCAGCTGGTCAATTCAAAGTCAGCAACACGACCGTTCCTAATCGTGTCTGACAAGAATTGCCTGAAGCGCAATCTCGAACCATCAGACCGGCCGGTGTTTCCGGTCTATCGCAATGAGATCCGCGCGCCGCAACTTTTCCCATGGTGGAACCATTGGCCCACAGCGGAACTCCCGTCTGACGGGCGCTACGCCGAAGCGGCTGACCGTGCCGCCCATTCTTCCTTGCTCACCGGCATGGAATGGGAGGACTATGAGGTCACGCCAACCTCGCGCACCCGCGTGCATTTGCAAGGGCTGACACGCCAAAAGGCGCGCGAGCTTGTGCCACTGGCGCGCTCATGGCTGTCACCTGCTGTGCTTGATGTGACAAGCAAGGGTGTTGTTTCGCAGAGCTATGATGTGCTGGATCGCGCCTATCACCTGCGCTGTGATGATGCTGTGTCAGTGCTCTCTCTCAACATCGACGCCAGTCGCAGTTCTCCCATCGTGAATCTGGTTCTGGTGATTGAGAATTGGCAAGGCGATGCAGTGCCGTCGCTCAGCATCGACAAAACGGCAGTGGCACAGGGCAGCGACTACCGCATCGGCCATCGCTCATCACTGAACAGTGAAGACTTGGTCATCTGGATCAGGCTGCAAGCCGAAAAGCCAGTGCATGTGCAACTGGGCGGTGACAGCAAAGCAGCAGGAAAAGTAAAATCATGAGGCAGCCATGGCGACTCTAAGTATCAGGGGTTTGTGCAAATTCTTTGGCGCCGTTGAAATTCTGAAAGGCATTGATCTCGACATCACGTCGGGCGAGTTCATGGTTTTTGTAGGCCCTTCCGGCTGTGGAAAGTCAACTCTGCTGCGCGTCATTGCTGGCTTGGAGACCGTTACCTCCGGCACAATTTCCTTCGACGATGAAGTGGTCAATGACGTGCCCCCGGCAGACCGTGGCATTGCCATGGTGTTCCAGTCCTATGCGCTTTACCCCCACATGACTGTCTTTGAGAACATGGCCTTTGGTTTGAAAATGGGTGGGGCTTCGAAATCAGAAATCGATGAGCGCGTGCGCAAAGCCGCCGACATGCTACAGGTCACACCATTGCTCGAACGCTTGCCAAAGCAACTCTCTGGCGGGCAACGCCAACGGGTTGCCATTGGCCGTGCCATCACGCGTGATCCGCAAGTGTTTCTGTTTGATGAACCGCTCTCTAATCTTGATGCGGCTTTGCGCGTGGCAACCCGCATTGAAATTGCACGCCTTAAGGAAGGCATGCCCGATACAACAATGATCTACGTCACCCACGATCAGGTCGAAGCCATGACCTTGGCTGACCGCATAGTGGTGTTGAACGCGGGCCGCATTGAACAGGTGGGCACACCGCTCGAGCTTTACCATCGGCCTGCCAACCGCTTTGTTGCCGGTTTCATCGGCTCTCCGGCGATGAATTTTGTAACAGCCAAAATTGAAGCAGCGGGCACCAAAACCAAAATCAAAACCGCATCCGGACATACAACCAGCTTGCCTTATGTCACAGCAAAGGCACTGGAGGGACAGAGCGTTTCAATCCGTGTGCGGCCAGAAGATTTGCGACTTGTGAAACCCGCAGACGCCATTGTGAAAGGCAAGGTCGAAGCGCTGGAAAATCTCGGCGAATTGAAAATGGCCTATTGCCAAATTGGCGAAGCCGAGCCTTTGATTGTGAAACTACCGGGCGACAGTGTCGTGTCGCGCGGTGACGTCATCAATCTGGGGGCGGCTGTTCAAAAGATTCATATGTTCGACGGCAATGGCAATTCGCTGGCACAACCAACATCATGAAAAACAACAGACTGGGCAAAACCAACATCGATGTCTCGGCACTTTCATTCGGTGCATCATCACTGGGTGGTGTGTTTCACGACGTTGATGAAAACGAAGCCATCGCAACTGTCAAAGCAGCGTTAGAGGCCGGCATCAATTATTTCGATGTCGCCCCCGCCTATGGGGCCACACGCTCTGAAACCGTGTTGGGCAAGGCGCTGAAAGGCGTTGATCGCAGCCGCTATTATCTTTCAACCAAAGTTGGAAAATACACCGCACCCGGTGCTTATGGCGAGGACACTCTAGACTATTCCCGTGCCCGCATCAGAGCTTCGATTGACGAAAGTGCGGCACGCTTGGGCACTGACTACTTCGACATGATCTACATCCACGACATCGAATACCAGAACCGTCGCCACACCGAATGGGCCATGACGGAGAGCTTTGCAGCGGTACAGGAATTGATCCGCGAGGGCCGTGTGGGTGGTGTGGGCTTTGGCATTTATCCCGTCGATCTCTGGCAGCGCATTTTGAAGGAGATGCCGGTTGATGCGGTTCTCATTCACAATCACTATTGCCTGAATGATGATCGCTTGCTGGAGCTGCTGCCACTCGCGCAAAAAAATGACGTGGGGCTCGTCAACGCCTCACCCTATGCCAGCGGTTTGTTGACGGACCGCGGCCCCGCCGACTGGCACCCCGCCTCTCCCGAAGACCGCGCAGTGTTTCGGAAAGCCGCCGCGTTCTGCCGCGCCCACGGAACCTCCATCAGCAAAATCGCTTTTCAATTCGCCAGTGAAAACCCTGATATTCCCACCACCATGTTCAGCACCGCAAACCGGGAGTCGCTGAAGCGTTCGCTGCAATGGTATGAAGAACCTATCGACCATGGCATGGTGGCAGAGTTGCGCAAAATCCTGTCACCGGTGCGCAACAAGGACTGGTTCTGATGCGCATCGACTCCCATCAACATTTCTGGACGTTCACTGACAATGAAGCCGATTATGTCTGGATGACGGGGGACTATGCCGTTCTTGGTCGTGATTATGGTGTTGAAGCGTTGCGGCCCTTACTGAAAGCTGCAGGCTTCGACGGCACCATTGCGGTGCAAGCCCGCGAAATGCGCAAGGAGACGGATTATCTTTTGCAGCTCGCATCGGCCCATACAGAAATCAAAGGTGTTGTCGGTTGGCTTGATCTGTGCGCACCCTCCATTGAACTCGAACTTGCAGAATATGCGGATCAGAAAAAGCTCAAGGGCTTGCGCATGTTGATCCATGATCGTGCTGATCCTGATTTCGCAAACTCTGATGCGCATGCCAACGGCGTGTCCAAATTGGCAGGCTTCGGGCTCACCTATGACCTTCTGCTGAAGCCGCCACATCTGCCTGCCGCCATCAAACTGGTGGACCGGCTTCCAAATCAGATGTTTGTTGTGGACCACCTTGCAAAGCCCGACGTTAAAAACCAGATCATGGAACCATGGCGCAGCCTCATGAAGGATCTGGCGCAACGTCCCAATGTCTACTGCAAATTATCATCGGTTATCACGCAAGCCGATTGGACGACATGGACGGATGCCCAGATTTTTCCATTTCTGGGTGTGGCACTTGAAGCCTTCGGGCCCCGGCGCATCATGATCGGGTCAGACTGGCCCGTCTCAACCGTTGCTGCCGACTATGCCAGCACCATGGGCCTGCTGCAGCGCTGGTCCAAACGCTTGTCATCAGCAGAGCAGGCTGCTTTCATGGGCGAGAATTGCGCAAGGTTTTATGGCATCGAGGCATGACGCAAATGGATAATGATGGCATCCGCCGCATCGGCATGGTGATCGGCATCAAGGAAGACTGCATCGACCACTATCGCGCCTTGCATGATGGGCCGGGTGTGCGCGATCTCCTGCAGGCCTACAATATTTTCAACTTCAATGTTTTCCTGCAAAAAATGCCCGACGGAAAATTCTACGAATTCGCCTATTACGAATATCACGGCAAAGACTATGACGTCGACATGGCACGGCTGGCAAAAGAACCGCGCAACATCGCCTGGCTAAAGCAAACAGATGCTACGCAGACGCCGTTTGAGGGGGAGAAAAGTTGGACGGTGATGCAGCGGATATTTTTTAGTCCTTAGAAGGACCCGCACTGTCGGAACGTTTTTCTGATTCTTGCTCTTGCCGCTCTATATAGCTCAGCAGCGTCAGTAAGGTTTCGCCACTTTTGCGCTTGCCTGCGATTTGGCGAATGAGGTCTTTGTTTTGTAATACAAATTTTCTTAGTTGCGGTGGCACGTCGCCGCTAACACTTTGTTGCAGAAGTCTGGCTGTTTCGTTAATTTTTTCTGCAGACCATTTCGTTCCATTCTTGAAATATTCTGATTGCTTGATGGACTCGTTGCCGAAAAGCACAAGCAACGCTGCTCCAATAATTCCAATCCCAGTTGAAGAGGCAACTACTGGAAGCGTTGCTGCCGCAACACCGATGGCAACACCGCCAACCAGCATTGTATATATGGCATTGTGCACTAATTCCCGTTTGAACAATGCGAGCCGCAACGGGTGGGGTGAGTGTTGCTCACTGCGAAGGAAAAGTCGGATGAGTTCAACATCTTCCTTTTCCATCAGATGGCCATTTTCGGCCACAAGGTTGAAGAGCCGGATTTCCAACTCGTTGCGTTGCTCATCAGGACCAGCATCCCGTTCGGCAGTGTCTGCACGCTCGATTTGTTGGCGGCCTTCTTCTGTCGCCAAGAAAATCATGTCTGCGGTCATGCTCACCGACTCGCACAGAGCTAAGTTAGGACCGTCCAACGGGAAAATGTTGACGCCCGGAGCTGGTGACTTGGCTGCGTTTACCTGTGCCCGAAAGGAACTGGATGCTGTGTAGAGTTCCGGAATTCCAATACTGGAAAGGGCATTTTTGGTGATGACCCACTTCAACTGGTTTAGCGCAAATTGAAGATCATCAGGAATGCTTGTGTCTGAGCGAGAAAACTTCTCCGACAGCCGTTCGACCATTTGCCTTAGCAAAACCAACTGATCATTGATCGCTTTTCGATCATTACCTGGCGTTTCAAGACCTTTACCGCGGTGTATGCGAATGTGCTTGCTAAAAAACTCTAGCAGTAGTCCGGTTCTGAGTTTCGCTTCCAATACGTCGGCTGCTTGAGCTTCTTCCACCCAATACTTGATGTCAGTGTTGATGTCGTGAATGGGTTGCTCCCAAAACTGCTCGTCGAATATTCCATCGGTGGAGCCGAGGGCGATGTTGCGTTCGAGGGTGCTTCGGATGGTTTCGGAGCGGATGCCGAAGATGGGATTGCCGAAGGCGGCAGCTTTGTACCAGTTGGCCCAGCAAGTAAACCCATATGAAGCCATTTCGGTTGAAGTGAGTACAGAGAAGAAATAACCAAATTCTGCATCCCACCATTCTGGTGCCTTGCGCCAAAGCGGCTTTGCAATCGTTTCAAAACTTGATTTGCCATTCTCGAAACAACTAGCGTCGTATTGAATTTCAGACCACATTGATTCCATAGAATAAGAGGGTGTGTCGTGGAAGGTGTAGGTCGCCATGGTTGCGAAGTGGGAGGCACCGAGAGCCAAGGGGCTGGCTACATAGGCGGCCATGGCAACGTTAGTGTCAAAAGATCTAGCGGCGACTGCCACTGATCTAGCAGCCGCACCGTTGGCAAAGTCCATCTCGGCAGACCGGAATGTTACCTTCATGCGCGAAGTTACATTTGCCCGCAGGGCATGGCATAATACTGTGGCATATAGCCCAGAATCTTGTTTTCCTCTCCGTGAAAGGAAAGGTGCAACGCGCATAGATGCGCGGTGGGCCAGCGAGATGGCAGTTTCCTCGCGCACAGCCTCAGGTCGCGCCTCTATCCATGCTTGGAAACTTTTCTGGTCTTTGATGTCTGCCGCAGTGATGCCCGCCATGGGGTGAATATGACTGTGAGAGTGCGTTGTGACAAGAGTTAGTCGAGCAACTTGGCTCAGTTGAGATAAAACAAAGCTACTTCCCTAACTGGTGGTACAATCTGGAAAGTGGCACAATGGGTATTATTCGATCTGTGACCGAGCTGATCAAACCTCAAGGCTCAATCTGAACCTTCACAACTTCATTCTTGCCAACTGCAAGGTCCATGGCCTTTTGCATATCTGAGAGCGGCAGCACAGCGCTGATCAGGGCTGTAAGATTGACTTTCTTCGTCACGGCAAGTTCAAGCGCTGTTGCGAAGACATTGGCGAAGCGGAAGGAGCCGAGGAAATTCAGCTCCTTCGCCATGATGGAATTGAATGGGGCTGTTACTGGTGTGGGCAAGGTGCCGACTTGCACGATGGTGGCACCGCGGTCTGCGGCGGCGATGGCTTGTGCCAATGCGTAGGGGCTGCCTGAGGCTTCAAATACAAAGTCAAAGCCGCCTTTGCTGAGGGCAGTTGCTTGCTGCTCAAAGTCGGCGTATTTCGCATCCAGCATAGCATCAGCA
This sequence comes from Hyphomicrobiales bacterium, assembly GCA_031398425.1. Classification (GTDB taxonomy): domain Bacteria; phylum Pseudomonadota; class Alphaproteobacteria; order Rhizobiales; family Aestuariivirgaceae; genus Aestuariivirga. Next base: position 8,134 of record JANNNG010000222.1, on the reverse strand, counting down.
CCCAAACGCATTGCAAGGTCGCGGGGATAGGCTGCGATATCGCTCATCACAACTTGCGACGCACCAAAAGCCCGCGCCACTAGCGCCATCAACTGGCCAATGGCACCGCCACCTGTGACCAGCACGCTGCGGCCTTTGATATCGCCTGCCCGGCGCGCGGCGTGGACGACGACCGACAAGGGCTCAATCATTGCGGCTTCGCCCCAGCCCAAACTATCAGGCACGATGAAACAGTTTTTGGCAGGTGCCACGGTGTATTCAGCAAAGCCACCATCAATATGGGGATCACAACTCGCCGACCCATAAAAGCGCATGTTGCGGCAGAGATTATAGCGGCCGCTGCTGCACTGCTTGCAGTCGCCACAGGGAATGGAGGGATCAACCGTGACGCGCTGGTCAACCAGTGATGCCCCCGCAGCATCACCGGCACTGACAACTTCGCCCGCAAATTCATGGCCCAGCACGAAAGGGCGCTTGGGAATGAAGCTGCCGATTTTGCCATGGGAATAATAGTGAATGTCTGACCCGCATATGCCCGCCCGCTTGACGCGCACCAGCACTTGGCCCGGTGCAACTGCTGGCAATGGGAGATCAGCGCTACGCAAATCTTTTTCGCCATGCAGCATGAAGGCTTTCATTTTGAGGTCAGGTTCCACGTTCAGCATGGTCGTCATCCTAGAGCGAAGCCTGAGCCTTCAACGGTGGCCCGTTTGATGGCGTTAAAGTCCCAGGCAATGCCAAGCCCCGGTTCATCAGAGGGAATGGCGTGGCCGTTTTCAATCTGCATTGGCTCGCTCGTGAGGCTGTCAAGCTGCGGAATGTATTCAACCCAACGCGCATTGGGCACTGCGGCGCAGAGTGACACATGAAGCTCCATCAAGAAATGCGGGCAGACCGGCACGTTGAAACATTCCGCCAGATGCGCCACTTTCAACCATGGCGTAATGCCGCCAATGCGCGCCACATCAACCTGTACAATTGAGCAGGCACCCTGTTGCAGATATTCGCGGAAGTGCAAATGACTATAGAGGCTTTCACCCACAGCAACGGGCAGCGTCGTGCTTTGTGAGAGCCGCACATGGCCATTCACATCATCAGCAGTGAGGGGTTCTTCAAGCCAGGCAATGTCAATGGGTGTCAGGCAACGCGCCCGGCGAATGGCTTCATCCACCGTAAAGCGCTGATTGGCATCGGTCATGATTTCGAAGGCTGGCCCCACGGCTTTCCGCACCGCCTCAAGCCGCGTCACATCTTCCGACACATGGGGGCGACCGATTTTGACCTTAGCCCCACCAAAGCCCAGCGCCTTGGCTTTCACCGCATCATCAACCAAGGCTGCCGTTTCAAGATGAAGCCATCCGCCTTCCGTAGTGTAGAGCGGAATGCGCGATTGGGCACCACCTGCCATGATGTGCAAAGGCTGGGAGGCCTTGCGGCATTTCAAGTCCCACAGGGCGGTGTCAATCGCAGCCAAGGCCAGCGACGTGATCGCGCCCACTGATGTGGCGTGGGTGAGGAACAAAAGATCACGCCAGATTTTTTCGATCTCGTTGGCCTCACGTCCCATCAAGGCCGGCAGCAGAGTATGCTTCAACAGCATCATGATCGAGGGGCCGCCGGTTCCGATTGTGTATGTGTAACCTGTGCCAACAGCGCCATCTGCATCGAAAATGCGGATGATCGGCGTTTCCTGGCTGACGAAAGATTGAATCGCATCGGTGCGCTTCACCTTGGGCACCAGGTCCACCATCAAAGCTTCAATGCGCGTAATCTTGGCCATGGGACTAGCTCACCTTTCCTGCGCGGAAATGAGCAACCGTGCGCATCACGCCCCGCAATTCAGCGAGGCCCTTCAGCCGACCGATGCAGGAATAGCCAGGGTTCACTTTTTTGCCGATATCATCAACAATCAAATGGCCATGATCAGGCCGCAGCGGAATTTCGGCATCGCTGCGACCTTCCGTGCTGCGCCGCGCTTCCTCGGTCATCAAGGCCGCGACCACGCTAACCATATCTGTGTCACCATCCAGATGTTCGGCTTCGTAGAATGAACCATCGGGCTCATGCGTCGTATTGCGCAAATGCGCGAAGTGAATGCGCGGCGCGAACTCCTTGGCCATGGCCACCAGATCATTCGTGGGGTTTGCACCGTAGGAACCCGTGCACAGCGTCACGCCATTGGCGCGCATATCGACAGCCCTCAGGAGCTTGCGTGTATCCTCTGCCGTTGAGTTGACACGTGGCAAACCAAACAAGGGGAAAGGTGGATCATCAGGATGAATAGCGAGTTGAACGCCGGTCTCTTCAGCCACGGGTGCGATCTCGCCCACAAACTCGAACAGATTCTGCCGCATGCCTTCAAGGTTGATATCTTTGTAGGCATCAAGCTGTTTGATGAAACTTGTGCGGTCATAGGTGGCTTCGCGCGCTGGCACCCACTCAATCAAGTTGCGTTCGAGCTCTGCAAGCTTGCTTTCAGATGAAACTGCCAAGCGCTTTTTGGCTTCAGCAATGCGTGCCGGAGGGTGATCTGCTTCAGAATTGCGGCGCTTCAAAATCAAAACATCGTAAACACAGAGATCCACCACATCAAAACGTAAAGCCGAACCACCATTGGCAAGCGGCCAAAACAAATCTGTGCGCGTCCAGTCCGTCACCGCCATGAAATTGTAGCAGGCGGTTTTGATGCCGGCACGGCCAATGGCGCGGATTGAGGCTTTGTAGTTGTCGATCAAGTCCCTGAAATTGCCGGAGCGTGTCTTGATGTTTTCAGGAACGGCGATGCTTTCAACCACATCCCACGTCAGGCCTGCTGACTCGATCTGGCTTTTCCGCTTTTGCACTTCGTCATTAGTCCAGGCCTGGCCGCGATTCATGTGATGAAGGGCTGAAACAATACCAACTGCACCCGCCTGTCGCACATGCTGTAACAACACAAGATCATCCGGGCCAAACCATCGCCAAGTTTGTCTCATGAATGCTGCCCTTTCATTTTCTTGAGTGTGTTGCTGGCCCCGTGCGTGATCAGACTGTCGAGTGCTGCGGTGACGGAACTGACAAAGCCTTGGTTCTCTGCAAGGTCCTTGCCAAAAATCTTTTCGATGCTCAGAAGAACAGGCGCAAGCAGCGAGGCGACCAGTCCGGCTGCATCAGCACGCTTGCGCAATTCATCACGCAAAGGATCGCGCACATCAATGGGCTGGCACTTCTCATCCACGCCTGTCACATAGCGCATCCAGGCAGCAACCCCGAGGGCCACACACTCAATCGACGCGCCTGACTTCAACCTGTCGCGCGCCGTTCCCAGCAAGCGTTGCGGCAGTTTTTGCGAACCATCCATGGCAATCTGCCAGGTGCGGTGCCGCAGGGCTGGATTATGAAAGCGGTTGATCAGGGCTACTTTGTATCCTTCAACATCAGTGCCAGCGGGCACCTTCAAAGTGGGTGCAGACTCCTCATCCATCAGGCGTCGAACAAAGTGTGCAAGGTCCGCATCTTGCATAGCTGCGGCAACAGTTTCATGACCTGCAAGATAACCCAGATAAGCGATGCAGGAATGTGAGCCGTTCAGCAACCTGAGCTTCATGGTTTCAAACGGGCCAACGTCAGACACGAATGTGGCCGCCCACTCCGGCCTGCCGGATGGAAAGCGATCTTCAACAACCCATTGCGTGAATGCTTCGGTCATCACAGGCCAATTATCCTGCGCACTTAATGCAGCAGCAATTCGAGTTCGGTCCTGATCCGTGGTCGCAGGCACAATGCGGTCAACCATTGTCGAGGGAAAGGCAATTTCGTTCTGGATGTAAGTGCCAAGCTCTGCACTTTGCATCTGAGCCAAGCGCGAGACAACCTTGTGAACAGTGTGTCCATTGGATGGGAGATTGTCGCAACACAGCACAGTGAAAGGGGCGAGATTATGCTTGCGGCGGAGATCAATTGCGCGGGCAATGAAACCCGGCGCAGACCGTGGGGTGGCCGGGTTGGCAATGTCTTGGATAATATCTGGGTGGGCCTCGTTCAATTCCCCCGTGGCCGGATCGTGGCAATAGCCTTTTTCGGTCACCGTCATCGAGATGATTTTGACGGAGGGCTGGCACATTGCTGCAATCAACGCGGCAGGATTTTCAGGCGCAACGACCACATCTTTGAGCGACCCAATAACCCGCAAGCGTTCGCCAGACTGATCAGCCTCGGCCACTGTGTAAAGCCAATCCTGTGGCTGCAAGGCATCACGCGTATCAGCAGCGCGCAGACTTGCACCAACAATGCCCCAGCGCAAATCGCCGGATTGCAACACGTCATCAGTGTAGACTGCCTGATGGGCACGGTGAAAGGCGCCAAGGCCCAAATGCACAATGCCAGTTTCGACTGCGCCGACGTCATAAGACGGCTTTCGGACATCAACTGGCAACTGTGACAGCGTTGCATGCGACAGAGCCTTCATCACGCCGCCTCGCGCCCGTGAATAAAGCCCATAATCTGCTTGCTCACCCGCTCGTAATTGCGGTCGTTCTCAACTTCACCTTTGATCTGATAATCACTCATCACCAGAATGCGGTCGGCAACATCAATCATTTCGGGCATGTCCGAGGTGATCAACAAAATCGCCGTGCCTTCATTGGCCAGCTCGTGGATGAGGTCGTGGAGATAGGCCTTGGTTTTGATATCGATGCCGACTGAGGGCTCATCAATGATCAGGAATTTCACACCCGCCGCCAACCACTTCGCCACTGAAACCTTTTGCTGATTGCCGCCCGACAAATTGCCAATGGTTTGATAAAGCGATGGTGTCTTCAGCTCGAGTTTTTTCAAGATTGGTCCGACATGATTGATCGTTGTCGAATCACGCAACAGACCTAATCGCGTGGCGAGTTTTTTCCAAACGGTAATGCCAGCATTGGCCAGCACCGAATGCAGCAGGATCAAGCCTTCTTGTTTGCGATCTTCACTGACATAGCCCATGCTGTGTGTGTGCAAAGCCTCTGATACAGAGCTAATATTGACTGACTTGCCATTGACCAGAATTTGGCCGCCAGTTTGAGGCGATTGTCCCAGTAGAGCCTTTGCAAGCTCGCTGCGGCCAGCCCCCACCAAACCATAGAGTCCAACAATTTCACCGGGGCGAACGGACAAGTTGATGTCGCGGTGGCCTTCGGCTGAGGAATAGGATTTAAGCTCGATATAGGGGGCAACATCGCGCTTTGGTCGTGCATCTCTTTTGGACAGGCGCTCGGCCCGGCCTATCATCATCTGTACCACATCGGCCCGCTTCAGTGTCTTCAGATCCACACTGTCACAGGCGTTGTGCCCGTCACGCAGAACAGTCACACGATCACAAATATCAAAAACCTCTTCCAGCTTGTGACTGACAAAACCAATGGCAACACCGTCATCGCGCAGCTTGCGCAAGATGCGGAACAGCACTGTAGTTTCATTGGGTGTGAGCGATGCCGTCGGTTCATCCAGCAAAAGCACTCGCGATTGAAGTGAAAGTGCTTTACCAATTTCGACAAGCTGCATTTGGGCAACACTGAGGCGCGACACTTGTGTGCGCGGATCAACATCAAGCTCCAGCAGTTTAAGCCAGCGCTCGGCTTCTTTGTAAACGTGGCTATAGTTTACTGGCGAAAGCGAATGTGCGCCCAGCCGATCCAACATAATATTTTCGCCAACGGAGAATCTGTTCACCAGATTGCGCTCTTGATGCACAACCCCCAATCCGCCGGCAGCCGCTTTGCGCGGATTGGCAAAGCGCACCGTCTGTCCACCCATCTTCACTTCGCCTTCATCCTGATGATGAATGCCCGTTACGATTTTGATGAGGGTCGATTTCCCCGCACCATTTTCGCCAAGCAAGGCGTGAATAGATCCGGCCTCGAAGGTAATGGACACATTGCTTAAGGCTTTCACACCCGGAAAGCTTTTGCTGACATGTGAAACGTGGAGAGCTGCCGTCATGTTATTGACCCTGTGCTTGCATTTTGGCCACGCGCGTTTCACGCCAACGATTGATGCCAACAGCCCATAAAATCAGCCCGCCCAACACCACCTGCACCAAATAAGGATCAATATTAAACAGCACCAAAGCTTGCGTGATGATGGCGATGATGACCACTCCAAAGAAGGTGCCAGCCACACTGACATGGCCGCCTGATAAAACCGCACCGCCAATAACCGGAGCGGCAAATGATGAGATCAACCAATCATCGCCAATTGTGGGTTGGCCGATTTGCAGTTTGGCAACCAGCATGATGCCGCCAACAGCAGCCAGCAATCCCGATAAGGCGTGGGCCCAGGCAATTGTGGTGCGTTGGTTGATGCCGGAGAGTTCTGCTGCATGTGGGTTGTTGCCAATGGCGAGGATATAGCGCCCAATGCGCAAATGATTGAGCAAATACCAAACTCCAACACTTGCCAAAACCATCGGCACGATGAGCCAGGGAATAGGGCCAATCATTGAGAGATTGCCAAAATCCTTGACGATTTGTGGAACCGCATAAAACGGCTGGGCCTCGGTGATGCCGAGATTGATGCCTTTGAAAATTTGTAAGCCAGCAAGCGTAATTATGAAAGCTGAAATTCCTGTGCGTGCAATCACATAGCCACTGGCCATGCCTGCAACTGTGCCAAGTGCAAGGCCAATCAACAGTGCAAGGGCGGGAGGAACGCCATAAACCTCCATGATCCCGACAAAGCTGATGGCAACAAGACCGCCAACAGCCCCAAGTGCCAAGTTCATTTGCCCAATAGCAATGATCACCAATTGCCCCAAAGCAATGACCATGTTCACAGCAATGGCTGACAGCAGAACAAAAATATTGAAGGGCGAAAGAAAGCTGGGTTGCGCAATTGAGATGCCAACAACAGCAGCAAGACTCACCAGACCGGGACCAATCCAGTCATTGTCAAAGGCCCTGGTGAAAACGCCGCTTGCCATCACATCATTCCTTTACTGCGAAGAAGCGACTGCCGGGCTTTATCGGTGAGAACAGCAACCAACAGCATGAAACCCAAACAGGCAAGAATCCAAAACTCGCCAATGCGCATCAACAACAATCCACTGGTCATTATTTGCACAAAGGCGGCCCCTAAAAATGTGCCGACAACAGAAACCCTCCCGCCTGCCAGCAAGGTGCCACCCAGCACGGGTGCGAGAAAAGCTGGCAGCAACCAGTCTTGACCCAATTGCCCTGCCATGGATGGAATGGCAGCACCAGTGCGCGCCGTCAGCATCAAGCCCGCCATTGCAGCAAGCCCACCTGTTAAAATATGACACGCTGTGATGATGCGGCCTGTGCGAATACCTGAAAGTTCAGCCGCTTTTGGGTTGGCACCTGCAGCAAGCATAGAGCGGCCCAATGTTGTGAAGCGATAGAACAAGCTCAAAGCCACACACATGACCAAAGAAATCACAAGTAAGGGCGATAGCACACCGCCAATTTTCCATTTTCCAAAGCTTGGCACTTCAGGTGGCAAAAGATTGAAGGATTGAGCTTTGGTCATAAAAATCATCAGGCCAAAGAAAATGCTCATACTGGCAAGCGTGATGATGAAACTGTGCACGCCGGATTTGACAACGGTAAAGCCATTGATGAAACCAAGTCCCGCGCCAAAGACAATGGCAAGCGGAATGGCAAAAACGAGTGGCACACCTAAGGCTTGTGCGAGATAGCCAAACACCATTGCGGTGCAGGCGCCAATGGCGCCGACTGACAGGTCAAGCCCGCCGGTCACGATGACGGCCATCATGGCCAAGCCGATCATGGTGTTGATACCGATCTGGCGGCCAATGGTGAAAAGACTGAATGTGGACGAGAAACCTTGCAGCGTATTGGCAAAGATCAGGAAAGTGAGCAGCAAAAGAACTGCAAGCCCAAACTCATTGCTCAAGAGCAGTCGTGTCAGCGTTGATGCACGCCCCTGCGGGGCGGTGGATGCGTCAGCTGTAAGGCTCGGATTGGCGATGGTCTGGTTCATGATTCTTTTCAACTGCGAACTTGACGGATGAAGTGGCGGGGGGGACGCCCTGACCCCCCCGGAGCGACCAAACGGAGGGGGTGGGTTGGGTATTTGGGGGTGAGGGGTTTTGGGTGGGAAAAATGAAGTAATGTTTTAGTTGTTAGGCGCCAGG
>JANNNG010000200.1:0-4191 GCA_031398425.1 Hyphomicrobiales bacterium | reverse complement strand
CCCAGCGCCTCGGTAATGGCAACCTGCACTCCCGCATTGGTCACGTGGTCTTCACCGCGAATGACATGGGTGATGTCGAAGTCGATATCGTCGATTACAGAGGGCAGCGTGTAGAGATAACTGCCATCCTCCCGCACAAGCACAGGGTCGGACTGACTGGCAAGATCCGTGTGCTGGGGACCACGGATAAGATCGTTCCATTCAATCACCCGGTTGTCGAGTTTGAAACGCCAGTGGGGCTTGCGGCCCTGGGCTTCCAGCGCCGCACGATCCTCGGCAGAAAGTTTCAACGCAGCGCGATCGTAAGTACGCAGACCACCGCGCGCCTCCTGGCGTTTGCGGCGGCGTTCCAATTCTTCAGCAGTTTCGTAAGCCGGATAAAGCAACCCCTTGGCCTTCATGTCAGCCACAACCGCGTCATATCGCGCAAATCGCTTCGACTGCCATTCCACGCGGTCAGGCGTGATGCCGAGCCAGTCGAGATCAGTGGCGATGCCGCCAGCGTATTCTTGCGTTGATCGGGCCAGGTCTGTATCGTCATAGCGCAGAATGAACTGTCCATTATTTTTCCGCGACATCAGCCAATTGAGAACCGCAGTACGCGCATTGCCGATATGAATGCGGCCCGTGGGCGAGGGGGCGAAGCGAACGATGGTGGACATGGGTGGCTGCTAGCCCTTACAACGCACAAAATCAACAATGAGCAGAGATCAGCATGAAACAGCGACAACTGGGCAAGGGCGGTCCCGTGGTGGGTGAGATGGGTTTTGGTGCCATGAGCTTTGGCGGCATCTTCGGCGCTACCGATGAGGCCACGAGCCATCGTGCCCTCGACAAGGCACTAGATCTTGGTGTGTCCCACATCGACACAGCGCTGATTTATGGTCCCTTGATTTCTGAAACAGTCATGGGAAACTATTTCAGGAAGAATCCAGGTGCCAAGCGACGCTTTTCAATTGCAACAAAAGGCGGCTTTCGCATCAACCCGAGAGGTATTTCGAATGATGCCGCCTTCATGCGCGAATGTCTGGAGAGTTCCCTTCGACGACTGGGGGTGGATCATGTTGATCTTTATTACGTGCATCGCAGGGACACGAACATTCCGATTGAAGACGTGACGGACACACTTGCGGCCTTTGTCATGGAAGGCAAGATTGGAGGCTTCGGCTTTTCTGAAATTTCTCCGGCCTCGCTTGAACGCGCAGCGTCCGTGCATCACGTCCGCGCCGTGCAAAGTGAGTATTCGCTTTTCACCCGATTGCCAGAACTTGGGCTGTTGCAGGCGTGCGAACGGTTGGGATCTGCCTTCGTCGCCTTCTCACCGCTCGCACGCGGCGTGTTGGGTGACGTGGTACTTGATCCTGCAACGTTTCCGGATGATTTCCGCCGCAACATTCCGCGCTTCAATACGGAAAACTATCCGCGCAACATGGCCTATGTCGAGCGCTTCAAAGCTTATGCCAGACAGCGGGGGTGGAGCCCGGCTTCGCTTGCCAATGCCTGGGTGCTGCATCGGGGCAACCACATCATTCCGATACCTGGCACACGAACCGCAGAGCATCTTGCGGAAAATGCAGCAGCGACAGACATCACCCTGAGTTCTGTCGACATGGCCGCAATCGAAGCGATCCTGCCCGTCGGCTTTGCACACGGCAACCGCTATTCCGAAGAGCAGCAGGGTGCATCCGAGCAATATTGCTAAGTCTGCTGTTCTCTGAAACCATTGGTGATCGGATACCGGCGATCCCGTCCGAAATTGCGTCTTGTGATCTTGACCCCCGGTGCCGCCTGGCGTCGCTTGTATTCAGCAACATAAAGCAGATGCTGGATGCGCTTCACGAGTGCCACATCGTGACCTCGCGACACGATTTCAGCGACAGATTGTTCGCGCTCCACCAGCCCATCCAGAATATCATCCAGCACATCATAGGGTGGCAATGAGTCCTGGTCTTTCTGGTTTTCACGTAATTCAGCCGTGGGTGCCTTGGTAATGATCCGTGTAGGGATGACTTCTGACACTGTGTTGCGCCACTCGGCCAAACGATAGACCTCTGTCTTGTACACATCCTTGATAGGATTGAAGCCACCGTTCATGTCACCATAGAGCGTGCAATATCCCACACTCATCTCGCTCTTGTTTCCGGTGGTCAGCACCATGGAGCCCATTTTGTTCGAGATCGCCATGAGAATGACGCCGCGCGAACGCGACTGCATGTTCTCTTCCGTGATGTCTTCGTTGCGGCCTGCGAACATCACACCCAGAGCATCAAAAAAACCTTCCACTGGCTCCTTGATCGGCACCACGTCATAACGTACGCCCAACCGCTTGGCGCAGTCTTCGGCATCGGCAAGCGAGTCCTGGGAGGTGTAGGCATAAGGCAGCATGACGCAATGCACTTTGTCCGGCCCCAGTGCATCAAAAGCCATGGCGGCAACAACAGCTGAGTCGATGCCGCCACTCATGCCAAGGACGATTCCAGGAAAGCGATTCTTCAAGACGTAATCGCGCAAACCGAGGACACAGGCCTTCCAGGTTTCTTCTTCCCGTTCGGGCAGGCGTGCAGTCTCGCTCTTGTTCATCACCCAGCCAGAGGCTGTCCGGTTCCATTCCGTCATCGCCAGCGCTTCTTCAAACATCGGCAACTGCAACGCAAGCGAACGATCCGCATTCAAGACGAAGGAGGCGCCATCAAACACCAATTCATCCTGTCCGCCGATCTGGTTGAGATAGATCAGCGGCAACCCGGTTTCGGTGACTCTCGCCACAGACAGATTGAGCCGCACGTCATCCTTGTTGCGCTCGAAGGGTGAACCGTTCGGAGACAGCAGAATCTCCGCTCCGGTTTCTGCCAGCGTTTCGCTGGTCTCCTCGGTCCAGATGTCTTCGCAGATCGGCACACCGAGACGAACGCCTTTGACAACAACCGGACCCGGCGCTGGACCCGCATCGAACACACGCTTCTCATCGAACACGCCGTAGTTCGGCAGATCAAACTTGTGTCGCACGGTTTCGATGCGGCCACCACTGAGCAATGCAACCGAGTTGTAAAGCTTCGCACCCTCGCGCCACGGCAGGCCGATCAGAATGGCTGGACCATCGGCAAATTCCCGTGCCAGATCTTCTGCCGCTGTCTTGCACGCCGCAACAAAACTGCGCCGCAGCACCAGGTCCTCCGGCGGATAGCCAGCGAGGTACAACTCCGGAAACAGCACAACATCAGCATCGCGCAGTTTCGAAACAGCCTCGCAGGCCTTTGCAAGATTGGCCGTTACCGCCCCCACCGTGGGGTTCAACTGGGCCAGACCGATTTTGAGATGCGTTGTCATGGCGACCATTTATGCAACGCCCGACACCTGCGCAACTGCAGCCTTGCATTTGCAGATCATACCCGCCAAATTTGCAAGCGACAGAACTTGAAGGAGTGGCTCCATGCGTCTCGACAATGAAAAACCATCGGACAATGTTGAGGACCGGCGTGGCCAGGGCGGCGGCGGCGGGTTTGGCATGCCAGGCGGCGGTGGCATGGGCGGGCGGCGCCTCAATATTCCCATGGGCGGCGGGCGCGGCGGCATGTCGATTTCGACAATCGTGCTGCTGGTGCTGGCCTATCTCGCACTTAAATTCTTCTTCGGCATTGACCTCATGGACATGATGAACGGCGGTGGCGGTGTGCAAACTCCGGGTCAGACCACGGAATATCAACTGCCCGACACACAAACCGACGTGACGGAAGCCCCCGTACCCGGCGGTGGCACTGGCACTGCCGACGTGACCGCCGATGCCGGCAAGGATTTTGTGGCCCGTGTGCTCGGATCAACTGAACGCACTTGGACCTCGATTTTCCAGAAGATGGGCCGCACCTATGAAAAGCCGCCGCTGGTGCTGTTTTCGGGCTTCGTGCAATCAGCCTGCGGCAACGCGCAAGCGGCCATGGGACCGTTTTATTGCCCGCGCGATTCAAAGGTCTATATTGATCTCTCGTTCTACAGGGACATGAAAAACAAGCTGGGTGCCCCCGGCGATTTCGCCCAGGCTTATGTGGTGGCCCATGAAGTGGGGCATCACGTCCAGAACCAGTTCGGCATCGCCGAAAAAGTGCAGGCCACAAAATCCCGCGTCTCGGAAGAAGAGGGCAACCTGTTACAGGTCCGCATGGAACTGCAGGCCGATTGCTTTGCAGGCATCTGGGC
>JANNNG010000169.1:0-12552 GCA_031398425.1 Hyphomicrobiales bacterium | reverse complement strand
TATGCAGGCGGCGTTCCAGTGGCACAGCCTCCTGTTGCGGGGTCGCGTACGAATATCGGTACTTTTGCTTCATGCAGTCCCGCAGCGAAATAGGCAGGGCAACGGTCATCAATGGCATCCACAACACAGCTCGATGTCCATTCCCAGACGTTGCCTTTGACATCGGCAATGCCTGTCGGGGTTTGTCCAAAGCTCCCCGAGGGCTTTATGACAGGATCGATTTTGACTCCGTTGCCATAGGAAGCAGCCCAGGCAAGGCGCGGATCGGTGAAGATCTGTTTTGGAATGAGAGGTTGCACACCGGAAAAGCTGTACCACTCTTCAAGTGTCGGCAGCCGTATTGGTTTTCTTGTACGCATCTTTGCCCAGGCCACAAATTCCTGTGCATCCAGAACGCCGATGCCAGTGACGGGATGAATTTCATCCGGTGCACTGACATTGGCCATCGGCGTAAACCGGCAAGCGCCTTCAGCAACGCACTGCAGCCAAAGTGCGCGTGTTGTTTCATGGCGTGCAACGTGGAGACCGTTGCCCGCATCCACCCAATCCAGTGCCAGCGGCTGCTCTTGCTGCGGTGCCATGAGCATGACGGCAAGAGCAAGCAGCAACGCCGAAACGGCAGAGCGGGCACCGACCATGTGGCCTACATCGTGAACGCGGTTGGCTTTCCAACCTGCATCATCAAGTCGTCATTCCATTCGCCTTCAACCACCACATGGGCCGTGGCCCCCAGCATGACGGCTTCAATCAGGTTGTGGTTCACGTAAGCATAAACGCCGGGCTGGCGGAATTCATACGCCATCGCACCCGCTGAGCCACCACGGATAAACCAGGTTTCCAGACCCGTAGCGGGTGCATCGGCAAACGCACCAGTTTCCCAGACCAGATCGCCGTGGCCGCCGATGAGATGCGGGCGCGTGTCACGGTTGGCCTGAGCATGAATGAACAGTACTTTCTCGCCAACTTTTGATTTCAGTGCATTGCTTTCCGTCAAGGCACCCTTGGCACCGTTGAACACCACGTGGGTGGGGGTCAACGTGCGCATGACGTCAAGCGCGTCACTCATGTTTTCGCCCGCCATTTCGTATTTCTTGTAGGCACCCTTGTCGTCACGCGGGATGTAGTAATCCTGCTCGCCGATGTAGAACACCTTGTCGTAGGTGTAGGGCTGGCCCTTTGCATCCTTCAGGCCATCGCGCGGCAGCACCATAACGGCACCATTCATGCCGTGTACGACGTGGTAGGGAATCATGATCCCTTCGGGCGCACAATGATAGACGAATACGCCGGGCTTGGTGGCTTTCCAGCGCAAGATGGCCTGTTCACCCGGCATGACCTTGGTGAGCGCACCTCCACCCAAGGCACCGGTTGACGCGTGAAAGTCGATGTTGTGTTCCATGATGTTGGTTGGAAGGTTTCGCAACGTCAGTTCCACATAGTCGCCTTCATGCACCACAATCAGCGGGCCAGGCACGGAGCCATTGTAGGTGAGCGCCCAGACTTCAGTGCCCTCATCATCAAGCACCATCTTCTTTTCGATGATGTCGAAAGTGACTTCCACGATCTTTGGTTCTGGTCCTGCCGTTTGTTCGTGCAAGGGGGCGAAAGGGGGTGCCACCATCTCCTGCTTCACGCGCTGCAACTTTGAAATATCCGTCGTTGCTGCTGCAACCGTTGTCGGTTTGACGGTCAGCACGCCAAGCCCAGCCAGCCCACTGAGGCTTGCGACTGATGCCGTCAGGAAGTTGCGCCGTGTGGTTTCGGGCAGGTGGGGTTTGTGAAGCATGATGTTCTCCAGTTTTGTCATGCATTGAACATAGTGCCGGGTTCGCCGTTATCCTTGATCTGGATCAATGCGACGCGAATTTTCTGTGGCATGAGTAATCCTGAGGAGATTTTCCATGCGTCGTATATTTTGTTCCCGCACCCTGCTTTTCACCCTGTTGCTGGCAGGCAGTTTCAGCCAGCAGGCCTTTGCTGAAGGCGACGTTGCAAAAGGCGAAAAGGCCTTCAAGAAATGTGTCGCCTGCCACGAGGTTGCAAAGCCCGTGAACAAGATTGGGCCGCATCTCATTGGGCTGGTTGGCCGGCCTGTTGCAGGTGTCGAGGGCTACAAGTATTCGGACGCCATGAAAGCGCATGCTGCAACTGTTCCTGTGTGGGACGAGGTTGCACTTGCCGCCTATCTTGAAACCCCAAAAGCCGTCGTTTCAAAAACCAAGATGGCCTTCGGCGGCATCAAGAAACCAGACGAGCTCGCGGACCTGATTGCCTATATGAAAACCATCAAGTAATCAGTCTTCGTCGAGGGAAAGATTGGAAAAATGCTCCAGGCGGTCCACGTCTGGTATCTCAATGGTTCGATTGTTGACCAGGACAATCAATCCTGCTTTCCGCAGTTTGGTGAACTGGCGACTGACAGTTTCGACGGTGAGGCCGAGAAAATCCGCGATGTCGGTACGCCGCAGGGGCAGGTCTATCAACAGTGGCGCTGAAGCCTGGGCGTGTTCCGGGTCAATGCGTGTAGCGACAAAATGCAGAAATCCGCCGACTCGTTCGAGCGCTGATTTCCGCCCGAGTGCTAACATCCAGTCCTGGGCCTCCCCAAGTTCACGGCTCAGTTGCTGGTAGAGACGATGTTCCAGATTTGGGCTGGCCTTGACAAGGTTTTGGAGTACATGGCGTGGAAATGAACAGAGTCGGACTTCCGTTGCAGCTTCAACCTCGCAATTGCTGTGATCAGAGAAGGGGCGGCCCAAGAAGTCAGGCGCAAATTGCAGACCGACGATCTGACGGCGCCCGTCTGACGTCAGCTTGCTGAGTTTTACCACGCCGCTCATGATGTTGGAGAAACGTTGTTCGGCCTCGCCTTCGGCCACGATGGACTGTTCCGGATTCAAAGTATGTTTGATGGTGTGACGGCTGAGCGCCAGCAGTTGGTCTGGCGACAGAATCCCGCAGATGCCCCTGTGGCGGGCTTCGCAGGAGCGGCACAGCACGGGAACATCAGAGTTGTGAACGTCCTGGCGGATTGGCGTTTCGGTGATCGTCGTCAATACGGATGCCTTTCGTAGCCGTGCGCATTTGCCTTTTTGTAGCTTACCATTTGAACATTGTTCTCGACAGTCTGTCTTTCCGAAATAAAATGAAGCATGATTGGCAGTTTGTTCTCGTTTTTTCTTTCACATGCGATAGCCCTGCCCAAAAAGGGGGGGAATATCTTTAACTCACCATCGTAGTTCACAAGTCAAATCGTACGACCGTTGGTATAAGTGTCAGTTGCTTAAGTCGCACCATGAATTTCCAAGTGAATGCTCGGCCTCATCGACCGTGCCCTCATCCTCCATGAGGGCGAGGTCGTGACCGAGCGTCGCCCGGAAGACATTGTTAACGATGCCGACGTGCGGCGTTATTATCTTGGTGAATCTTTCAGTTATTGAGCATAGGAGCGTCTGATGGCGCTCTCCCAACGATTGGTCATGAAGCAGGGTCAATCCCTTGTCATGACCCCGCAATTGCAACAGGCGATCAAGCTGTTGCAGATGTCGTCGATCGAGCTGCAAGCCTTTGTCGAAGCCGAGATTGAACGCAATCCCCTGCTGGACCACGGCGACGGCGGCGAGAAGGCACACGTTGCCGTGGCTGATATATTGCCCGAACGGCTGGACCAGAGCTTTGCAACGGCGGGCTCCGGTGGGCCTGGCGAAGTGGAAGCCCAGAGTTCAGCGCCAGCAGCTTCTGCCGATGGTCAGGCCATGATGCGCGATTCAAACTGGTCGAGCCTGCGCACAACTGGCCACTTGTCATTGGATGGTGAAGATCAGGATTACGCGTCGTCCTTGTCACGCGAAGTGAGTTTGACAGAACATCTCACGGGCCAGCTCAACCTGAATTTTGCCAGACAGTCCGATCTGCTCATTGGGCAACACATCATCGGCATGGTCAATGAAACGGGATATCTCACAGGTGATCCCGCGAGCCTCGCGGACATGCTGGGAGCAACCACTGAGGCGGTCGACGCAGTTTACACTGTCATGCGGACATTTGATCCGCCTGGTGTTTTTGCCCGTGACCTCGCTGATTGCCTGAAACTGCAATTGCGCGAATTGAACCGTCTCGACCCTGCCATGGAAGCGCTTGTGGATCATTTGCCGCTTGTCGCACGGCGGGATTTTGTAGCGCTGCGCGGCATCTGCAAGGTGAGCCAGGAAGACCTGAATGACATGCTGGTGGAGTTGCGAGCGCTCAACCCCAAGCCTGGCCATGCCTTTGGCTCCGATCCCGTCTCACCCGTGGTGCCCGATGTGTTTGTACGCGCCGCCCCCGATGGCACCTGGATGGTGGAGTTGAACAGCGACACCCTGCCCCGGGTTCTCGTCAACAATCACTATATGGCGAATGTTGCCAAGAACACAGCACGTGAGGAAGACAAGATGTTTCTTGCGGGCTGTCACGCGCAGGCGGCGTGGCTGGTCAAAAGCCTCGACCAGCGTGCCAAGACCGTGTTGAAGGTTTCACGCGAAATCGTTTCGCAGCAGGACGCATTCCTGGTGAACGGCATCGCTCACCTGAAACCCATCACGCTGAAAGTCGTGGCGGATGCCATCAGCATGCATGAATCAACGGTGAGCCGTGTCACCTCCAACAAATATATTGCAACACCGCGCGGTACATTTGAACTCAAATATTTTTTCACCAATGCCATTGCCAACAATGATGGTTCTGGCGACGGGCATTCTGCTGAATCAGTGCGGCATCGCATCAAGGACATGATTGCAGCGGAAACCCCCGATCACATTCTTTCCGATGATGATATTGTCGACATTCTGAAGCGCGAAGACGTGGACATTGCCCGCCGCACGGTTGCGAAGTACCGGGAATCCTTGGGTATTCTGTCGTCTGTTCAGCGCCGCAGGGAAGCGCGGCTGAAGGGTTGACTTCCACAGGCGTCGCGCCTACCAAGCGCCCCGATTTACTGAGATCATGGCGCTGCTTGAGGGAATACCGCCAACAGCTTTGACACAATAAGATCACTTGACCTTCAACAGAAATGCTCCCACATCGGGGAACATTGCTGAGGTGGGTTTTGAGTCTGGCATCGCGGGGGACACGGGATGCATGAAGGAAAACAGCGGGTCGGTCGGGCATGAAACGTGCATCACTGATTTCTGCCGAACACGGATCGAATACGCAATGACACTGCACGATATCATTGATGCCCGCGCTATCCTGCCAAGCCTCAGAGTTCAGAACAAGAAACAACTTTTGCAAGAATTGGCGCAAAGTCTGTCGTCGCTGGTTGCCATCGACACGCGCGTTATTTTCGAGAAACTCATGCAGCGCGAGAAGCTGGGATCAACCGGTTTAGGCCAGGGCATTGCCATTCCCCATGGTCGGCTGCCATCAATCACCCGCGTCTATGGCGTATTCGCGCGGCTGCAGAATCCGATTGCGTTCGAGAGTGTTGATGGTGAACCGGTGGATCTCGCCTTCGCGCTGATTTCACCTGATCATGCGGGTGCAGATCATCTGACGGCACTGGCGCGGGTGTCACGCTTGTTCCGGGATTCGGCGACGTTGAAAAAATTGCGCGGTACCGAGACTGTTGATGGCCTCTACGCGATTCTGACTCAGCCTGTGTTGTCGACAGCAAGTGCCGCCTGATAAAAGGCCCCCATCGCCCTTCGGGCACTTCCCCAAAAAATTGGGGACGGACTCGTTGTGCGACTTCTCATGAAAATGATGAAGGAGGTGGTGGTGCCAGCCCTTCCCCAACTCGTTGGGGAAGTGCCCGAAGGGCGATGGGGGCCTTTCTCTAATGCACGCTCGCTGGCGTCAGTTCATGCTCAAACGCCGAACCCAGCGCTGCTTCCCTCGTTCCTGAAATTGAAACCGGTGTGCCATCGGCATTATACAAACAAAACAGCTTGGCTTTTGCGGGAATCACTGTGGCGTCTCCCAGCATGGCCTTGGCTTCCTTGGGTTCGATCTCGCGCACATAGCCCAGAACACCGCCGCCCAAGCGGGCGAGTTGTTCGGTTGTCAGTGCCGTTGAAAGCTTTTCCATTTTACCGCTCCTCAATCTCAATACGCACCACACGCTTGTCAGGTGCAACACGTTTCAACAAAATCGTCAATAATCCGTTGTGAAGTTCTGCATGTGTGACTTCCATGCCATCGGCCAGCACGAAACTGCGGCTGAAAGATCGCGCTGCTATGCCCTTGTGCAGGTAGTCACCACGGTCATCATTGGCCTGCTGTCCCTTGATCACGAGTTGTTTGCCTTCAACAATCACTGCAAGATCGCTGCCACGAAACCCGGCAACAGCCAGAGTGATTTGCCAATGTTCCGCATGGCCTTCCGGCTGGGACAAACGTTCGATGTTGAAGGGAGGGTATCCGTCGCCGACCTTGCTGGCCTGTTCAAGCAAATGCTCAAGCTGGTCAAAGCCCAGCAGCAAAGGTGATGAAAAAACGGTCAAACGCGACATTTTCTTGCCCTGTAACAGCAGCTCCACGGCGGCTACCCGAACTGGCATAGCGCACGCTTGCTGTACCATATGTGAATGGCCGCTTTGTTCTTCAACCCCGCTTGCAAAACCCCGAAAATTGTCGTCATCTAGACCCAAGGCTTGATCAGCCGTTCAAAAAACAGGGAGTACAACATGATCAGGAAATTACTGGGTGCGACAGCACTTCTGGGCCTCATGGCCGTGTCGGTCTTCGCTGCCGACGATAAGCCCGCCATTGTCTTCGATATCGGCGGCAAGTTCGACAAGTCGTTCAATGAATCAATGTTTAACGGCTCGGAAAAATTCAAGACCGAAACCGGCACCGCCTATGGCGAATTTGAAATCGCCAATGAAGCCCAGCGCGAACAGGCTATTCGGAACTTTGCCGACCAGGGCTTTTCGCCCATCATAGCTGCGGGCTTTGCGCAGGCTGCCGCCGTTGAAAAAGTGGCCAAGGAATATCCAGAACTCAAGTTTGCCATCGTCGACATGGTTGTGGATCTGCCGAACGTGCAGTCCATCGTGTTCAAGGAGCACGAAGGATCATATCTCGTGGGCATGATGGCCGGCTTGGCGTCAAAGTCCGGCACCGTCTCGTTCGTGGGCGGCATGGACATTCCACTGATTCGAAAATTCGCCTGCGGTTACGCCCAGGGTGTGAAGGCTGCCAAGGCTGATGCCAAGGTGATCCAGAACATGACGGGTGATACGGGTGCTGCGTGGAATGATCCTGTGAAGGGTGGCGAAATCACCAAGGGCCAGATCTCTCAAGGCTCCGACGTGGTTTATGCTGCTGCAGGTGCCACGGGTCTCGGAGTGCTGCAGGCCGCCGCGGACTCGAAGATCCTGTCAATCGGCGTAGACGCCAACCAGAACTATCTCCACCCCGGCAAGGTTTTGACCTCCATGCTGAAGCGCGTGGATGTTGCCGTTTACAACGTCATGAAGTCCGGCAAGGACGGCAGTTTCAAGCCAGGCATCCAGGCGCTTGGTCTCAAGGAAGACGGCGTAGGCTATGCCATGGACGACAACAACAAGCCGCTGGTGACAGCCGACATGGCCGCCAAGATCGAAGCCGCCAAGGCCGATATCATTGCAGGCAAGATTGCGGTGCATGACTATATGTCAGATAACAAGTGCCCGGTTGAGTGATAACGTCGAAGGCCCCACCCCTGCCCCTCCCCGCGAAGAGCGGGGAGGGGTGAGGCTCTTCACCCCTCCCCAATCTTTGGGGAGGGGCCGGGGGTGGGGCTCTCGCCACTTACCATGACCCCCGCAATCGAGCTCCTCCACATCGACAAGCGCTTCGGCCCTGTTCACGCCAACAAGGACGTGAGCTTGTCTGTTGCCAAGGGTTCCATTCATGGTGTGATCGGTGAAAACGGTGCGGGCAAATCCACGCTGATGTCGATCCTTTTTGGTTTCTACGCCGCTGATTCCGGCGAGGTCAAAGTTGCTGGCAAGCCCGTCAAGATCAAAACATCAACCGATGCCATTTCACTGGGCATCGGCATGGTGCACCAGCATTTCATGCTGGTTGATACTTTCACAGTTCTCGAAAACATCGTGCTGGGAGCAGAAGGCGGTGCACTGATCGGGCCCGCCATCGCAAAAGCCCGCAGTGAACTCAAACGTCTCGCCGATGACTATGAACTTGATGTTGACCCCGACGCCATTGTTGGTGAACTGCCCGTCGGGTTACAACAGCGCGTCGAAATTCTCAAAGCCCTCTATAAGGGTGCGGAAGTCCTCATTCTCGATGAACCCACGGGCGTGCTCACACCCGATGAAGCGGACCATCTCTTCCGTATCCTCCGTACACTGAAAGATCAGGGAAAATCCGTCATTCTCATCACGCACAAATTGCGCGAGATCATGGCCATCACGGACCATGTCTCGGTCATGCGGCGTGGCGAAATGGTAGCGCATTATGAAACTGCCAACACCGACGTGGGTGAACTCGCCGAAGCCATGGTGGGGCGGCGCGTGTTGTTGCGCGTGGACAAGACGCCAGCAAAACCAGGCGACGTGGTGCTTGATGTGCGCAATGTCACCTGGAAGGACAGGAAGGGGATTGCCCGCGTTGACACGGTGTCCCTCACTGTGCGCAAGGGTGAGATTGTGGGCATCGCCGGTGTCTCGGGAAATGGCCAATCGGAATTGCTGGATTGCATCTCCGGCATCACAAGGCCGACGTCGGGTGAAATCGTGTTCGAAGGCAAAGCCATCGGCCATCTTGGTGATCCCGCACATCTGCGCGGAGAAGGCCTCGCCCATGTGCCTGAAGACCGCCAGCATCGTGGTCTGATCACGTCCTTCGATGCTGCTGAATCATCCATCCTCGGCTGGCACCGTGACAACACCTTGGGGCGTGGTTTTCGTCTTGATCGCGCAGCCGTCGTGAACCGCTGCATTCGTGAGATGAAGGCTTTCGACGTGCGTCCCTCCAATCCACTCTTGAAGAGTGCGAAATTCTCAGGCGGCAACCAGCAGAAGCTCATCCTCGCCCGCGAAATTGAACGTGACCCCGATCTCTTGATCGTTGGTCAGCCCACACGCGGTGTCGACATCGGCGCCATTGAATTCATTCACCGTCGTCTCATCGAATTGCGTGATCAGGGCAAGGCCATCCTGCTGGTGTCAGTAGAGCTCGACGAAATCCGCTCTCTGTCAGACCGCATCATCGTGATGTTTGCTGGCCGTGTCATGGGAGAACGCGGACCGGAAGCGGATGAGCGCGAACTGGGGTTGTTGATGGCTGGTGTCACCAGGGATGCCGCGTGATGACCGCCAAGGGCGAACTGCCGCGCTGGGTCGACATCGGCGTCATTCCGCTGCTCAACTTGCTGCTGGCGCTTGTGGCCACATCCGTCATCTTCCTGCTCATCCGCGAAAACCCCATCGAGTGTCTGGCCATCATGCTCAAGGGTGCCGTAGGATCGCTCAAGGGCTGGAGCTATCTCCTTTATTACGCAACCAATTTCATTTTCACGGGTCTTTGTGTGGCGGTGGCTTTTCATGCGGGCCTGTTCAACATCGGCGGTGAGGGCCAGGCCTATTTCGCTGGATTGGGTGCTGCCATCGTCGGCCTCAATCTGGAATTCCTGCCTTGGCCCATCGTCATCCCACTCGCCATTCTCGCCTCGATCCTGTTTGGTGCCTTCTGGGGCTTTGTGCCGGGCTACCTGCAGGCCAAGCGCGGCAGCCACATCGTCATCACCACGATCATGTTCAACTTCATTGCGTCGAGCCTGATGGTCTACCTGATCAACTACTGGTTCCGGCCCGTGGGGAAAATGGCAGTGGAAAGCCGTGAGGTGACGGGGGCCTACATCATGACATTTCGAGAAATTGCCAGACAGTTTTTCGACTATCGCTTGCCCGCATCACCGCTCAATCTCACAGTCTTCCTCGCACTCATTGTGGCCTGGGCTGTCTGGTATTTTCTCTGGCGCACCAAACCGGGTTACGAACTTCGCGCTGTTGGCCTGAACAGCGAAGCTGCGGTCTATGCCGGCATCAAGCCTGACCGCATCATCATGATCGCCATGGCGATCTCCGGCGGGCTTGCGGGGCTTGTCGCCGTCAATGAAGTGCTGGGGGCACAGCACCGCCTGCTGCTTGAATATGTGCAAGGCGCGGGCTTTGTGGGAATCGCTGTTGCCCTCATGGGCCGTAATCATCCCATGGGCATCGTGCTTGCAGCAATGTTGTTTGGCCTGCTTTACCAAGGCGGCACGGAACTGTCTTTCGCCAAGGCGCACATCAACCGCGACATGGTGGTGGTGATCCAGGGCCTCATCATATTGTTCATGGGTGCACTGGAACAGGCCTTCAGGCCCGCCCTCACAGCCTTCTTCTTCAGGCCGGAGGATTAATGTTCGACATTTTCTTCAGTCCTGAAACCCTGTCGTCGACCATTCGCATGTCGGTGCCGTTGGTCCTCGCTTGCCTTGCGGGTCTTTGGTCAGAGCGTTCCGGGATTGTCGATATCGGCCTTGAAGGCAAGATGCTTGCCGCCGCCTTCACAGCCGCCGCGGCGGGCTTTTACTTCCAGTCGCCATGGCTGGCGGTGCTCTCGGCCATCGCGGTGTCGATCCTGTTTTCCATGATCCACGGCTATGCGTCCATCAATCAGCGCGGCAATCAGGTTGTGTCCGGTGTGGCCATCAACATGCTGGCTGCGGGTCTTGCCGTGGTTCTTGGCAATGAATGGTTCAAGGAAGGTGGACGCACGCCGCCTTTGCCAGCCGAAGCCAAATTCCCCGTCTTCTACATGCCGGGCTTTGATGCGATCCAGTCCATTCCCGGCATCGGCCCCTATCTCAATATTGTTTCGGGCCATTCGGTGCTGGTTTATCTCGCCTTCCTTCTGGTGCCCGTCACGGCTTGGGCTTTGGCATCAACGCGTTTTGGTTTGCGCCTCAGAGCAGTTGGTGAAAATCCTCACGCCGTCGATACAGCGGGTATTTCTGTCTCCTTGCTGCGCTATCAGGCTGTCATCATCGCAGGCCTGTTGTGCGGACTTGCCGGCACTTATCTGTCCGTGGCACTGCAAGGCTCCTTTGTGCGTGACATGTCAGCTGGCCGTGGCTTCATGGCATTGGCCGCACTCATCTTTGCGAACTGGCGGGCATGGCCCGCACTCTGGGCCTGCCTGCTGTTTGGCTATCTGCAAGCCGTTGGCCTTCGCATGCAGGGTGTCAAGGTCGCCAATGTCGAGATACCCGTGCAATTCATCAACATGCTGCCCTATGTCATGACTGTCGTTTTGCTCGCAGGCTTCATTGGCAAATCCATTCCGCCTCGTGCCTCGGGCATTCCCTATACAAAGGACCGCTGATGCGTGATCTCATCACCGCTGCCATGGAAGCCCGAGTACACGCCCATGCGCCCTATTCGAAATTCTATGTGGGTGCGGCCATGCGCGACGAGAAGGGCCGCATTCACTCGGGCTGCAATATTGAAAACGCAGCCTACCCTCAGGGATGGTGTGCTGAACCCTCAGCTATTTCCCATCTCATCCGCGCGGGAGGCACGTCCATCACGGAAATCGTTGTGATCGGCAATGGCCACGGCCTCTGCACCCCCTGCGGCGGCTGTCGTCAGAAGATCAGGGAATTTGCCAAGGGCGATGTGAAGATTCACTGTTGTTCGGAAGATGGCGAGCTTATTAAAAGCTTCTCACTGGATGAACTTCTGCCAGCCAGTTTCGGGCCGGAGAACTTGTTGTAATATACGTATATTGCGGGATTTACGAAATTCGTGTATACCGAAGCTATGAATATTCAACAAAGACAGCTTCCCCGCACATTTTCCACCGCCGATTTGTCCCGTAAAATTGGCGACGTCACCCATGCTGCAGGAGAGGCGCCCATTACAATTACCCATCATAACAAACCTCGCTACGTCATGATGAGCGTGGAAACCTTTGAACGCCTGAATCCACAACGCGCTTACAGGACAGATGAAACGCCAGATGAGGTGGCGGAATGGCTGATTCCGGCGCTGGAGAAAATTGCGGCGGGTGACTTTGACTACGAAGATTGAAGCAACCCAAGTTCTGGGCTTTGTTATCATGTACCCTTATCGCTGGCATATTGAGCAGCCCGAAGACCCTCCGCCAAAAGACCGTACTGCCTGTGCAATTCTGGAATATGGCGATTTCAGTGAACGGCTAATTGCCCTCGTAGCCATCAGCGACCGGAAGAGTGATGGTGCAATCGAGCTTACATCTGAAGAGACAAAAAGTGCTGGTTTGTCAGGCTTGAGGAAGGCCTATGTGCATGTGGTGCATTACAACCTGGACCGAAAGTCCAATTCTCTCAGCTATAACTCACGACAAAAACCCAAAGGACGGTTACCACGCGCACTGACGATCAGAGTGGCTGCCAAGCTGCTGGAAAACATCCAGGCGGGACGTGCAATCAGAATCACGCGCGAGTAAGAACATGAAAGAGAAGTTTCAAGGCCGCACCCCGAAAACCGCCATCATCCTCGGCTCCGCCTTGGGATCGGTTGTTGACGCCGTGCAGGATCC
>JANNNG010000165.1:0-4792 GCA_031398425.1 Hyphomicrobiales bacterium | reverse complement strand
GGGCATTGGCTGGAAATGCGCGCCCGTGCCGGCGCATCGGAAGCGATGCGTGCGCTCATGAACTTGGCGCCGCCCACGGCCATTGTGCTGCGGGACGGCAAGGAGCTGGAAGTTCCAACCGCCCAGATCGTGTCCGGCGATGTTGTTGCGATCAAGCCCGGCAACAAAATTCCGGTTGATGGAACCGTGTTGGAGGGCGAGTCGCAAGTCGACCAGTCGATGCTGACGGGTGAATCCATGCCAGTTGCCAAGAAAGTTGGAGACACGGTGATCGGGGCTACCATCAACAAGAGCGGCACTTTCCAGTACCGCGCCACCAAGGTTGGTGCAGACATGGCACTCGCCCAGATCGTCAAACTCGTGCAGGAAGCGCAGAATTCAAAAGCACCATCACAACTTTTAGCTGACCGTGCTGCCCAATGGCTGGTGCTCGCCGCTGTCGTGACGGGCCTGTTGACGTTCGCAGTCTGGTATTGGTGGATTGGCGAGACGTTGCTGTTTGCGATGAGCCTCACCATCACGGTTTTTGTCATCGCCTGCCCCGATGCGCTTGGGCTTGCAACACCCATGGCCATCATGGTGGGAACGGGGCTTGGCGCACAGAACGGCATCCTGTTCAAAAATGCCGCAGCGCTGGAAGACGCTACCAAACTCAACGTCGTTATCTTCGACAAGACGGGCACGCTGACCATGGGCCAGCCGGAAGTGGTGGAACTTGTGACGGCTGCCGGCGTGACCGAAAATCAGCTCCTCGCGGCAGCCGCATCCGTGGATGCAGGTTCTGATCATCCTCTCGCACAAGCCATCCTGCGCCGGGCCGCAGACATGAAGGTGACGAAGGCAACGGCCTTCAAGAATATCGAAGGCAAAGGGGCCGAAGCCAAGATTGATGGCAAAACCGCTTTGCTCGGCAACAAGCGTTTGATGACAGAGAACAAGATTGATCTTGGCAAGCTTGGCGCGAAATCCGCCGAATTGCAGGGTTCGGGGCGCACCGTCGTTCATCTGGCACTGGGCGGCAAGCTCTTGGGATTGATCGCCATCGCCGATGCGATCAGGCCGTCTGCGGTCGACGCGGTCAAAGCGCTCAGCGAGCGCGGCGTCGAAGTCATCATGCTGAGCGGCGACAATCAGGCCACAGCGGAACGCATTGCCAAAAGCGTGGGGATCAAGCGGGTGTTTGCCGACGTGTTGCCCGGTGACAAGGCCAGCAAGGTCAAGGAGCTCCAAGCCCAAGGAAAAAGGGTGGGCATGGTGGGAGACGGTGTCAACGACGCTCCAGCCCTGACCCAGGCCGATGTCGGATTCGCTATTGGTGCGGGTACAGATGTGGCGATGGAAAGTGCCGACATCGTGCTGATGAAGAGCGACCCGTTCGATGTGGTCGGCGCCATCGAACTCTCCCGCGCGACGCTGCGCAAGATGCATCAGAATCTTTACTGGGCGGTCGGCTACAACGTCATCGCATTTCCGCTGGCTGCAGGTGTGTTGTATCCGTTTTTGCTCAGCCCGACCATCGCCGCCATTGCCATGTCCGGCAGCTCGGCACTCGTCGCCGTCAATGCCTTGATGTTGAAGCGAACGAAGTTGACGGGCATTCACAGCAAGAACGAGACCGTGTCTATCAAAGCATCTGTGATCAAGCCGGCAATGGCAACATGAGTGGCCTCAGCTCCGACATGCTGCGAAATCTCGACGCCTATTGGCGGGCCGCGAATTATCTCTCGGCCGGGCAGATTTATCTTTACGATAATCAACAGCTGAAAGAGCCACTCACGCTGGCGCATGTCAAGCCGCGCTTGCTCGGCCATTGGGGTACGACGCCTGGGCTCAACTTCATCTATGCTCACCTGAACCGTGTCATCAAGGCACACGACCTCAATGTGATCAACATCACCGGGCCTGGCCATGGCGGGCCCGGGCTGGTTGCCAATGCCTATCTGGAAGGCACCTACAGCGAAGTCTATCCAGAAATTTCGCAAGACGAAGTCGGCTTGCAACGACTATTCAAACAGTTCTCGTTTCCCGGTGGCATTCCAAGCCACGTCGCACCGGAAACACCGGGATCAATCCATGAAGGCGGTGAACTGGGCTACGCGCTGTCCCATGCCTATGGCGCGGCTTTCGACAATCCCAGCCTCATTGTTGCCTGTGTCGTCGGCGATGGCGAAGCGGAAACCGGGGCGCTGGCGACGAGTTGGCATTCGAACAAGTTTCTCAATCCCGTGCATGATGGCGCGGTGCTGCCAATCCTGCATTTGAATGGTTACAAGATCGCCGGACCGACGGTGCTGGCACGCATTCCCCGCAGCGAACTTGAAGCTCTGTTTCGTGGGTTTGGTTATACGCCGTATTTTGTCGAGGGTGATGACCCCATGACAATGCACCAATTGATGGCCGCGACACTGGACCAAGTCGTGACTGACATTCAAGACATTCAACGTGAGGCGCGAACTAACGGTTTCAAGCAGCGCCCCAGCTGGCCGATGATAATTCTGCGCTCGCCGAAGGGCTGGACTGGTCCGAAGTGGGTGGATGGCAAGCCAACGGAGGGGACGTTCCGCTCGCATCAGGTGCCGATGGGTGAGATGGACAAGCCGGGACACGTGGCGCTGCTGGAAAGCTGGATGAAGAGCTATCGGCCAGAAGAACTGTTCGACAGCGCGGGCAAGTTCTACACTGAACTTGCCGACCTCGCGCCTGAGGGAGAGCGACGGATGAGCGCCAATCCCCACGCCAACGGCGGGCTGCTGCTGCATGATTTGCATCTACCCGATTTTGCCAGTTACACTCTTGCCGTGCCAACGCCCGGAGCGGTGGATGCAGAGGCCACGCGCGTTCAAGGGCAGTTCATCCGCGATGTAATCAAACAAAACCCGGACAACTTCCGCGTCTTCAGTCCGGATGAAACCACGTCTAACCGTTGGGGTGCCGTGTTCGAGGTCACCAACCGCTGCTCCACCTCCGAGATTTTCGACTTCGACGACCACGTTGCACCCGATGGCCGCGTGATGGAAATGCTGAGCGAGCACCAGTGTGAGGGCTGGCTGGAAGGTTACCTGCTCACCGGTCGCCATGGCTTCTTTCCCTGCTACGAGGCCTTCATCCACATCGTTGACTCGATGTTCAACCAACATGCCAAGTGGCTGAAAGTGACGCGCGGCATTCCCTGGCGGCGGCCGATTGCCTCGTTGAATTATTTGCTCACCTCGCATGTCTGGCGGCAGGATCACAATGGCTTTACCCATCAGGATCCGGGCTTCATTGATCATGTCGTCAACAAAAAGGCTGAAGTCATCCGCGTTTATCTGCCCCCCGATGCCAACACGCTGCTCTCAGTGACCGATCATTGTCTGCGCAGCCGCAACTACGTGAATGTTATCATCGCTGGCAAGCAACCTTCTCCGCAGTGGCTCGACAAGGACGCCGCCATCCAACACTGTTCCAACGGCGTTGGAATTTGGCGTTGGGCGAGCAACGACCAAGGCAGCGAGCCAGATGTTGTTATGGCCTGCTGTGGCGATGTTCCAACGCTCGAAGCAATGGCGGCCGTGGATTTATTGCGCACGTACTTCCCCGAACTGAAAGTGCGCGTCGTCAATGTCGTTGATCTGATGAAGCTCCAATCGCCGCATGATCATCCACATGGTTTGAGCGATACTGAATTTGACTTGCTCTTCACCGTCGATAAGCCGGTGATCTTCGCCTACCATGGCTATCCCACGCTTATTCATCGGCTCACTTATCGGCGCACCAACCACAAGAATTTTCATGTCCACGGCTACAAGGAAGAAGGCACCACAAGTACGCCGTTCGACCAGGTGGTGATGAACGAACTCGACCGTTTTCACCTCGTGGCCGCTGTGATCGATCGTGTACCGCAACTTGGCGCTAGCGTTGACCATGTGAAGCAATTGATCCGTGACAAGCTTGTTGAACACAAGCGCTATATTGCCGAACACGGCGAGGACATGCCGGAAATCCGCAATTGGCAGTGGTCAGCAGATGCTTAATTCCCCGCCACTACTCCAGCGCATCTTTCTGGTTCGACACGGGCAAACACAATGGTCTCTTTCCGGCCAGCATACAGGCCGAACTGACATTCCTTTGACAGCAAAGGGCGAAGCAGAAGCCCGCACACTGCATGAACGACTTCGGGTCATTGTTTTCAAACAGGTGTTTTCTAGCCCGCTGCAACGCGCACGGAAAACAGCCGGGTTTGCAGCGCTCGCTACGCCAGTCGAAATCGAGCCTGATCTGGTGGAGTGGGACCATGGTGAATACGAAGGTCTGCAAAGCGCCGAAATCCGGGCGATCAAACCAGACTGGAACATTTACCAACACGGCTGTCCGGGCGGTGAATCGCCAGACGAGGTTTCAGCACGGGCAGACCGGATGATTGCGCGGCTCCGAACCCTTGAAGGCGATATCGCCATCTTCTCTCACGGCCATTTCGGTTGCGTTCTGGCGGTGCGGTGGATCGGATTAGAGATCGAACAGGCATCGCATTTTCTGCTCGACACCGCGTCTGTCAGCATTCTGGGATATGGGCATCAACGTGCGACTGAATCCGTAATCATGCTATGGAATGCGCGACCTGATGCAACGTCCGAGACATGAACATGCCAACAGCTGAACACCCTGCACTCTCTGACCGGCTGAACCAGCGCTGCTTGTGCACAACGCTCGACCGAAAACTGCTCGCTGAAAACGTAAGTCGTGCCGTCGATGATACGGCGTTCAATGTGGAGCAACTTGAAAGCCGCCCCAACCTTCTATCCAACGTCTTGGT
>JANNNG010000161.1:0-31963 GCA_031398425.1 Hyphomicrobiales bacterium | reverse complement strand
GGCAACCTTGCAAGCCTGGTGCGGTGGATGCGTTCATAGTCTTCAGCGTCCTTGGCAATGACGCGCAACAGATAATCGAACTGTCCGCTCATCAAATGACATTCCAGAATTTCTGCAACACGCTGCACGGCCTTCTCGAATTTTTCGAAAGCCTCTTCGGTTTGTGCGGCCAGCGTCACTTCGACGAAAAATTCATTGGTGAGGCCGAGCGCCTTCCGGTCCAGCGCTGCACTGTAGCCCATGATGACGCCGCTCTGTTCCAGAAGCTTGACGCGGCGGTGGCAGGAGGACGCAGACAAGCTCGCCTTCTCTGCCAATTCCGCCAACGCCATATTACCCTGGCGTTGCAATTGCGTGAGAATGATCTTGTCCGTTCTGTCAATTTTGTCGAATTTCATTGCGAAGTTGTCCCATAACTTCGAATTTTATTCAATCTCGCTGATTGAATTGCCGCGACGCTTCGAATTTTATTTCAGTTGATCCGGCTTATGTTTGCAGCTGCCAACAGAGGAGACGAAAATGCGGGTCGGCGTGCCAAAGGAAATCAAGAACCATGAATACCGTGTTGGTCTGACGCCCACGTCAGTGAACGAAGCGGTGCGGCATGGCCATACGGTGATGGTGCAGGCGGGGGCCGGGCTTGGCATCGGTTCGTCGGATGAGGATTACGTGAAGGCGGGGGCCACCATCATTGCAACGGCAGAGGAAATTTTTGCAGCTGCCGACATGATCGTGAAGGTGAAGGAACCGCAGGCGCAGGAACGCAGGATGTTGCGTGAAGGCCAGATTCTCTACACCTATCTGCATCTCGCTCCGGACCATGCTCAAACAACAGACCTCGTGGCCTCTGGTGCAATATGCATTGCCTATGAAACCGTGACCAATGCACGGGGTGGTCTTCCCCTGCTCGCACCCATGTCACAAGTCGCAGGCCGCATGTCCGTGCAGTCGGGTGCACATTCGCTGGAGAAGGCGCAAGGTGGACGCGGTGTGTTGCTGGGTGGCGTGCCCGGCGTATCGCCCGGAAAGGTTGTCATTCTGGGCGGCGGCGTTGTTGGCACCAATGCTGCGGCCATGGCCCTGGGACTTGGCGCTGATGTGACCATCATCGAAAAGTCCACGGACCGCATGGAAGAGCTGGTGGCGCGTTTTGGAACGCAGTTGAAAACGATCTATTCCACACGCGCTGCTGTCGAAGAAGAATGTGCGCAGGCAGATCTGGTGATTGGTGGCGTGTTGATTCCGGGTGCCGCTGCGCCGAAGCTGATCACGCGGGCCATGTTGAAGGACTGGAAGCCGGGGTCGGTTCTGGTGGATGTGGCGATTGATCAGGGCGGCTGTGCCGAAACATCAAAGGCGACCACGCATGCAGAGCCTACGTACATCGTGGATGGTGTCATTCACTATTGCGTGGCCAACATGCCGGGTGGTGTTGCGCGCACGTCAACCTATGCGCTGAACAATGCCACACTGCCGTTTGGTCTCGCAATCATGGACAAGGGCTGGAAAAAGGCTCTGTCGGATGATGCGCATTTGCGTCACGGATTGAATGTGGCGGGAGGCCATGTGACCTACAAGGCTGTGGCTGATGTTCTGGGGTATGCCTATGTGGATGCGATAACGCTGGTGGGGTGAAATGTCCCTCTCCGTCATCGCATCAGCGATGACGGAGAGGGAAATTCAGTATCTGGCTGTCGTGCCGGTGGCTGGCGCAGCACCTGTTGCTGCAAACGGGCTTGGCTTGCGCTCGGGTCTTGGCTTTGGCTTCGGCATGGGCAGCACACCTTCGCGCTGCAGCTTCTTGCGTTCGGCCTTGCGTGCCCGGCGAATGGCTTCCGCATGTTCGCGGACGCGCTTTTCTGACGGCTTTTCAAAGGCTTCCTTCATGCGGAGTTCCCGGAACAGACCTTCGCGCTGCATCTTCTTTTTCATGAAGCGTAGGGCTTGGTCGACGTTGTTGTCGCGAACGAGAATGCGCATGAAATCCTTTGTCGTCGTGTCAGACGGGAGAAAGAGTTGGTGCCGGAAATCATGTCCCGGCACTTCACCATTTGTTTTAAGCCCACCACCAGTACATCCGTGGTTGGCAGGACGTGAAACAAAAATACGTTAGACGGCCTGGAGATTGTCAGCCGACGACTTGCCGGTGCGCTTGTCCGCCGTCAATTCATAGTTGACCTTCTGGCCTTCGTTGAGAGCGCGCATGCCGGCGCGTTCAACCGCGCTGATGTGCACGAACACATCCTTGGTGCCGTCGCTGGGTTCAATGAAACCAAAACCTTTTTGGGTGTTGAACCACTTTACTGTACCTGTTGCCAGGTCAAAAATCCTTTCAAATGCAAAGCAATCCGTACCGGACAAGACATCCGGTTCGGCCTATCGATCTATTGGAAATAAGGGAGAGGTCTATTGCACTTGAGAGTTCACGAGCGCGATGACAAGCCAGATGGCCTCAAATCGATGGGCGTGATATGGGGCAGATTGGAGGAGAATGCAAGGGGTGATTTCCCTCTCCGTCAGTCGCTTGCGCCTGACGGAAAGGGAATTACTTGGCTTCCTGTTCCAAGTAGTAATTGGCCTTCCTGCCATAAATCAGTCCACGCAGCATTTTGCGCGCCGCTTGCGACTTGCGGATCGGGTCAAGCACTATGCGTGTGGCATCGTGGACGAAAACCTTGGCGGCATCAAGCGTGGGTGACACACCGGGTGGTTTTTGCGGCAGGCCGATGTGGCGCAGGGTGCCATTCATCAGCCTGATCTTATTGAGCCGTCTCACGTCAGGTGTTTTCCATGTCATCGCCATGGAAATGGAATAGCTGTCGCCGGTCGATACCCAATGGGGGATCATGTAGGGCATGTGCAGGGCGTCGCCCGGTTTCAGCGCATGCTCTGTGGCGCGGGCCTCGTACCAGTCTTCATAATGCTGGTTGCGGTGCTTGGAGGGAGAAATTTCCATGGCCTCTTCGCTGATCAGCTTGCGGTCAGCATTGTCAAAGGTGCGCACGAACTTGTCACCGTGCAGCTGGATCAGAATGTTTTCTTCTGCGTCGAGATGAAACGGCGTGGTGGCCTTGGCAGAGGACACAAAAATGAAACCTTCCACATCGCTGTAGTCACCGGCTGAACGGCCCGCCGCCACGTTGGCCTCCTGCACGAAAGTTTCAAGCACGGCCTTATAGTCGGCATCTTTCTCAACGCGCTTGATGACCATCCACGCATTGGCGGTTTCAATGGACTTGATGACATCCTCGGGCGCCATGTCAATTTGCGGCACATCTTCGGGCCGAACCCCAACCGCAACCTTGCCGGAATTGAACTCAATGTGGTCGCGCGGCATTTGCCTGGCCAGCGCCACAAGACGCGACAATGTGAACAGCGGATTGCCTACCAGATGATGCTTCAGCGTGAAGGCCTGCTTCAGGAATTTTTCCTTTGCGATTGCGGGATCGAGAGTGATGATGCTCATGAGATTTTTCGTCCTGTCCATTGCGCCAGCACGCGCTTTGCCTTTTGTTTCGCAGCAAAATGCGTGCCAGTGTAGCGGGCAAGAAGATTGAACATCACGGACGGCGTTGAAGGCCCGGCAAGCAGCACGTCCATGCAGTCTATTCGATCACGCCAGATGCGGTCGATCATCGGATGACCGGGCATGGCGTTACTGTCGGCAAGGGTCAAGCCCGGTTGCCCCAGCAATGATGCGGTTGCGTCAAGTATGATCAGAACACCGGGCGAGAATCTGGCAAAGGCCTCATCATGGGCGATTTTGCCAAGCGTCACTTCCCCATCATCGACCAGTGCAAACAACGATGCGATGGCCCGCCCATCGAAGTTGATCTGCCAGAACTTGACCCGGCCCGCAGCGTGCATGGCGTGCAAACCGGCTGACAGGGCCTTGCGCAACTGCTCATCGTTGGCAACGGCAGTGCCCCGCTGGCCTTTCCAGCTCTGTGCTTCCAGTGTCATGAAGGCTTGCAGGAATGATGCAATATCACCGCCTGGCGTGAGTGATACGCTTTCGAGCCTGCCCTGCTCGCCCAGTCTTGTCCTCAGTCGCTTCAGTTCCTTGCGGCGCTTATGGTCAAAATTCTGCTGCATCCAGTCATCGTAATTGCCTGCAAGGTGAAGCCCGGCGCGCTGCCATGATGTTATGATGTTCTGCTGGGTCGCCGCTGCCAGCAAGGCTCGCGTCACTGGATGATCCAGCTTGAGGTTTCGGAACAGAATGGGACTTTCGGTCACTTCGAGCAGGGCCACGGCATCATCAACACTGGGCGGCAAGCCAGCGGCGGGAAGACCCGTTGGTGTGAGCGGCGTCAACCAGGTGTCATAGTGCGGGACAGGCCAAAGTCGCTTGCGCAAAAGTCCGGACAATCTTGGCACACCGGTTGCGGGCACTTGCACGCGCGTCGCCCCCAGCACATGTGCCGAAATGGCACGGGTCCAATCAGGGTGGCTGAAAGTGGCTGGTGTGGGTGCTCGCATGAGGTTGGTCTTTCAAGTCTCACGCCACATTACCCTCAAACAAAAAAGGCCGTCCTAACGGACGGCCTTTCGCAAGACTGTAACGCCGCTCATGCGTCTGATTTGGCGCTCAAAACCTGACGGCCCTTGTACATGCCGGTCTTCAGATCAACGTGATGCGGACGGCGAAGTTCACCCGACGACTTGTCTTCAATCCAGGTCACAGTTTGCATCTTCTGGCCGGAACGGCGCATGCCGATGCGACTCTTGGTCATTTTCTTGCGTGGAACAGCCATTTCTAAACCTCTGAAATCATTTAATAATCGAGTTGAGACGGAAACCGCCTTTGAAATCTTGCGCGGCTTATAGCGAACCCTATCGCTTGAGACAAGCAAGATAAGGCCCCATGATGCGGGCGCGGAGTTCAATGCGTTGCGCAATGCGGCGCACACCTTTCGACGGTTTTCCCGCGCGGCGCTTGATGGGATTGGGCAAGACGGCGGCGAGCAACGCTGCTTCTTTCCGCGTTAACTTTGCTGCGGATTTCCTGAAATGAAACTGTGATGCGGCCTCAGCACCATAGACGCCTGGAGCCCATTCCACGATGTTGAGATAAACTTCCATCATGCGTCGCTTCGACCACACCAGATCCATCCACAGGGCCACGGGGATTTCGAGGACCTTGCGCACAAAGCTGCGGCCGTCCCACAGGAACAGATTCTTGGCGGCTTGCATGGACACAGTCGAAGCGCCGCGGACCGGACCTTCGTCATCATCCATCACGTCGTCAATCACGCCCTGCAACTCCGTCCAGTCAACTCCCCAATGCCCGCAAAACCGCGCGTCCTCGGAAGATAATACGGAGGCCGCAAGATACGGTGAGATTTGATCCATGCTGACCCAGTCCTTGTTTATGGCATTGCCATGCAGGGCGCGGAGCAACATGAGGTTTGTGACGGGTGGTGGAATGATGGTGTAGACCAAGGTCAAGGCAAAGGGTGCGACCATCAGAGCGACCACAACCTTCAAACCCCGCTTGGGCCACTGGCCCAGCGCTTTCCAGCGGGATTTCAGGTTGAACGCCATCAGTTGAGATTCGGATGCTTCATGCGGTATGAGGTTTTGACCATAAGGGGTATAAGCCATTGGCCCGTGTGACGCCGCAAGAATTTGAAAACAACCTGAAAGTGGTTGCCGCCGAAACTGATCAAGCGCTGAGCAGGCTGCTGCCCGCACTTGCCGGCGACAGGTTACGCGAAGCGATCCGCTATGCGGTGCTGGGACAGGGCAAGCGATTGCGCCCGTTTCTGGTGCTTCAATCGGCGCGACTGTTTGATGTGGATGACGCACATTCATTGCGCGTTGGGGCGGCCCTTGAAGCGCTGCATTGCTATTCTCTGGTGCATGATGATTTGCCGGCGATGGACAATGATGATCTGCGTCGTGGGCACCCGACCGTTCACCGGAAGTTCGATGAGGCGACTGCGATCCTGGCGGGCGATGCGTTGCTGACCGTGGCATTCGAAGTGATCGCCGATGCGGCAACACACCCGGCCCCTGCCACCCGCATTGCTCTGGTCGCGGCCCTTGCCAAGGCGAGCGGCGAGGTCGGCATGGTGGGCGGACAGATGCTCGACATTGAGGCGGATCGCCTCGGCTTCAAAAACTACGCCGAGATTTCAGCCATGCAGACCAGAAAGACAGGTGCGCTGTTCCGCTTTGCCTGCGAGGCTGGCGCGATTCTGGGTGGCGCTGACAGAACGGCTCTTCGTCAGTATGCGGATCATATCGGGCTGGCATTCCAGATTGCCGATGATGTGCTGGACATTGAATCATCCGCCGAAGCCCTGGGCAAGACCACGCAGAAGGACAAGGGCAAGGGCAAGGCGACGTTTGTGGATTTGTTGGGGCTAGAGGGCGCGAAAGCAGAGGCGCAGCGTATGGTGGATGCGGCTTGTGTTGCTCTTGCCGGTTATGGGGCGAAGGCCGAGATGCTGAAGGCGGCAGCGCGGTTTATCGTGGAGAGGCGGAAGTAATTCCCTCTCCGTCATCGCTTCGCGATGCCACCATTCCCGCAAGCGGGCGAGGTGTCGAGCGCAGCGAGACGCAGAGGGAATTAACTTCCCCAGCGCTTTTTCACATAGTCCTCAACGATCCCCTGAAACTGCCCCGCAAGATTGTCTCCCCGCAAGGTCCTGACCTTCTTGCCATCCACGTAAACCGGAGCCGTAGGCAGTTCTCCAGTGCCCGGCAATGAAATGCCGACATCGGCGTGCTTCGACTCTCCCGGCCCGTTGACGATGCAGCCCATGACAGCCAATGACAGATTCTCAAAACCCGGATACTGCACACGCCATTCTGGCATGCGCTGGCGCACATAACCCTGAATATCCTGCGCCAGTTCCTGAAACGTCGTTGATGTGGTGCGACCGCAACCCGGACACGCAATGACCATGGGGGCGAAGGCACGGAGGCCCATGGTTTGCAGGATTTCCTGCGCGACAACCACCTCCTTGGTGCGGTCGCCACCGGGTTCCGGTGTCAATGAAATGCGGATGGTGTCGCCAATGCCCTCCTGCAGCAATACGCCGAGGGCTGCCGTGGATGCAACGATACCTTTCGATCCCATGCCGGCTTCCGTGAGGCCGAGGTGCAAGGCATAATCGCTGCGGGCGGCGAGCATGCGATAGACGGCGATCAAATCCTGTACCTCGGAACATTTGGCCGACAGAATGATCTTGTTTCGGCCCATGCCCAATTCTTCCGCGCGGGCAGCCGACATCAGGGCGGATTGCACAATGGCTTCGTGCATCACCGCACGCGAAGACATCGGACTTGTCGATCTGGAATTCTCATCCATCAGCTTCGTCAACATTTGCTGATCCAGCGAACCCCAGTTCACACCGATGCGCACAGGTTTGCCGTGGGTATTGGCAATCTCGATCATCTCGGCGTAGTTGCGGTCCTGCTTATGGCCAAAGCCCACATTGCCGGGGTTGATGCGATACTTGTCGAGGGCCCTCGCGCATTCCGGAAATTGTGTGAGCAACAGATGACCGTTGTAGTGAAAATCACCCACCAGCGGTGCTGTCACATTCATGGTCAGCAACTTTTCCTTGATAGCTGCAACGGCAGCGGCGGACTCTTCACGGTCCACCGTGATGCGCACCAGCTCTGACCCTGCCCGCGCCAGCTCGGCCACCTGCGCCACCGTACCGTCAATATCAGCGGTATCGGTGTTGGTCATGGACTGCACCGCCACAGGCGCACCGCCACCTACCCGGATATTGGCCACACGAACACCGACAGACTGGCGTCTGGCATTCACGGCGGAAAATGTCATGCTGTCATTCCTTTAGAAACCCTAGTTGCGCATTCCCTTTGCAATCGTCAAGCAGGAGAAAAAAGATGTCAGGCACAGCCATCTCAATCAAGCATGTAGACAATGACCGGGTGGTGGTGTGGGAATGGCGTTTTGCCCCCGGCGCCAACACCGGCTGGCACAGGCATGACCATGACTATGTTGTCGTACCTCTGATGGACGGAACAGTAAAACTGGAAACACGCGATGGCACCTCCATGGCCGAGATGAAGGCAGGGGCACCCTATTTTCGCAAAGCCGGTGTGGAACATGATGTGATCAATGCCAACGACACCGCGTATGCGTTCATCGAGATTGAATTGAAGTAAACAACAACAGTATTGCAGTGTCGATAATGTCTTCGACGGTTGCTCCGCGCGAAAGATCTGACACAGGTCTGGCGAAGCCTTGCAGCAAGGGGCCTATGGCCTGCGCACCACCCAGGTACTGTGCGAGCTTGTAAGAGATGTTGCCAGCATCGAGATCGGGAAATATCAATACATTGGCGCGGCCTGCAACGTCACCCATGTCTTTGAGCTTGCGTCTTGCCACCACGTCGGACAATGCGGCGTCAACTTGAAACTCACCATCGACCGTGAGATGAGGAGCTCGTTCGCGCACAAGGTGCAGCGCCTCTGCGACTTTCCTGGCATCGCGATGATCACCGCTTCCCTTTGTCGAGAACGACAACAATGCCACGCGCGGTACTTCTTCCAGAACTGTGCCAGCACTCGCTGCTGATGCAATGGCAATATCAGCGAGCTGCGATGCATCTGGCTGCACATTGACAGCGCAATCGGCAAACACCAACTGTCGATCCGGCCACTGCATCAAAAAGAAACTGGATGGCGTGTTGATGCAGCTCGCCAGTCCCACGGTCATCAAGGCCGCTTCAATCACTCGCGATGTGGGATGCGCAACACCCGCCAGCATGGCCTCTGCATCACCGCCCGCCACCATGGCACCGGCACGATAAAGCGGTTTTTTCAGTAGTCGTTCTGCCATGGCATTGGTCATTTTTTCGCGGCGCGATCGAAGAAGTGCGATATCTTGTGCACTCGATGTTGGCACTTTCGCGTCGAAGACGATGGGGCTTGCAAGGTTCGCCTTACGCAGTCGCAGCGCAGCTTCTGCAATACGCGGGTCTTCACCTTCCGGCATGACGATACGCAGACCCCTGCCATGAATGACGTGTCGCGCAATCTCCAGAATATGCCGCATCCCTGCTCTCCGGCTGACGCGGCCCTTATTCCAGGCATCGCCCGCAAAATTCCTCATTACCGCCGCGCCACGGCCATATTCGGGGTCAAAAGTTTTTTCAACAGTATCTTTTCTGCCACGGGACGGCACATCTGCGTGGAAATGTTGTATGATCTTGTTTCGTGCGATTGTTTGTTGTGTTGCGGTAGCTGCGGGGGCTGTTTCGTCTTGTTTTGCGCAATCTCTACTTGCCGATATCAATCAAAAGACCGTTACGGTGCTGGCGGGTGAGCCAGACTGGTTTGATGAAGCCCAAGCCATCGCGGACGCACTTGCCCATGAACAGGGTTTGCGCATTCTGCCGATGCAAGGACGTGGCTGCATCGATTCAACCGCTGACGTTCTGCAATTGACGCAGGTTGATGTTGCCGTGCTCAGCGCTGATTGCGTTGACTATGCCGAGCAGCAGGGGCTGCTGCCCCAGGCCACGAAAAAACTTGCCTACGTGTCGCGGCTGAAGGCTTTGCCATTGATCATCGTGACCCGTCGCGACGTGCCCAATCTCACGGCACTTGCGGGCATGCGCATAGCAACCGGCCCTGCGGACAGTGCTGCCTTTGCCTCTGGCGAAATGCTGCTGGGTGGGCTTGGCTTGCCGTTTGTCAGAGTTGCCAAGAGCGGCGATGCCGCCATTCAATTGTTGAAGTCCAATGCCGCAGATGCGGTGTTGCTGCATGGGTTCGAAGCCCTGGATGGTTCGCTTGACCCGCAACGCTTTCACGTTCTGGGTTTGACCGCGACACAGAATGCAACGACGTCGCATGCACCAGCTCTGGTCAGTGCCACCGACGTCAAAGGGCTGCTGCCTGCAGGTGGCACGGTTGAAACTGTGTCAACGGCACTGGTGCTTGCGGTTTTCAACGGGCCACAACAATCAGCCAAGGCCGCAAGGATCAAGCTGTTCTCGACAGCCTTCATTGAACAGCAGGCCATGGGGGACAATGCCACGCAGCTTTCAGCGTCCGTGCCGGGCTGGCAGCGCAACGCGGCGTCGCAGAACGCACTTGAGGCTTTGACCTTCGAACCAAGTGAACAAGACAACACCAAGCAGCAGGGAGATGGACCATGACACACCGCGAGGAAAAGCCACAGCGCCCGGACGATTTCATGTCGCAGGAGGATCATATACCCGGTGAGGCTGCGACACCGAGCTGGTTTTCCCAGACCTATGGTGACAGGAATTCTGAAGACGTGGCGGACGACTATGCACAATTCCGGGCGGGCCAGCCTGTCATGCCAAACCCTATTCTGGCGGAAAATACCAAGGCCTATGAGGTCTATCGCCAACGCCTGGAACAGCGCTTTGCAACGGCGCAGCGCCTGGCAGATCCGTCCTTCATTCCCCAGGACAATGCGCAGCAGGTGGCTGGCCCCAATTTTCCATCCCGCCCAATGTATTCATCACGTCTGGTGCAACAGCCCACACCAGCCAGCCGACAGCGCAAATCTCCAGGCTTTCATCCTGCAACGCTGGCCTTTCTTACGCTGGCCGCCTGTGGCTTGGGTGGTGGGGCTGGATATGTTGCGGCCAACCCGGACATGATGCAGAAAGGTTTTACTTTCACCAGTGCACTGTGGTTCAAACAAACTGAACCAGCGACCGCCACCGTGATTGACAAAAAGCCGGTGCAAACTGCTCGCGTGGCCGTGCGTGATGTCACAGGCGCCATCAACTCGCCCATTCCACTTGATCTTTCCATAAGGCCGGGAGACATCACAGCACCGCTTGCACTTCGCATTTCAGGTCTGCCGCCTTCGGCCTATCTCACAAAAGGTGTGGAAGTGGCTGAAGGCCAGTGGATGCTGAAAGCTGCTGATTTTGCCAGCACCGAGCTTATTGTTCCGCACACGGATGTTCCCAACATCGCGTTGCAGGTGGCAGCGCTTGACGAAAAGACCGGGGCACTGGCAGCGCCTTCGCAGAAACTCAACGTGGCGCTTGACACCAATGCAGTCCCAGTTCCCGGCGTGCCACAGCCCAAGGTGGATGGGCCACCGCGCGTCGAACCCGCATCAGCCATACCTGACCAGGGCTTCAACAAAATGCAGCTGCCGCTGGCAATTCCCGCTCCGCTTGAAACCACAAACCCGGAAGCGCAGGTTTTGATCACCAAAGGTGATACGCTTTTGAGAAGTGGCGATATTCTTGCAGCGCGGCAGTTCTATCTGCGGGCCTATGATTTGAAAGTGCCGGTGGCGGCCTATGGCGTGGGGCAAACCTATGATCCTGCAGTTTACGCCAAGTTCAAGATCAGGGGCCTGGCTCCTGACGCGCAGACGGCAGCGGAATGGTAT
Organism: Hyphomicrobiales bacterium; assembly: GCA_031398425.1. GTDB lineage: Bacteria > Pseudomonadota > Alphaproteobacteria > Rhizobiales > Aestuariivirgaceae > Aestuariivirga. The sequence continues at coordinate 20,586 of JANNNG010000161.1, read as the reverse complement.
GGCAAGGCGGCCGCTGGTGGTCATGAGGGAGCGGCAACGGCTCTGGCGCAATTGCCGGGACAACCCTGATGTGACCCTCGTCCATCTCGACGTCACACTCGCAATCGGGCAAGACAGATCCTGACTGCGAGAGGATTGATATGCGCGCTGCCGACCAGATTGTCCGAACCCTTGAAGCCCATGGCATAGCTCGCGTCTATTGCGTGCCTGGGGAAAGCTATCTGGCGCTGCTTGACGCCCTGTATGGCAGCGACATTCAGGTCGTTGTGTGCCGCCATGAAGGTGGTGCCGGTTTCATGGCCTGTGCTGAGGCAAAGCTCACGGGCAAGCCTTCTGTGTTCATGGCCAGCCGTGGACCTGGCGCCACCAATGCCTCGATTGCCATCCACATGGCAGAGCAGGATGCCTTGCCCGTGATCCTGATGCTGGGGCAGGTTTCGCGCGAGGAGCGCACACGCGGCGTGTTTCAGGAAATGGATTATTCGGCTGTCTTTGGCTCTTTCACCAAGGCGGTTTATGAAATCAGCGATGGTGCCAAGGTCCGTGAACTGTTGTCACGCGGACTGCGACTGGCGCAAGTGGGCGTGCCGGGGCCCGTGGTGTTTTCGTTGCCTGAGGACATGTTGCGCGATGCTGTTGCTGAAGATGCCCCGGTGGTTTACCCCCTGCCCCAGCTTGGTCACGCCGCTGCCGACGTTGCGCGGATTCAGAAGATCATTGACCAGGCTGAACGGCCCATCGTTGTGGCAGGTGCAGCGCTGCGCTCGCCTGAGGGCAAACAGTTGCTCAGCCGTTTTGCTGAAGCCCAGCGCATTCCAGTTGCCACCACGTGGAAAAACCAGGACGTGTTCGACAATGCTTCGCCGCTTTATGCGGGGCATATCGGCTTTGGGAGTCCACGGAATTACCAAGACCTGTTGGCCGAGGCCGACATGATCCTGGCATTCGGCACAAGGCTGGGCGATGTTGCCACGCTACACCACAGCTTCCCCGCTGCACCGGAACCCGTACAAACCGTGGTGCAGGTCTATGCTGATGCAGAGCCGCTTGGCAACGTGGGGCGGGTTGATTTTCCGCTGATCGCCAACCCCTCGGCTGTGCTCGCTGATCTTGCCCAGAGTGCGCGGGTGGTCAACGCCACGCGTGAGGCCTGGGCCACGAAACTCAATGGCTTCGTCAGACAGATGCAGGCCTTTGTACCACGGTTGCCTTCGGATGGTGTGGATTTTGGCGAAGTGATCATGGCTCTGGCCAGGCTGTCCGCAGCGGATTGCATCATCACCACCGATGCCGGCAACATGTCGACCTGGGTGCATCGCCATTGGGTCATGGGGCCTTCCAACACGCTCATAGGCGGCATTGTGGGGGCCATGGGTCTCGGCGTTCCGGCAGCGGTTGCTGCTTCTCTCGTTCAACCGTCGCGCATGGCAATCTGCATTGTGGGTGACGGTGGCGTGCTGATGACCGGCAATGAAATCGCCACGGCCGTTGCCTATGGCGCGACGCCGAAAATCGTGATTTCGGACAACGGCATCTACGGCACCATCCGCACCCATCAGGAACGGGAATATCCCGGCCGCGTTTCGGGCACCATGCTCAGCAATCCGGATTTCACTGCCTGGGCCAACAGCTTTGGCATCGTCGCCTACAAACTGTCGCTTGGGGATAACGTGGAGGAAACCGTGCGGGCGTTTCTTGCAGAACCTGGCGCTGCGGTGTTGCATGTGAAGAGTAGCAAGGTATCGTTGTCCGCGTTTGGCGTGCTGAACGAGGGTTAAGGTAGTCCCTCTCCGTCACGCCTGCGGCGTGCCACCTCTCCCGCAAGCGGGCGAGGAAAAGAATGACGAATCCTCGCCCGCTTGCGGGAGAGGTGGCAGGCGCGCAAGCGACTGACGGAGAGGGATTTATCAACTCCCTGCCCGTCCAAACAGAGCTGAGTAGAGTTTCTTGTCGCGGCCATAGACGTCATTGCGAAACTCAATCCCGTTGTCGGATGCAAATGCCGTGGCATAGACGATGTGGATGGGGATCTTGCGAGGCAGCACCACCTTTGTGGTAGTACCGCCGGCCCAGACTGCATCAATCTCATCGCTGCTCATGCCGTTCTTTTCCCCCAGAAGCTGGTAGGCCAGGCCTATCGGGTCAGAAAGCCTTATGCAGCCATGGCTGAAGGCGCGTGTGCTGTTGGCGAATTTATCCTTGGCGGGCGTATCGTGCAGATAGATATTGTGCTGGTTGGGCAGCATGAACTTGACTTTGCCCAGGGCATTCCGGGGGCCGGGCTTTTGTCGGAACGTGAAGGGGAAGGAGCCACCGCCATACCCACCCCAGCTGACAGAACCCCAATCTGCAAGCTTGCCTTTGGCAAACAACTCGAACTCCTCTGCATAATGATAGGGATCGGATTTCAGCTTCGGCAGCATTTCCTTGGTGGCAATCGAATATGGCACGGTCCACGTCGGATTCAACTCGACATATTCCAGCTCATCGGAAAATTCCGGCGTTTGCGTCGCAACAGCTCCAACAACCACATTCATGCGGCTGAATTCATGTGAGGCCTTCACCCATTGCAACTCATAAGCAGCGATGTTCACCATGAAATGCTCATCGCCCAGATTATCGGGCAACCAGCGCCAGCGTTCCATGTTGAGTATGATCTGCTTGCGGCGCTCCTCGGGCGGGGTGTTCATGGCCACAAGCGTCTGCTTGCCGAACAGTCCTTTCGCTTCAAGGCCATGGCGCAATTGAAATTTCTTTACCGCTGTTGCAAGCGTTGCGTCATAGCTCGTCGAGCCGCTATCAGGGCCTGTGTAATCACCAGTCAAAGCCAGAAGTTCACGTACCTTTGGTACGCGGGCGTCACTTTGCCCCGGTTTCAGCGCCGCTCCTTGCGAAATCACAGGCCAGTTGATGCCTTCTTCAATCGCCGTGGTATAGGCCTTCAGCATACGCTTCAAACCCTGATAGTGGCGGTTCCTTGGTTCGAAAGCTGCGAGGAACTTGCCGGGGTCACGCTGCTTCTTCAGTTCCGTCAAGACACGCAGACCATCAACGGTCTTGCGGCTTCTGAACAGATTTGGGTCTACCTTTTGGGGGGCCACGCGGCCGATCTTGAGATCAGCGGCATAGGCGATGAAAAAAGCGGAGTAATAAAGTTCACCTTCGGCGGCGGCGCGTGCGTCGTCTTCGTTCATGCCATCGCGCAATTGCGTCAGCGCATCAACAGGGTAGTCCTGTGGATTGAGGCCATCGAATTCAGCCCGTTGCAGGCGCTGCAGAAAGGGCGTCATGCGGCCCGTGTTGGACCAATAAATGGAACCACCCTGTTTCAGATAATGCGCCTGCAGTGTTGCCCTCACTTTTTCCAATGGCAAAGGCAAACGGCCGGAAGCCGAGAGTATGGACGCAATCTGCGCCTTTACGTCGTCGGCAGGGGGCGCTGCCTTTGCCATTGTCAACGAAACCACCGCCAAGGCGATACAAACCCATATTTGCAAAAGCAGCTTACGCAGCATTATTGTCTTCTCCTGAACGCGCCGTCGGAATCATTATCACAGTCTATCGGAATTCACACATTGAGCAAAAGATACTCTCGCTCCCAGGAACTGATGACGCGGCGGAAGTGTTGCATCTCTTCGAATTTTACATCCTGATAGGCCTCGACAAATTTCTCGCCCAATACTTTTTTCAGAGCCTTGTTATAGTTCAACTTGTCGAGCGCCTCATCAAGGCTGATGGGCAGTGTATGAGCAAAGCGGTAGGCCGACCCGGTCACGGGTTCCGATGGTTTGAGACGCTCGGTCATGCCGAGATAGCCGCAAGCCAGCGACGCTGCAAAGGCGAGGTAGGGATTGGCGTCGGCCCCTGTAATTCGATTTTCAATGCGGGTATTGGATGGGTCCGACGATGGTACGCGCAAAGGCACAGTGCGATTGTCGATGCCCCAATGCACATTGGTGGGTGCATCGGAATCGGGAACCAGACGACGATATGAATTCACATTGGGCGCGCACAATGGAAGCGCTGCGGCAAGATAACGCTGCAAGCCGCCGATGTGATTCTGAAACAGCTTGGTGAACTTGCCGTCCTTGGTCGCAAAAATGTTCTTGCCGGTTCGCGCATCCAATACGGATTGATGAACATGCATGGACGAGCCTGGCTCATCGGCATGGGGCTTGGCCATGAAGGTCGCATACATGTCGTGCTTCAAGGCAGCCTGGCGTACCGTACGCTTGAACAGGAACACCTGATCGGCCAGGTCCAGCGGGTCGCCGTGGTTGAAGTTGATTTCAAGCTGTGCGGGTCCGCTTTCATGCGACAGCGTATCGACATCCAGTTCCTGCGCCTCACAGTAGTCGTAGATATCTTCCACGACGGGATCAAAGTCATTGGCTGCGTCGATTCCGTAAGCCTGGCCGCCGGGCTCCTTTCGGCCCGAACGGCCCACGGCAGCTTCCAGAGGATAATCCGAATCGGGGTTGCGTTTGACGAGGTAGAACTCGAGCTCGGGAGCTACCACAGGCCGCCAGCCCTTTTCCTTGTAGAGCGCCAACACGCGCTTCAGCACATGGCGAGGGGAGATTTCCACGGGATCGTCATTGAGAAAATAGGCATCGCAAATGACTTGTGCGGTCGGTTCTGTATACCAGGGCACCATGCGCACGGTGTCGACATCGGGCTCCATGTAAATGTCGATGGCGGAGTCGCTGACGGCGCTCGTTTCCGCCACGTAGCGCCCGTTAATCGTCAGTGTAAAGACTTCTTCAGGAATGCGAAGCCCGCGGTTGCGCTGGCCTTTGAGGAATTTCTTGGGTGGAAGGATTTTGCCACGTGCGGTGCCGGACATGTCGGCAACAAGGCATTCCACTTCGCTGATGCGGCGCTGGGTGATGTATTCTTCGAATTTCTGATGGCTCATGACACTTTTCTGGTTTTAGCGGGTGCGCAGGATAGCCTGATTTGTTGCGCTTTCAAACAGGGGGCGTTAGGGAATGACACCATGCGTCCATCGCTCATTCCACCGTCTTATTATCAGGCCACCGCAAACCGCAGCCTCGTTTGCCCTGCTCTGGAGGGCGATGTCGCAACCGACGTCATAGTGATCGGCGCTGGTTATACGGGCCTTTCTGCGGCTCTGGAGCTTGCGGAAGCCGGATACAGCGTAGTCGTTCTGGAGGCGCAGACGATTGGCTTTGGCGCCTCAGGGCGCAATGGCGGGCAAATCTGCACGGGGTTTTCGCCGGGCCAATCGCGCCTTGAAGCGCAACTCGGCAAGGCGGATGCACGCAAATGTTTTGAGATTGCGGAAGATGCGAAGCGGCTCATCGAACACAGGATCGAAAAACACAAAATCGATTGCGATCTGAAGTGGGGTTACCTGCATTGCGCGACCAAGCCGGGGCAGCAGAAAATGCTGGAGGACTGGAAGCGCGAGATGGATGCGCTTGGCTATGATGGCTGCAAGGTTCTTGACCGGAATGCCTTGGCCGAGAAGCTGGGCACCACTCGTTACTTCGGCGCTCTTCGCGAAGCGCGAGCTGGACACTTTCATGCCCTCAATTATTGCCTGGGGCTGGCAGCCGCGGCGCAGAGTGCAGGAGCAGTGATTTATGAGAACTCTGGCGTCATTGAAATCGACGCGGGTGCAAAGCCCTGGGCGCGAACTGTTCGGGGAAAAGTCACCGCGAAGTTCATGGTCATCGGGGGAAATGCCTATCTCGGTAAAACCGTGAAGCCGCTCTATGGCCGGGTGATGCCGGTGTCGAGTTTCATTGTGACCACGGAGCCACTTGGTGATGATACGGCGCGGGCTTTGATCCGCGATGACGAAGCGGTTGCCGATACCAACTTTATTCTCGACTATTTCCGTATGACGGCAGACAATCGCCTGCTGTTCGGCGGTGCTGCTAATTACTCAACGCTGGAACCAGTGGATGTTGGTGGCTTCATGAAGAAGCGTTTGGCGAAGGTGTTTCCACAACTGCATGATGTAAAGATCAGTCACGCCTGGGGCGGCTACATTGCCATTACGTCAAACCGGTTACCGGATTGCGGGCGACTTTCACCAACTACATTTTATGCGCATGGCTATTCGGGACAGGGTGTTGCGCTGGCGGGGATGTATGGAAAGCTCATCGCGGAGGCTGTTCGCGGTACAGCAGAGAAGTTTGATCTCCTGTCACGGGTGAAACACTTGCCTTTTCCGGGTGGAGCAATCCGCACACCGCTGCTGGTAGCGGCAATGTTGTGGTATCGCATGCGGGATGCGTGGGGTTGACAATGGCAGGTCATGCGCATATTGTATGCGCATGGAAAAAACGTCAAAACCACTGAAAAAAGCTGTCAATGTCTTCGTGGATGAAAAGCTGCTGCAAGACGTTCGCAATTCTGAAATCAACGTTTCAGCTGTTCTTAACAATGCACTACGCCGAGAGCTTGCAAAACGTTGGCAAGTCGAGAATGCAGCAGCGTTTGAAGCCAACCGTAAAGATGTTGAAGAAAACGGTCTGTGGTCTGATGGACGGCGCATGTGGTAGTCCGCCAGTATGACGTTGTGCGCAATGGTGACAGGACCGCCAATTCTATCACGCCTTATTTGTTTATCTTGCAACATAACATCAATACGTTTTTGCCCACGGCCATTGCAGCACCCATAAGTGTTGTGTCGTCGGAGAAAATCATCAGCAAACTCGACGTGCCTATCGTCGTAGAGGGAAAGAACTTGCATATTCGTGTGCAATACATGGCAGCCATTCCGCAAGCACAACTCCGGACAGTTGTTGACAGTCGGGAAGATATGCACAGTTCCGCAATTGTCGCAATCGACACTTTGTTCTCGGGCTTTTGATTTCGGAAGTGTTGAAGACTTACGCCCGCGCACCCTTCGCCCAGGCTTTCAAACAGACATACTCCATCACCAGCGCCGACGCCGCAATCGATGTGATTTCCGCATGATCGAAAGGTGGGGAGACTTCCACCATGTCCATGCCGATGAAGTTCACACCTTTCAGTCTGCGGATGATTGATGCAGCCTGGTGGTAGGTGAGGCCACCGGGAATCGGGGTGCCGGTGCCGGGGGCGGCAGAGGGGTCGAGACAGTCGATATCGAAGGTGAGGTAGGCTTTCGAAGTTCCTGCGCGTTCGCGGATGATGCTGGCGACATGTTCAGCGGTGTTGTCGTGGACTTCGTCTGCGTAGATGATGCGGAGGCCGTCTGTGGTTTCGCCGACGAAGCTGGTGCGGATGCCGATCTGGGTGGATTTTTCGGGGTCGATGAGACCTTCGCGCAACGCGTAGCCGAACATGGTTCCGTGGTCGATGCGGCCACCGGAGTCCGGTTCCATGTCACGATGCGCATCGAAGTGTATCAGGGCCAAGGGTCCGTGTTTCTTGGCGTGGGCCTTGAGCAATGGATAAGAGATGTAGTGATCGCCACCCAAGGCAATCATTTCAGCGCCGGATGAAATAATTTCCATGGCGTGTTTTTCGAGTGTTGCCGGGAAATTTTCCTTGAGGCCCCAATCGAAGAAGCAATCGCCATAGTCGATGACACCCAGTATATCAAAGGGGTCGAAATTCCATGGATAGACGGGCCCCCAGGCATTTTCGGCCGAGGCCCGACGAATGCCTGCGGGGCCCAGGCGTGTACCGGGGCGATGGGTGACAGCCTGATCGAAGGGGACGCCCGTCACCGCGATATCGACTCCCGTCAAGTCGCGTGTGTATTTGCGGCGCATGAAGGACTGTGCGCCGGCATAAGTGGCTTCCCATCGCGTGCCCTTGATGTTTTCACGGCGAAACGCTTCATCGCCCGGTTGATAGCCGAGCTTGTCCATTTCAAGCGCCATGCTCTGCTACTCCGTGAGAATGAGTGAATCTTCGGGCTGCCAGTAGACCCATACCTTGTCGCCGCGCCTGGCATTGCTGCCCGCTTCGCGGCGATCATTCTGGACGTTGATGGACACGTGGTGTCCGTCGGCCAATTCGGTCACGACTTCGCTCCAGTCACCGTAATAGGCAACGTCCCGGACTGTAGCAGCAGCCATGATGGCGCCCTTCTCAGTCGGCTTCTTCAGTGACAGCTCGACCTTCTCCGGACGCACGGCGATTGTCACGTTGCCTGTACAATTCTTGTCGGTGGGAATGTCAACCTTGCCAATGCCCTTTGCATCGCAGGTCAACGCCCTGCCCTTCTGGGTTAAAACACTGGCCTCGAACATGTTCACTTTGCCGATGAAGTCGGCGACAAAACGGTTGTTAGGTTTTTCGTAAAGTTCGGACGGCGTTGCCAATTGGCGAATGGCGCCTTTGTCCATGACGGCGATGCGACCAGCCATGGCCAGCGCTTCATCCTGGTCGTGGGTGACCATGATAAAAGTGATGCCCACGGTTTGTTGCAGGCGCGTCAGTTCCAGACGCATGTCGTCGCGCAGTTTTGCATCAAGTGCAGACAAGGGTTCATCGAGCAGCAGCACTTTCGGGCGCTTCACCAAGGCTCGAGCCAAGGCTACGCGCTGGCGCTGGCCACCGGACATCTGATCGGGTTTGCGATCTGCCAGGTGCGAAAGCTTGACCATGTCGAGGCCTTCGGCCACGCGGCGTTTCACTTCGTCTTCGGCAACGCCGGTGACGCGAAGACCATAGGCAACGTTGTCTGACACGGTCATGTGCGGGAACACCGCGTAGGACTGGAACACCATGTTGGTGGGCCTGCGGTTTGGCGGGGTGTGCGACATGTCCTCGCCGCCGATGCGGATTTCGCCTTCGGTTGGAGAGTCAAGACCGGAGATCATGCGAAGCAACGTGGTCTTGCCGCAGCCTGATGGTCCCAGGAGCGCGAAGAATTCGTTCTGCATGATGTCGACGGATACATTGTCGACAGCGGTTACGCCGCCCGGATATCGGCGGGACACGTTCTTAACGGATACAATTGGCTCTGCCATTTCAGTGTTCAGCCTTGTCAGGGGATTGCAGTTTCATCGCCAATACTGTTGCGAGCACCGTGATGACGATAAGCACGGTGGAGGCCGCATTGATTTCCGGCGACACGCCACGGCGTACCAGTGAATAGACCTTGACCGGAAAAGTGACTGTCTCGGGGCCTGATGTAAAGAAGGTGATGACGAAATCGTCCAGTGACAATGTGAAAGCGAGCAATGATCCCGCGATCAAGCCTGGCATCATGTAGGGGATGAGGATTTTGGTGAAGGTCTGCCATTCACTGGCGCCCAGATCCTTTGAAGCCTCTTCAAGTTGGCGATTAAAGCCAACGAGGCGGGATCGCACCACGACAGCTACAAACGGGAAGCAAAAGGCGATGTGGGCGATGATGATGGTCAACAGATTGAAGGGCCAGACCAGGCCGCTCAGCACGCCCATGAGGCCGGTGTTGATATAGAACAGCAACAGAGCCACACCCATGCAGATTTCAGGGATGACAATGGGCAATGCCATGACACCTTCATAGCCGGCCTTGAAGGGAAATTTGAATCGCCACAGGGCGACCGCCACCATGGAGCCAATGATGGTTGCAAAGATCGTCGAGATGAACGCGATGGTCAGGGAATTGATCATTGCGTCGAAGAGGTCGTTGTTGTTCCACGCCTTGGTGTAATTGTTCAAGGTAAAGCCGCGCCAGACCACGCCACGCTTGTCGGTGTTGAAGCTGTAGGCGATCAACATGAAGATCGGCGTGTACAACAACAGGATGATGGCGGCGAAAAGGGCTTGCAGCCATTTGCGCTTGCCGAATTCGAGTGGACCAACACCCGGTTTCAGGTCGCGGGCCATCAAGCGTCAACTCCCTTCGAGCGGCGCTGGATGAGTGATCGCATCGCCAACACACCGAAGGTGGCATACATCAACAGGAACGAAATCGCCGCACCAAAAGGCCAGTCATTGGCGGGGCCAAACTGGTTCTGGATCACGTTGCCGATCATCCATGAACTTGGTCCGCCCAAAAGGTCTGACGTGAGGAAGGTGCCAAGGCAGGGAATGAACACCAGAATGACGCCCGTTATGATGCCGGGCATGGTCAAGGGTACCGTGATCTTGAGGAAAGTGGTGAATTGCGTCGCACCTAGATCCAGACTGGCTTCCAGAAAGGATTTGTCGAGCCGTTCAATGGTGGCATAGAGAGGCAGCACCATAAAGGGCATGTAGACGTAGACAAGTCCGAAGATGACGGCGAAAGCGTTGTAGAGCATCTCGTAAGGGCCGAGACCAACGACACCCAGTACATTGTTGACCAGGCCCTGCGTGCGGAATACGGCAATAAGGGCATAGGTGCGGATCAGCAGGTTGATCCAGAAGGGTAGCACGATGAGGAGCAACAGCAGCGGTTTCCACTTGTCAGGTGCAAAGCAGATGCCGAAGGCGATGGGATAAGCAAGGGCCAGACAGATTACGGTGGCTATGGCGCTCCACCAGATTGAACGCCAGAAAATGGAAAGGTAGTCGGATGTGAAGGCTCTCAGATAATTCGAGATGCCGGTGAAATAGCTGTAGTCGTTGATGGAGACTTGGCCGTCAATCACGGCTTTCTCAGAGAAGGACAAAACGAAGAGAAATCCGAGGGGAATCAGAAAGAAGATGAGCAACCAAAAGGTTCCCGGTAGCGACAATACGGCAAAGACGCCCTTGTTGTTTCTTACGTCATCCAAAGTGCTGTCCGTCCCCTGAGTGGTTTACTTCGCACAGAGTTAACAAGAAAAACGCAGGTTCGGCAACCGGTGTTATGGTGTGCTGTCAGTCCCTCTCCGTCACGCCTACGGCGTGAGACCTCTCCCGCAAGCGAGCGAGGAAAAAATACCTTGTCCTCGCCCGCTTACGGGAGAGGTAGTAGTCGCGGCAGCGACTGACGGAGAGGGAATAGATTTAAGCCGCCTGGATGGCCGTCCAGATTTCGTCGCGGACCTTCAATGCTTCTTCGCCGAGGTAAGCGGCGTATTCGCATTTCGCCAGCACTTCATCGGCGGGGAAAATTGCTGGGTTCTCTTTGTACTTGCCGTCCATCAATTCCTTCGCGGCCTTGTTGGGCGTTGCGTATTGGATGGTGGTGGCGATGGCTTTGCCAACGTCCTTGTCGAAGACGTAGTTGATGAAGGCATGGGCGTTTTCAGGATGCGGTGCGCCCGCTGCGATGGCAATGGTGTCTTCCCAGACGTTGGAACCTTCCTTCGGCACGACGTAGGACAAGTCCTCGTCTTCACCCATGACCTGGGCGATGTCGCCGTTATATTCCATGGTGAGGTCAACTTCGCCGGAGGCGAGCAAGTCCTGCCCATTGTCGTCGGCATATTTCTTGATCAGCTTCTTGGCGTTGATCAGCAAGTCCTTGGCTTTCTTCAATTCATCCATGTTGGTGGAATTGTAGCCGAAGCCCAGATACTTGAGAGCTGAGCCCACGGTGTGTTCCTGGTCACCAAGCAGGGCTATGCGACCGGCATATTTGCTGTCTTCCATGACCCATTTCCAGGAGTCAGGGGTGCCTTCGACCTTTGACTTGCGATAGCCAATGCCGACGGTGCCCCACATATAAGGCAATGACCATTTGCGACCGGGATCGAAGGACGGGTTCATGAAGGCGGGATCAATATTGGCCATGTTGGGAATCTTCTTGTGATCCAGCGGGATCAGCATGTTGGCCTTGGCCATGCGCTCCACCTTGTCGTTCGTGGGAATGATGACATCATAGCCGGGGTTGCCGGCTTTCAGTTTGGTGAAGAGCTCGTCGCCGTCGGCAAACAGGTCCATCTTCACTTCGATGCCGGTGGCGGCGTTGAAGTCGGCCAGCGTGGTTTCGCCGATATAGGTATCGTAATTGTAGAAGCTCAGTTTCTTTTCTTCCGCCGACAAGGCGTTGCGTGGCAGAAAGGACAGGGCGGCAAACATGCCGGCCCCCTGCATCAGGCCGCGGCGGTTTGGACAGAACTTTGGCTGGATCATTGTCATATGGAACACCCTGGTTGGTGACCGATTTTTCGGTCTTGCTGTTATAATATGCAAGGCTGGTGCCGAATCCAACCTTGAAATTGATGTGACTTACATTTCAGATTTCACATTTTCGTAGGTCTTGTCGAGGGCAATTCTCGCCAATTCTACGAGTTCGTCAATCTGCTTTTCCGTGATGATGAAAGGTGGGGCCAGCACCATGGTGTCCCAGCAGGCGCGCATGACGAGGCCCGCGTTAAAGCTATGGTCGCGGCAGATGGTGCCGACGCGGCCAGAGTCATGGAATCGGGCACGGGTTGCCTTGTTTTTGGACAGCTCGATGGCTCCGATCAGGCCGACAGACCGTGTCTCGCCGACGATGGGGTGATCGTTCAGGCTGGCCAGAGCCGTGCTGAAATAGGGGCCGAGTTTGGCCACGCGTTCCACCAGTTTTTCGTCTTCGATGATTTCGATGTTCTTGATGGCAACAGCGGAGGCCACGGGGTGACCATCATAGGTCATGCCATGGTTGAAATCACCGCCCTTGTCGAAGAACGGCTTGATGAGGTCATCGGAGAAGGCCACGGCCCCGATGGGCAGATAGCCCGAGGACAGGCCCTTGGCCATGTTCACAATGTCGGGTTCAAAGCCGAAGGTTTCAAAGCCGAACCAGTTGCCGGTGCGGCCAAAGCCGCAGATGACCTCGTCGGAGATGATGAGCACGCCATATTTGCGGCAGATTTTTTGAACTTCCGGCCAGTAGGTCGAGGGCGGGATGAGAACGCCTCCGGCACCCTGAATAGGTTCGCCGATGAAGGCCGCGACGTTATCGGGTCCCAATTCGAGGATTTTCTTTTCCAATTCGGCAGCGGCGATGAGGCCGAATTCCTCCGGTGTCTTGTCGCCACCGAAATCATACCAATAGGGTTGCTGAATGTGGTGGAAGCCGGGCAACGGAGTGCCGCCCTGCTCATGCATGCCCACCATGCCACCGAGATTTGCAGCAACCCAGGTGGAGCCGTGATAACCACGGCGGCGACCGATGATGTGCTGGCGATAGGGCTTGCCCATGACGGCCCAATAGTGGCGCACAAAGCGCACGATGGTGTCGTTGCCTTCGGAGCCAGAGTTGGAGAAGAAAATTCGCTGGAACTTTGCTGGCAGCTTTGACGAGATTTTTTCAGCCAAGGCCGTTGCGGGCAACGTCGTGGTTTTGAAGAAGGTGTTGTAGTAGGGCAGATCGAGCATCTGGCGATAGGCAACGTCGGCCAGTTCATTGCGGCCATAGCCCACGTTCACACACCAGAGGCCCGACATGCCGTCCAGGATCTTGTTGCCCTTGCCATCCCAGATATAAATGCCGTCGGCATGGGTGATGACGCGCGGGCCACCGTTGGCGTGGAATGTCTTGTGATCCGTGAACGGATGAAAATGGTGGGCGATGTCGGCTTTGACAACATCTTCGATGTTGATGTTCTTCGGGTGAACGGTCATGGCAGTCTCCAATGGCATTGTGATGCGCCTGTAAGGCGCGTGTTGCAATTCACGGAATACCGGAGTGTCTAGGGTTTGAAGCCGATGCGTGCGCAATTCACCAGCACATCGGATTTGATGGTGCGGTGGGTGGTGCGCATGGTCGTGGTTACTTGCATGATCAGGGTATAGCAAAAACTCAATTGATGAAGCAAGTAGTCCCTCTCCGTCATCGCTTCGCGATAACACGAAGGCGTGACGGAGAGGGACTGTCAGCTGCTCTCAGCCTGGCGCTTGTATCGGAAATACTGGACCACGCTGACCGGGATCATGGAGACGTAGACGACACCAATCACCAGCAACGTTTCCCACGGATAGGTGATGAGGCAGACGATGGCGAGGACGGCGGCCGCGAGAAGCGGCAATGCCAGTTCGCGGGGAACACGCGTCACGGTTTTACCGCTGAAGGTGGGAACGCGGCTGACCATCATCATGGCAATGGCCACGATGAAGGGTGCGATCCACAGGGCATAGCGGTGGCCTTCAGTGTCGCCTTGCCAGAAGCCGAAGTAAAGCGGCATCATGGCCATGCCAGCACCTGCTGGTGCAGGCATGCCCGTAAAGAACGCATTCGCATAGGCGGGTTTCAACGGGTCTTCGAGGGCGACGTTGAAGCGGGCGAGACGCAATGCGCAGGCAATGGCAAGCATAAGGCAGATGATCCAGCCCATGGGCTTCAAGGCGTTGAGCGACCAGAAATACAACAGCAGGGCCGGAGCCACGCCGAAGTTCACAATGTCTGCCAGCGAGTCGAGTTCGGCGCCAAATTTAGAGGTGCCTTTCAGCAACCGCGCGAGGCGACCGTCAAGTGCGTCGAGTACAACGGCAAAGATGATCGCCGTCACGGCAATTTCGAAACGGCCTTCAAAGCCCAACCTGATCGCCGTGACACCGCTGCACAAGGCCAGCAGCGTGATGAGATTCGGCAGCAGGTAACGGATGGGAACCGGTTGAAAGCCCTTGCGGGGTTCTGGCGCGTCGTTCACGGTGTCAACCCTTGCGGCCAAGACGGGCCTGGCCTTGCACCGCAAAATCGGCCAGAACCGTTTCACCCGCCACGGCGCGCTGACCGACACACACCATCGGTGCAACACCTTGCGGCAAATAGATGTCCACGCGAGAGCCAAAGCGGATGAGACCAAAGCGCTGGCCCACTTGCAGGCTGTCGCCCTCCTCCACGAACTTTACGATGCGCCGCGCCACGAGGCCCGCGATTTGCACCATGCCTACGCGCTGGCCATCGTCACGTTGCAGGGTCAGGGCCTGGCGCTCGTTGTCTTCGCTGGCCTTGTCGAGTTCGGCGTTGACGAAAGCACCGGGCACGTAAGCGAGACGGATGATGCGGCCATCAACGGCGGAACGGTTCACGTGCACATCGAAGACGTTCATGAACACTGAAATTCGTGTGTGCTTTTCGCGTGGCAGATCAAGTTCGGGTGGCGGGACGACTTCGACGATGTGGCTAACCTGGCCGTCGGCTGGAGAAACAACCAAAGACTTGCCAAGCGGCGTCACACGATCGGGATCACGGAAAAAATAGGCGCACCACGTCGTGAGGATGACGCCGATCCAGGGCAGCACAGGCAGGCGCAGCCAGAACAAGACGAGCGTCACCGCGGCGAAGATTGCAATAAAAGGCCAGCCTTCCCGGTGGATCGGAGCGATAGATGATTTAATGCTGTCGATGATCGTCATTGAGTCTCGCAAATGAATTTGCGCAACCCTCTACAGCAAGCCAGCACAAAACAAAAGCGGCCTGCCCCATCCCACTGGGGCAAGCGGCTTTGCAGGCACTTAATGTGTGCGTGCTGTTCCGACAAACATGCGGCGTGGCTGGAAGGGTATAACCACCGAGTCAAAATCGCTGGCAAAGGCTGGTGTTGCAGTCGGCAAGCTATCTGAGCGAACTGCGGTTCCGTAGGCGATGGCCTGGAACATGTCGTTACCGAGTTCGATAAGTTCGACCTTCATCGCGATGATGCCATCTGCGCCCATGTTCTCGGCGTTGACAATCATCTTGGCTTCGGCTTTTTCACGCACCGTTGAAAGTCCTTCGGACACTTCGTCCATGGTCATGTGCTCAAGGGCGCGATGGCCTGCTGTTGAGTTCTTGCTGATGCGGCGCGTCCAGATCGATGAACCCCGCACCACGCCGAGCGTTTCTTCAATCGAACGCCCGGCAAAGGTTTCCAGTGTTGTAACTCGCATTTGACTTTGTCCCCAAATTGGTTGGCGTTGCCCCTTCTTGTGTGGAGGTTCACGCCGGTTGATTTGTTGTCTCCACGTTGTCCGTGGGCTTGGCACCACACTGCGCTCCATTCGTAAATAAAAACTGATCTGCATGGCATTTGATTCAAGTTTTCGACAAATTGGAGCGAGTTCCGACTGGCAGCGTTAATGGCGCATGTGAGCGCATGATTACGGAAGTGTTGACCCGCGTAGCGCCGGGGAGCGGGGTCACTCCACTGCGGCCAGCTTCTTCCTCGCCTCTTCAGCCTCGCGCTGACGGTTCCACATTTGTGCATAGAGGCCTTTTTTGCGCAACAGTCCCGAGTGCGTGCCACGTTCGGCGATGACGCCCTTGTCAAGGACGATGATTTCCTCGGCATCAACGACTGTGGACAGGCGATGGGCGATGACGAGTGTGGTGCGGTTTTTCGAAACCGTTTTCAGCGCCGTCTGGATTTCCTGTTCGGTGAAACTATCGAGGGCCGATGTGGCTTCGTCGAGCAAGAGAATGGGCGGACCTTTCAAAATGGTTCTGGCAATGGACACGCGCTGCTTTTCGCCACCGGAAAGTTTGAGGCCGCGTTCGCCGACCATTGAATCATATTTCTTTGGCAGCGTCATGACGAAGTCATGCACTTGCGCAAGCTTCGCTGCGGCTTCGACTTCCTCATCGGAGGCATCGGGGCGACCGTAGCGGATGTTATAGCGGATGGTGTCGTTAAACAGCACGGTGTCCTGGGGCACCATGCCGATGGAATGACGCAAGGATTTCTGGGAGACCTCCGCAATATCCTGGCCATCAATGGTGATGCGCCCGCCGGTGATGTCGTAGAAGCGATAGAGCAATCGCGAAATCGTCGACTTGCCTGCACCTGAGGGGCCCACGATGGCAATGGTGTGACCTGCTGGCACGTCAAAGGAAATGCCCTTCAGGATGGGGCGTTCGGGATCATAGGCGAAGGTCACGTCATCGAAGGAGATGGAGCCCTTGCCGGCCACGAAATCGGGTGCGCCCGGCTTGTCCTTGATATCGGTGTCTTCGCGCAGCACGTCGAACATGCCCTGCACATCAAGCAGGCCCTGCTTGATTTCGCGGTATGATGAACCGATGAAATTCAGCGGCATGTAAAGCTGGATCATCAGGGCGTTGACCATGACAAAATCGCCGAGCGTTGCGGTCTTTGCCTGCACGGCCAGTGCCGACATGACCATGACGATGGTGAGGCCAATCGAAAATATGATGGTTTGACCTGCGTTCAGAACAGCGAGCGAGGTCCAGGTCTTGATGGCGGCTTTTTCGTATTTGGCCATCGATACGTCGTAACGTTTTGCCTCGTGCTCCTCATTGCCGAAGTATTTGACGGTCTCGAAATTCAGCAGGCTGTCGATGGCCTTGGTGCCTGCGTCTTGATCGGCCTCATTCATGTCCTTGCGGATGGCGATGCGCCATTCGGTTGAGATGTAGGTGAACCAGATATAGGCGACAACGGTGAGGGCAATGGTGAGGGCGTAGGACCAGCCGAAGGAATAAGCGAGCAGGCCACAGACAAACACGATTTCGAGAGCCGTCGGAAAGGTGTTGAACAATGCAAAGCGCAGAACGGAGTCTGTGCCGTTGATGCCTCTGGAAATAATGCGCGACAATCCGCCGGTGCGGCGTGTGAGATGATACTTCAGCGAGAGATCATGCAAGTGTCGGAAAGTGCGCGATGACATTTCACGAACAGCACGCTGGCCCACTTTGGAAAACACGGCGTCTCGCATCTGCGCGAAGACCACCATCATGACACGGCCGACGCCATAGGCCAGTACCATGAACACGGCGGCAGCCACGCCCGCGATGGCTGGGCTGCCTGTGGTGGTCAGTGCGTCGGTGGCCCATTTGTAGGTATAGGGCGTTGCGACAGTAATCACCTTGGATAAAACCAGCAACAGCATGGCAATAACCACGCGCAGCTTCAAATCCATGCGGCCGTCAGGCCAAAGATAGGGCAGCAGGCCCTTCATGGTTTCCCACTGGCCAGCTTCTCTGGGTGATGAAGATTGGCTGTTGGCCGTCAACTTGCGCAACTCAGTTTTTCTTCGGTGCCGTCAAAATCTGGCCGGGATAAATCCTGTTGGGATTTTTCAGCTGGTCTCGATTGGCGTCATAGATGATGGTGTACATGCGGCCCTTGCCGTAGACTTCACGAGAGAGTTTCCACAAATTGTTGCCGGGTTGAATGACGAGCTTGCGAGGCACGTCTTTCACGACGGTTGCCGGGGCGGCAGCAACTTGC
This sequence comes from Hyphomicrobiales bacterium, assembly GCA_031398425.1. Lineage (GTDB taxonomy): Bacteria > Pseudomonadota > Alphaproteobacteria > Rhizobiales > Aestuariivirgaceae > Aestuariivirga. The sequence goes on along the minus strand of JANNNG010000161.1, from coordinate 2,614 downwards.
GTATCCCCTGGCGGCGGAGTCAGCGCAGGCACTGCAGCAGCGGGTGCTGGTGCAACTTGCGTTTCAACTGCGGCAGCAGGTGGCACAACAACCACGGAGCGGGCAACGGGTTGCGGTTCTGCCGGTGCGGCAGTTGCCAATTGCGCTGCTGCAACGGTTTCAACACTTTCACGCAGGAATGGCAGTTCAATGCGGCTCAGGACTTTGCCGCTAGCATCCAGTGCGTCGGCACGCAACATGTGGGTTCCGCGCTTGACTGAACTCGTTCCTGCAAAACTCCATTTGCCGTTCGCGTCTGACCGGCCTTCGCCCATTGGCGCATTGTTGACATAAAAGCGCACCGTTGAACCCGGTGCTGCGACGCCTGAGAAAACGATGTTGCCTGCCGTGTCATAGTCGACGGATGTCAACTGCAAATCCTTGGGCGTTGCCGTTGCGGCACCGCTTTGAACGACCTGCGTAGGAGCTTGCGGGTTCACTTTGGCAACCGTCGCCGGAGCATCCTTTTTGACCACGACGAAGACTGATCCCTCAGATGTCGTGACTTTGCCATCCTTCGTCATCTCGATGGTCATGGCGCCTATGCCGGTCTTCAAGGCTTTGGCTGGTACCACCACAAATGAGCCATCGGCATTGGCAATGGTGGTGCCGACAACATTGCCATTCCACTTGACCGTGACGTCAGCGTTTGGTGCGGCGCGGCCTGCAATAACGGCGTCGCCCGTGGGTTCCACACGGACGGTGTCAAAAGACGGGGCGATGGGAGCAGCCTGTTGTGGTTCCGGTTCTGCAACAGCGACTTTCGGTGCAACGGTTTCAACAGGCCGAGGTGCAGGGGGTTCAACCGTTTTTGCGGGCGGGGCGGCGACGGCCAGTTCGGTTTTCTTTTTTGCCTCAGGCACGGCTTTGACAGTGGGTGCAGGTGCCACGGCAGCCTGCTGCTCTGCCGGTGCCTGTTCAGGAGGATCAACTTTTGCAACCGTAACGGAGTTCTTGTCCGGCTGCGCTGGGGCTTCGAGCTTTGCAACGGCTTCAGCGGGTTTGCGATCCAAATAGAGTGTCGCACCCAAAGCTGTGGCGGTTATGGCCGCGATGGAGGTGAAGGTCAAAATCGGGTTCTTCATTTACAATCCATGTTGAACGGGCATGGCAGACAGATGTTGCCCAAAATCGCTAGATAGGTGTTTGTTGCAGGCTTATTAAGGCCCTTGAGAGAAATTGCAAAGATTCGCCGCTGCGAATAATCGGAGACTGTCAGATGTTGCCCCCGAACCACCGTTTGTGCGTTTATTGCGGATCTTCGCCGGGTCGCAACCCTGAATATGTTACAGCGGCGCGTAACCTTGGCCGGACCATGGCCGAGGAAGGTATCGGCCTTGTCTACGGCGGCGGCAGTCTGGGCTTGATGGGGGAGACGGCGCGAGCGGTGATTGCTGCTGGGGGCCATGTCACCGGCATCATTCCGGAGTTTCTGGTGTCGAAGGAGCGCATGCAGGTCGGCGTGAATGAGTTGATTGTCACGCGCACCATGCATGAACGCAAAATGGCGATGTTTGAACGCTCCACCGGCTTTGTGGCTTTGCCGGGCGGCATTGGCACACTAGAGGAACTGGCAGAAATCCTGACATGGTCGCAGTTGAAGCAGCATGCGCGGCCCGTTGTGTTATGCAATGTTGCCGGGTTCTGGGAGGGCTTGCTGGGATTGATCACGCATATGACACAAGAAGGGTTCATCCGGACGGGCTTCGAGGTTCATCTCGATGTGGCCAACAGTGCGGCTGAAGTCATTGCCGCCTACGAAACCCGACGCGCCAAGACGCCAGATGTTCTCGGTCTCGAGATCGCACAAAACAAACTTTAAGCCGCAACCCCGTCGCGCACCAACTTGTAGATAATTGCGTCCTGCAGGGCCTGGAATGAGGCTTCAACGATGTTGGGCGACACGCCCACAGTGAACCAGCGTTCACCTTTGGCGTCGCGGCTTTCGATCAACACGCGGGTGGTGGCTCCCGTTCCGCCGTTGAGGATACGCACCTTGAAATCCACAAGATCCATGTCGGCGATGTGCTTCTGGAACTTGCCGAGGTCCTTGCGCAACGCCACGTCAAGGGCATTGACGGGGCCGTTGCCTTCGCCGGCGTTCAAATAAATTGTATCGTCGACTTTGACTTTGACGACGGCTTCGGTGTGCATTTCACCGTTGAACTGTTCGACTGAGGTGCGGAAGGAGAGCACGTCAAAATAATGCGGCACGCTGCCCAGACAGCGGCGGGCGAGGAGTTCGAATGAGGCATCAGCACCGTCGTAGGCGTAACCTTCGGCTTCGCGCTGCTTCACTTCAGCGAGCAAGGTGTCAAGACGCGGGTCGTCTTTGGCGACGGTTATGCCGATGCGGTTGAGTTCAGCCAACAGGTTGGATTTTCCGGCTTGGTCCGAGACGAGAATACGGCGGCGATTGCCCACGGTTTCCGGAGGCACGTGTTCGTAGGTCTCCGGCTCTTTCGCGAGAGCCGACGCGTGGATTCCTGCCTTGGTGGCGAAGGCGGATTTGCCGACGTAGGGGGCCTGGGCGTGGGGAGAGCGGTTGAGGAGTTCGTCGAAACCGCGCGAGACT
>JANNNG010000159.1:0-7166 GCA_031398425.1 Hyphomicrobiales bacterium | reverse complement strand
GGCGTCCGCACGCACATGGCTGTCTTTCGCAATCACGGCCACGAATGCCAGCGTTCTCTGCAACGTGCTGTTTGGCCAACTCGGATTTTTTCTGGCGGGTGGTTTTGTGGGAGCGCTGCGATTGCTGCCAACGCATCCCGCTATGGCGGGCATTCTCATGGGGCTCATCACGTTCAAGCCACAACTGGGTCCGTTGCTGGTCCTGGCACTTTTGATGCGCCGGGAGTGGACAGCGATAGCAGCTGCCGTTGTGACCACCCTGGCCGTGGCTGGCCTGAGTGCTTACATTTGGGGTGTTGCACCCTGGCAATACTATTTGACCACAACCGTGAAAGTACAAGCCAGCTTTTTGCACAGCATGGAAGGTTACTGGTCCGCCCAGATGACAACGCCCTTCGTCATTCTGCGCTATCTCGGGCTGCCCTATGGCGCTTCGATGACATTTCAAATCGTGGTTTCCATTCTGGTGCTTCTTGCCAACATCATGGTGTTGCGCCAAAAAGATTGCCCCTGGTCGCTGCAGGTGGCCGTCATCGCTTTCGGCGCAACGTTGCTGACGCCCTATCTTCTGGCCTATGATCTCGCACTGCCAGTGGCTGCCCTGCTCTGGTACATCAGCGACCAGAACGCCTCTTTTTCGGTAAGAGAATTTCTGCTGCTCGCAGCCCTCTGGATTTTCCCTTTCGCCGTGGGCATCACCTTGCAGAGCCTCGGCATTCCCGTGATCGCCATCACCATGTTGGCGTGTTTTGCGATGTTGGTGAACAGAGCACTGCGACCCCATTTGCCGGGCGATTGACTCGATCCCCTCACGAGACCAATCTTGCCGCATGATTCATGGGTCATTCCGAATACTTGTCACCATTTGCTCGTGCATTACGGCAGCCGTTGCCAAGGACACCTCCAGCACGACGCAATATCTCGTCACGGGAAAAACCGCTGTTGAAGTTTATGAGGACATCAAGATTCATGCGCCCAAGGTTGCGCAGAATGCAACCTTCGCCTTTACCATGATTGCCACCAAAACCGACAAGCGTGAAAAAGTGGCGGCAGAGGCTTGCCGTTACGACCGCTTCAAAACCTCGGCAATCTTCAATTTCGTCATTCCCCGGCACACCAACCCTGCCCTGATGAATGCCAAGACTCAGGGCAAATGGACAAATTTCGTCGCATACCTGCAAATCCACGAGCAGGGTCACCGCAGCATCTGGCAGGCCTGTCTGGCGGAATACGACGCAGCGTCGCTTGCGCTGGAGGCACCAGGCTGCAAGGCCTTGGACCAGTTGCGGGAACAAACATTCACTAAAATAAAGCGCCGCTGCCTGCAACAGGACGAGGCCTACGATGTGGAATTCCGCAAGGCCGTTTTGCGCGATCCCTTCGTCGCCCAGGCTCTGCGCGGCAAGTAACCGCGATGCAAATTTCTCTTTTCCCGGACGCGTAGATATGAGAAAGTGCCGCCCGGGGTCAAAAGAGTCACGAGGGTTAGTTATGCGCCGCTTGTTTTATGCCCTGTTGCTGTCAACAGCTTTGCTTTCGCCCGCCATGGCCGCCAAACGGGTGGCCTTGGTCATTGGCAACAGCAACTATGAAAACGTCACGGATCTCTCAAATCCTGCCAACGACGCCAACATGATGGAACAAGCACTCATCAGCGTTGGCTTTGAAGTCATAAAATTCACCGACCTTGACCAGCGCGGCATGAAACAGGCCATGCTGGAATTTGGCCGCAAACTGAAACAGGGCGCCGACGCCAGCATGTTTTTCTATGCCGGCCACGGCATTGAGGTGGACGGGCGCAATTATCTGGTGCCAACCGATTCCAACACGCAAGGCAAGGAAGAAGCCGATATTCAGAATGTGGAGGTCAACGACTTTCTGGCGCTGATGGAAAACTCCGGTGTGCCGCTCAACATCGTCGTGCTGGATGCCTGCCGCAACAACCCGTTCCGGGGGTTGCGGTCCATTGGCGGCGGCCTGGCACCCGTGCGAGCACCTGTCGGCACGTTTGTTGCCTATGCAACAGCACCAGGTTCGGTCGCGGCGGATGGTACGGGCAACAACAGCCCTTTCACTCTGGCGCTCACTGAAACCATGAAAATTCCAGGGCTGCCGCTGGAAAGCGTATTCAAGCAGACCCGCTCCAAGGTGCGCGCCGCAACAGGTGGCGAACAGGTGCCGTTTGACAGTTCGGCCATTGAGGGAGATTTCTATTTCAATGAAACGGCAGTTGGCACAGCCCCGGTAACGCCGGACCAGCCGCAAACGCCCGAAGTTGCCGTCACGCCAAAATCGCCGCCGCCGGAACAGGTTGGCAAGAGCGAAGCGGAGGCTGCGTTCCTCTCAGCCGGGTCTGATCCGGAGCAGCTGCGCGTCGTTGAACAAACCTACCGTGAAACCATCTGGGGCAAGCTGGCGGGTGCCAAAATTCGCGTCCATGACCAGCAGCTCGCACTTCTCAATCCAAAGACGCCAATTGTGGACGAGCCACCACCGACGCCTCCCGATCCGCCACCTGTCGCCCAAACCGGCGACATTCGCGTGGCCGCTGATGGGTCTGGTGATTACCAAAGCATTGCCAAGGCCATTGCCGCCGCCAAGGAAGGCGACAAGATCGTGATTGCGCCCGGCCAATACGAAGGCACAGTGACTGTCACCAAGGCCGTTGAACTGATCGGCCCCGATGACCCGAAGGATGTGGTGTGGACGGCCAAAGGTGATCACGTCATCATCTGGCAGGCACAGGGCGGGCGCGTTGCCAACATGACGCTGCAACAGCAGGGCGGCTGCGAGTTGAGTTGCAATGCCATCTACTTCAACGGTGGCTCGGCGCGGGCTGAAAACAATTTCATGTCATCCGATGGCGGAGCCGCCATCATCGTGTCGGGTGAAAACGCAAAACCTGACATTGTGCGCAACACCCTGAGCAAATCCAAGGAGTCCGGGATCTTTGTCGAGGACAAGGCTGGCGGGACGATTGAAAGCAACGATATTTTTGAGAATGGCTTTGCTGGCATTGAAATCAAGAGCGGTGCTAATCCGTTGGTCAAAAACAACCTGATCCATGATGGCAAGGCAGCAGGCATTTTCATCAACGACGATGGCATCGGCACAATCGAAACCAACGACATCTACGCCAATGCCTTCGCGGGCATCGAAAGCAAGACCAAGGCAAAGGTGCTGATCCGCAACAACAAGATTTATAACGGCAAGCAGAGCGGCTTGTGGGTGCAACGCGCCGTGAAGGGCGTGTTTGAAAACAACGAAATCAAGAACAACGGCTTCTCCGGCATCGAAATCAGCGACGGCGGCCAAGGCCTGATCCGCAACAACACCGTGACAGAAAACAAGGAATACGGCGTCTACGCCCACAGCAAAGGCTCCGCCACCCTCACCGACAACGATCTCTCTGGCAACAAAAGCGGCGCATTCTCGATTGACAAGAAAGCGGGTAAGCTGAAGCGCAGCGGCAACAAAGAGTAGTCGTTACTCCATCACCCGCCGCACCGCACCCTTGGCTGCTGATGTCGTCAACGCCGCGTACGCTTTCAGCGCATTGGTAACGTTGCGCTTGCGCTTTTCGACTGGTTTGTAGCCCGCCATATCCTGCGCTTTGCGACGTTCCGCAATCGCAACATCATCCACGCGCAATGAAATTGTGCGCTTGGGAATATCAATGTCGATCATGTCACCCGACTTCACCAGCGCAATCAAGCCACCTTCCGCTGCTTCGGGCGACACATGCCCGATCGACAAACCGGATGTGCCACCGCTGAAACGCCCATCCGTCAACAACGCGCAGGTCTTGCCCAGGCCTTTCGACTTGATATAGCTCGTGGGATACAGCATCTCCTGCATACCCGGCCCGCCAATCGGCCCTTCATAGCGGATCACCACCACATCCCCTGCCTTCACTTCTCCGTTCAAGATGCCCAGCACTGCGGAATCCTGACTCTCAAACACAATCGCAGGGCCGGAGAATCTGAGAATACTCTCGTCCACCCCCGCCGTCTTCACGATGCAGCCCGCTTCCGCAATATTTCCCTTCAACACGGCAAGTCCACCGTCTTTCGAAAACGGCGTTTCGGCGGATCGAATGACGCCCTCCACCCGGTCCGTATCCAAATCATCCCAGCGCCTGGATTGCGAGAACGCCACTTGCGTTGGCACCCCACCGGGAGCTGCCAGAAAGAAGTCTTTCACACTCCTGGAGTTCGTCCGCGTGATGTCCCAATGGTTGATCGCCGCTCCCAGTGACGACGAATGTACCGTTGGGTTTTCGCCATGGATCAAACCCGCCTTTTCCAGCTGGCCGAGAATGGACATGATGCCCCCTGCCCGGTGCACATCTTCCATATGCACATCGCTCTTTGCGGGTGCCACCTTGCAGAGCACAGGAACTTTCCGCGACAAGCGGTCAATATCATCCATGGTGAAATCGATGCCGCCCTCATGGGCCGCCGCAAGAATGTGCAGCACTGTGTTGGTGGAGCCGCCCATGGCGATGTCGAGAGTCATGGCGTTTTCGAATGCGTGCTTGTTGGCAATGTTGCGCGGCAGCACCGACGCATCATCCTGCTCATACCAGCGCTTGGCAATATCAACGATCAGATGTCCCGCCTCGAGGAACAGCCGCTTCCGGTCTGCATGTGTCGCAAGTGTCGAGCCATTGCCTGGCAACGAAAGCCCCAAGGCCTCTGTCAGACAGTTCATGGAATTGGCCGTGAACATGCCCGAGCATGAACCGCACGTCGGGCAAGCTGAGCGCTCAATCGCGTCCACTTCTGCATCGGAATATTTATCATCCGCAGCCGCCACCATGGCATCCACAAGATCAAGTGCCACAGTTTTGCCCGCCGGTGCCACATACTTCCCTGCTTCCATGGGCCCGCCGGACACAAATACGGCGGGAATATTGAGCCGCATCGTCGCCATCAACATGCCGGGCGTAATCTTGTCGCAATTTGAAATGCACACCATCGCATCCGCACAATGGCCATTGACCATGTACTCGACGGAATCCGCAATGATTTCGCGGCTGGGGAGCGAATACAACATGCCGTCATGCCCCATGGCAATGCCGTCATCGAGTGCTATGGTATTGAACTCCTTGGCAATGCCGCCCGCCGCTTCAATCTCCCGCGCAACCATCTGGCCGAGGTCCTTCAAGTGAACATGCCCCGGCACAAATTGCGTGAACGAATTCACCACAGCAATAATGGGCTTGCCAAAATCCCCATCTTTGACGCCCGTCGCCCGCCAAAGCGCACGAGCTCCTGCCATGTTGCGGCCATGGGTGGTGGTACGGGAACGGTAGTGGGGCATGGGTGAAACTCCGAGTGAACAGCGGAAACCACTTACCACCGCCAACCCCAAAAAGGAAAGCACCCAACAATCAGCCTTCTCCCGCCAAAACTGGCTAGAGAAAGCCAGTGTTTCAACCACCGCCTTCAATGATCATCATAGGAGGTCCGCACCCCGATGCCCTCGCCCGCTTCTGCTGACGGGTGAGGGGCCATGTGCTCCAAAGACCAAACGAGATTTTCACACACCGCATCCAACTGTTTGAACACGCCATCATCATGCATGTGGCGTGTGGCGAAATGAGTTCTCCTGCTTGTCGTGAGCATGCCGTCAACGATGTTGAGGAACAGGTTTCGTCGTCGGCAATCACTTCAAGACCCTGCCCATGAAAATAATTTGTGGATAACCAGAGACACTCAACGTCAATGCAACCAAACCTCACATCCGCAAGCCTTTAAATCCGCATTTCATCCGTCTACGGAGCATCCTTGTAAATGAATACATCAAGGGCCTCACCTCGGTTCAATTATTTTCCTCCGTCCACGGATGAAATTCAAAATCACTGAACGTTTACCACTTGTTAGCCCAAGGCCTTCACACCACAACATATGGTTCGACATATTGCCGAATCACACAAACAGGTTCAGTACGTTCTTCAGTGACAAGCGCGTAAATGACTTAAGCGTCATGCATTGCGATTGATTCACAAAAGTAGAGCCTGCGTTGTGGGGCAAAAACAACTCAATCATCCAGGAGATGAACATGGCTGCAAAGAAAGCTGCTAAGAAGACCGCCAAGAAGGCACCTGCCAAGAAGAAGGCCGCTGCCAAGAAGAAGGCACCTGCCAAGAAGAAGGCTGCCAAGAAGTAATTCACTTCTCGGTCTTGAGAGTTTTCTCTCGAACATCGGCTCCGGACGGCAATCGCCTCCGGAGCCGTTTTCATTTATTGATAGACGTAGATGCGAGCGCCCACTTTCACGCGGTCATAGAGATCAATCACATCGGCATTCATCATGCGAATGCAGCCCGATGACACAGCACCACCGATCGAGGCTTCATTGTTGGTGCCGTGCACCCGGTACATGGTGCCGCTGATGTACATTGCACGTGCACCCAATGGATTGCCGGGGCCGCCTTCCATGAAGGGCGGAATGATGTGACCCTTGGCGGCTTCACGCTCGATCATAACCTGAGGCGGCGTCCACGACGGCCACTCGGCCTTCCTTGTAATTTTGGAATTGCCGCTCCACTGCATGCCGTCCTTGCCCACACCGACCGAGTAGCGAATGGCTTCTCCCTTTGCCGATACGAAATACAACGCGCGTTCCGGCGTGCGGATAATCAGGGACCCGACCGGATACTTCGTGTTGTTCCAGTCCACAGTTTTGCGCGACATCTTGCGTGAAAGACCAGCACCACTCAGCGATGCATACTGCTCCGGCCTCGCATTCGTCGTCACCCGCACACGGCGGCTGCCGAACAGGCACTCCATGAGGCCCTTGCATGTGCGCCGATCCACAAGAACCTTGTCGCGCTGCGTTTGTGCGACGATCAGCTTCTTTTTCGCCACGACTTTTCCCGCCGCAGGCTTCTTGACCTGCGCCACTTTCTTCTTTTTCAGAAGCAGCGGTTTCTCGTCCTTGGGCTGGGTTGCGGCAATGGCCATGGGGGCAAGGTTAGTCGCTGCAAAGGCGACGGTCACCGCCGCCGCCATCAAATATCGCATCATGTGTCGTCCTCGTTTGTTGGTCTGGCAAAACCCATCGTGGCCCCCACGATTCCGCCACTTCGGTTAATATCAGGTTTCCGGCAGATTCAAACGAATGTGAAGTTCCCGAAGCTGTTTTGGCGTGGGTGTTGC
>JANNNG010000144.1:0-2371 GCA_031398425.1 Hyphomicrobiales bacterium | reverse complement strand
CCCGGCATCACCGGCATGCAAGGACGTGTCATGACGAACTCTGCCAAGTGGGCCTATTATGCGCCGGGCATGTTGCCAGTGGAGGTCTGCTTTGGCTCGCTCCGGGAATGTGTTGAAAGTGCCGTGAGGGGCGAAGTGTGGCGTGATCCTGAACTCTGGGGCACCCCATGATGATGGCTCGGGTGTTGCATGCTGGCTCTGCGGCAGGTCCTGTGATTGTATTGGATGAACCGCTTAGCTTCTGGGGTGCTTACAATCCACGTGACGGAAAGATTGTTGATACGCATCATCCACAATCGGGCCTCTGTCTCGGTGGCCACATCCTGCTGCTGCCGGAAACCCGCGGCTCTGGTTCCGCACCCGGCGGCATTGCCGAAGCCATCCGGCTTGGCACGGCACCTCTGGGGATCCTAATGATTACGCCTGACATCAATATCGCAATCGGGGCGGCGGTGGCGGCAAAACTCTATGGCAGGAGCTGTCCCGTGCTCAGCGTAACTGCCACGGACTATGACATGTTGAAGCTGGCCACCCACATCAGCATTGCCAATGACGGTCAAATAACTATATAGTTACTTTCGACAGGAGTGACAGTGCCATGAAAATGACAGGCCCCATCCCGCAAATCGGTTTTGGCACATGGAAGCGCAGTGGCGATGATGGCTATCGCGAAGTCCTTAACGCGCTTGAGGTGGGTTATCGCCACATCGATACGGCAGAAGCCTATGGCAATGAGGCTGATGTCGGTCGCGCCCTTGCGGATTTCGGCCTTGCCCGTCATGATATATTCGTGACCACAAAAGTGGCGCCCGACAATCTGGGGCCAGGTCAGGTGCGGCCTCATGTTGCCGCGTCACTTCAAAAACTGCGACTTGAAAAAGTTGACTTGGTCCTGGTGCATTGGCCTTCGATCAACGACCGTTACGATATCCATGACTATATGGCGCAGTTTGCTGCCATACAGGATGAGGGCCTCGCCACCCACGTCGGGGTATCAAATTTCACCAAGCGCCATATCGCGGCAGCACTTCAGGTATTTGGCTCACGCCCCATCGTCACCAACCAGGTTGAAATCCACCCATTGTTCCAGAACCGAATCATCGTCGATCATTGTCACCAACGCGGCATTCCCCTCACGGCCTATTCACCACTGGCACGGGGAGCGGTAAACGACAACCCGGTGCTGCAAACCATCGCCAGGCACCATCGGGCAACGCCGGGGCAGGTGGCGCTGGCGTTTCTGATGGCAGAGGGTCACATCGTGATTCCCACGTCAAGCAATAAGACCCGCATGGCCGAAAATCTCGCCGCACAGAACCTGCAACTTTCAGCAGAGGATATCAGTGCCATTCGCGCCATCGACCCCGGTCACAGACTCGTGAACGGCAGTTGGGCGCCCAAATGGGATCAATGAAGGCTATCGACAGGTTGTATCCGTAACAGCCGAAACAGTCTACCGGAGCACCATGTCCTATTTTGCCCCCATTCGCATTGCCAGCCTTGCCACTGCCGTACCTGCTCATGTGCTGGAACGCGATTTCGTCGTGGCGGAATCCCGGCGCATCTTTGCCCGTTTCGGCGATGAATTTGAACGCATGGCGAGCGTCTTCGCCAATACAGGCATTGATCGGCGTTATTCCGTTTGCCCCGTGGAATGGTTTGAAACGGCCACCAGTTGGGGCGACAGGGCGGCAAGATTTCTGGAAGGGGCAAAAACCTTGTTCCAGCAGGCTACCACAGAGGCGTTGAACCGGGCGGGTGTTCTGGCAAGAGATATTGATGTGATCGTCACCGTATCATCAACCGGCATTGCCACACCATCGGTCGAGTCCCACGTAATGCATGAGATGGGCTTTCGCGATGACGTGATGCGCGTGCCCGTTTTCGGCTTGGGTTGTGCAGGCGGTGTCACCGGCCTTGCGTTGGCGGCACAATTGGCTTCGGGAGCAAAACCCCGGAGGGTGTTGCTGGTTGTGATCGAACTCTGCACACTGCACTTCCGCCCGGATGAAATGTCGAAATCCAACATTGTGGCCACGGCACTCTTTGGCGATGGCGCGGCAGCACTCGTCATCAGTGCTGATGGCGATGGCCCGGTGATCGAATGCATGGGCCAGCACACCTGGAACGACACCATCAACATCATGGGCTGGCGTGTCGATGATGAAGGCCTTGGCGCCATTTTCGCCCGCAGCATTCCCGATCTGGTTCTGAAAGACATGCGCCCCGCGGCGGAAGGTTTTCTGCATCAAAATGCCATGACGATGATGGACATCGGCCATTACAGCTTTCACCCCGGGGGAACCCGGGTGTTGCAGGCGCTGGAAACAGTGTTTGAAATGCAGGACGGCACGCTGGAAAATGAACGGAA
>JANNNG010000135.1:0-6015 GCA_031398425.1 Hyphomicrobiales bacterium | reverse complement strand
AGCTTCTTGGACATTGCCTTGGCGCCTTCAATGTTCGAGGCCATGTAGGGGTTGGTGGTGTTGATCACCGAAGCAACCAATACCCACTCGTCCTTGTTGAACTCAGCAGCTTGTGCCGAACCCATCATGCCCGCAGCAAAGGCCATGCCGACCAATGCGGCGCTAAAGCGGCGACGAGTCGCCTGGAATTTCGTCAGTTTTGTCTTCCGTACCATTGTATCCTCCAAGGTTAAACTTCAGGTTTCAGATAGTCTTCACGCCGCAACTGTTTCCGACTGCCGCGCGAATTCGGTTGTCAGCGATCAAGGCTCTTCATCACGTCCATGATCAGCGGCCACACGCGGGCTGCAGAGGTGTGGTCCATGTGTTCGCGTGGTGAATGCAAGTCATAAAGGTTGGTGCCGATGCCGACGGTATCGAGGCCAGCAATGCGTTGTGTGAACATGCCGAGTTCAAGGCTGCACACGGAGACCAGCACGTAGGGCTCCTTGCCCATCACGCGCTGATAACTCTTTTTTGCAACATCAAGCATGTGAGACTTCGGGTTCCATGGAAACTCTGGCGCGTCCAGGCCAATCTGTTTGGCTGTCACACCTTCGCCAGCCATGTCAGAAATCAACATCATTTGGTCGAGCACAGCGTGTTTGCGTGATGTGACTGCACTGGTGATTGTGCTTGTGATTTCGACCGCTTTGTTTGTGGTGATCATCAGCCCGATGTTGTTTGAAGTCTCCCAGTTTCCGGCAACTTCCAAGTTTTGTGTTTGGACGCCATTGGGAAGCAGCAGAATTGTTTGAACCAATTGTGCAGCGGCGCGGACAGAAAGAACGCGCTCCACTTTGGTGCCGGTTCGTTTGGTTTCGATCCGCATATCAGGATCAGCAATACGGAACTCACTTTTAATTTCAGCGGCAAGCGCATTGACAGCAGTTTCAATCGCAGCGGCCTGATCTGCTTTTGCCCAAATGAGTGCACTGCCTTCAGCGGGAATAACATTGTTCTGCACACCGCCGGATATAGATGCAACTTGCACATCGCCGGTTTGCATCGCACGACGCAGCAAGCGACCGACGAGAACAATCGCGTTGCCACGCTCGAAATGAATGTCGAACTCACAATGTCCGCCGCGAAGCCCGCGCACATCCAGCAGCAGCGCCACGCGATTTGACGCAGCAGGTTGCCAGCCGGCTGCAATATCAATGCGGCATGACACATCGCCTGAACAGCCAGCGAGTAATTGCTTTTCTTCGATCCAGTTAAAATCAATCATGCGCTTGCCGGAGAGCAGGCTGATATCAACGCCATCACCGCCAACTTTTCCCATCTCTTCCATTGCCGTCATCACACACTCCAGCGGTGGATGGGGAATGTCTGCAGAGTCAAGCAACGTCAGCATATAGGAAATGCCAAGACCATTGTCGGCGCCCAAGGTTGTTCCTTCGGCACGGATGAACTTTCCATCGACTTTCAGCTTTACGCCTTGCGTCGCAAAGTCATGTGTCACACCATCTTCGAGCTTGCACACCATATCAATATGGCCATGCAAAATGACAGTTGGTGCTTTCTCATAGCCTGGCGTTCCGGGCTTCTTTACAATGATGTTCTGCAATGCGTCGCGGTGATATTTCAGCCCACGCGCTTCGGCGAATTCGGCGATCCAGTCGGTGGCCTGCTTTTCGTGTTGTGAGCAGCGATGGCGCGCGCTGAGCTCTTCAAAGAAGTACATGACCTTCTTGGGCTCGATATTTTCCAGCAGTCTCACGTCATCCTCCCTACGAGTTTGGTCAGTTCTGGTCGAAAGCAAGCCGCCTCCATGGTCCATCGACAATACCGTCCTGCATTGCGAGGTCGGGCCGATCTTCCATGGCGATCAAAAGTTTTTGCGATTGCTCCACCCAACACCCTTTTCCATCAGAAAAAGCCAAGGCACACCGTGCACTGAGCAATCCGTCCAGAATGGACATTTGTCTTTTTGTTAATGCAAATGTGCACGCTTGCGGAACATTTGTCAAATTAAAACTATGAATGTTCACCGCAAAAAGATGGCAGGCTCGGGTCTTTGAGTAAGAAGCCTTAATATCATGTTTTTAATAGATTTTATTGTGCGCAATGCATTGTTGTGAAAACTAATATGATTGCAAATGCGTGGTTTTCGATCTCAGTTTTGACGAGCTGACGTCGAACTATTGTTTTTATTGCAACGTATATATTCACGCCCGGCACATAGTAGGATGTGAGAAAATGGTGTGCATCAGTTCTTCCTCGGTGCTTTCCAGCCACATGGCCAACACGAAGCCTGGGATCAATTCCGTGACTTCCACTCCCACTATATGGGCTCCCATCAGACGGCCCGTCTTGGCGCCGAAGTTGGTTTTGATCAGGCTTTGGTCACACCAGCATTGCGATTGGGTTTTCGATATAGCGCTTGAAGGCCGAGAGCACCTCAGCACCAAGTGCGCCATCAACAGCACGATGATCGGTGGAGAGTGTAACGGTCATCACTGTTGCAGCTACAACCATACCATTTTCAACGATGGGACGTTGGTCACCGCTGCCTACCGCAAGGATGGTGGCGTGGGGTGGGTTGATGATGGCGGCAAAATCTTTCACGCCGAACATGCCGAGGTTCGATATCGCAGAGCTGCCGCCATTGTATTCTTCAGACTTGAGTTTCCGGGTTTTTGCGCGGGTTGCCAGATCTTTCATCTCGCCTGAAATCGCCGAGAGTGATTTTGTCTCTGCGCTTCGGATGATGGGGGTGATCAAGCCACCCTCGATAGATACCGCAACGCCGATATCGGCGTGGGCATGATGCAGCATGGCAGCATCGGTCCACGAGACATTGGCGGCGGGCACATCACGCAGCGCCAAGGCCCAAGCCTTGATCACCATGTCATTGATGGAAAGCTTGTATGTGGGTGTGCCGTCTTTCACGAGCGCAGCCTTGTTCAGATCAGCGCGCAATTTCAATAGGGCATCGAGGCGGCAATCTGCTGATATGTAAAAATGCGGAACTGTTGACTTCGATTCCGTCAGGCGGCGGGCGATGACTTTGCGCATGTTGTCGTGCGGCACGAGTACACCCGTATTTTCAGCAGGCGTAGCAGATGCAATTGGCACAGCGACTTTGTTGACGGGCGGTACAGGCTTGGCGACAAGCGCTTCAACATCCGCACTGAGAACGCGGCCTTGGGGGCCACTGCCTTTTACGGACAACAGTTCGATGCCTTTTTCCTTTGCCAGTCGGCGGGCCAAGGGCGTGGCGCGGATGTCGGAGGATAGGCTAACCGTACTGGTTTCAACCAAGGCAATTGATGCTGCTATGGCCGGTCCTTCAACAAAAGGAGCAACAGGTTTTGATTGCACGACCTCAGATGCTGTTTCACCTGCAGCAAAGATGTAAGCGATCACTTGGCCAATCGGAACCTCGTCACCTTCCTTGGCGCTGATCTGGCCAAGCTTTCCAGAGCCTGGCGATTCAACGTCCATCGCTGCCTTGTCGGTTTCGATCTCGAACAGCGGATCGCCTTTCTTGACCTCAGCACCTTCGGCAACCAGCCACTTGGAAATGCGGCCTGTGGACATATCCATATCGACTTTCGGCAGGATGACTTCGATGGCCATGGCTCAACGCTTTCCCTGCACCAGTGCGCGGGCACTTGTGATGATGTCGTTGACTTGTGGAACGGCGGCCTTTTCCAAATCCGGATTATAGGGGATCGGGCTATCGCTGCCGCCCAAACGCACAATCGGCGCATCGAGATAATCGAAGGCATCGCTTTCGGCGATCATGGCACTGATTTCCGCTCCCATGCCAAAGGCTTTAACCGCCTCATAAACGCACATCAGGCGATGGGTTTTCTTGACGCTGGCAATGACGGTTGCATGGTCGATGGGGCGGATACAGCGAAGATCAATGACTTCGACATCGATGCCCTCGGCTTCCAATGCAACGGCTGCTTCAAGCGATTTGTGTACCATGATGGATGTGGCAACGATGGTGACGTCACGGCCCTCACGTGCAACGCGGGCTTTGCCGATGGGCACGGTGTAATAGCCCTCTGGAACATCGCCTTTCATCTTGTAGAGAAGTTTGTGTTCGAAGATCATCACCGGATCAGGATCAGCAACGGCGGCAAGCAACAAGCCCTTGGCGTCGTGCGGAGTTGCGGGTTGTAATACCTTCAGCCCCGGCACATGGGCCAACCAAGCTTCGAGGCTCTGGCTGTGTTGGGCCGCAGCACCTGTGCCAGAACCGGCGGGAAAGCGCATGACCAGCGGCACCGACACATCGCCACCCAGCATATAGCGCATCTTGGCGGCTTGGTTGACGATCTGTTCCATGGCGAGCGTTGCAAAGTCAGAAAACTGGAATTCGAAGATCGGTTTCATGCCCGTGAGGGCCGCACCAACAGCTACGCCTGCACCGCCCAATTCCGAAATCGGCATATCGATGACACGGTCTGCACCGAAGCGTTCAACGAGATCGCCTGTTACTTGAAATGCCCCGCCATAAACGCCGATGTCTTCTCCCATAAGGAACACGGTTGGATCGCTTTCAAGCGCAATCGCCATGGCTTCCTGTATGGCTTGCGAATAGCTGAGCTGACGTGGTTGCGTATCCATTAGCGTTGCTCCGTATAGACGTAATTGAGAACTTCTGTTGTAGCTGGCGCTTCACTGGCTTGCGCAAAGGCAATGCCTGCGGCGATTTCAGCGTCCACTGCGGTGATGACGGCGGCGATGCCTGCTTGGTCGATCACGCCGAATTGCATCAGTTCAGCTTCGAACATGTTAATAGGATCGCGGTTCGCTTTCCAGTCCTCGATTTCTTCCTTGGTACGATAGCGGTTACGATCACTTTTGGAATGTCCACGATGACGATAGGTTTTGGACTCTATTAAAGTTGGCCCCTCGCCGCGTCGCGCACGATCAACAGCTTGTGAAGATGCTTCGGCAACGGCAGAGAAATCATTTCCGTCCACGACAACGCCCGGCATGGCATATCCTGCCGCGCGGTCGGCGATGTTGGCGACGGCGGTGGAACGGGCTGAAGATGTGGACATGCCGTAACCATTATTTTCGCACACGAAAACCACAGGCAATTTCCAGATGGCGGCCATGTTCAGGGACTCGTGGAAAGCCCCTTCATTGTTGGCCCCGTCTCCAAAGAAGCAGACGACGACCTTGCCGTTTTTTTGCAACTTGGCCGAGAGTGCAGCACCCGTCGCAATCGGAATACCGCCCGCCACAATGCCATTGGCCCCAAGGTTGCCTTTGCTCACATCGGCGATGTGCATGGAGCCACCACGGCCTTTGCAATAACCTGATGTCTTGCCGAAAAACTCCGCGAACATCCGGTCGACTTGCGCACCCTTGGCAATGCAATGCCCGTGGCCACGATGGGTCGATGTGATCTGGTCGGCTTCCGTCAGTGGCATGCAAATGCCAAGTGCACTGGCTTCCTGTCCGATGGAGAGATGCATGGTGCCGTGGATAAAACCACGTAAGTAAGCATCCTCTGCACCCTCTTCAAATTTGCGGATGAGATGCATCTTGTGCAACACCTCCCGCAATTGTTCCGGCGAGTAGGTGCGGATGGCGAAGGGCGCGTTGTTTCGTGCAGATTTTTTCTTTTCGGTGGCAATGGACATGAGTGTGTTCCTTAGTGACCGTAGACCAGCTTGTCTTGGCGTGCCCGCAGTTCGGCGATTTTTGAATCGGCTGGCACCTGAACGTTGGCTGTGGTGATGAGTTCGCCCTTGGCGATGGGCTTGATGACTTTGGCCTTGTGCAAGAGACCGCAGGGAATGGCATGAGCTTCGCGCGCATCGGCAGCCGTCATGATCCAGGAACGGTAGCAATATTCCCCGATAGAATCGAGCGTATCACCGGGCTTCAAATCTTTCTTGGCGACGGCTGCAACTTCGGCACTTGGCTTGGCAAGCGGCACCATGTCTGGCTTGCCATAGAGCACAACGCGGGCACAGGTCAGTGGCACTTCAAGCGATGTCA
>JANNNG010000071.1:0-9211 GCA_031398425.1 Hyphomicrobiales bacterium | reverse complement strand
GCGTGCCAAGGACCTGAACGACCCTGAGTCCATTCTGGCCGCCATCACGGAAACCGATCTGCAAACCATCACAGGTCCGATCAATTGGAAGGCTGGTCCGAACGTGCCCGTGAAGAATGTCTGCAAGACACCGCTCGTCGGTGGCCAGTGGACCAAGAGCGACAAAGGCTATGATCTGGTGATCACGACCAATGTTCAACACGCTGATATTCCCGTAGGCGGCAAGGTCAGAGTGCTGGGGTAGAATTTAGTCTCTGCACGCTCTCACGCTTTGCGTCACGCCAGCGAAGGCTGGGGTGACGGCTTGCGTGTGTGCATTTCATCAACTCGGCTAACGTTGCCTTCGTTTAGAAACACATGCCCCTGCTCGCCCTCGAAAATCTTAACAAACATTACGGTGCACTGGTCGTGACCGACGCCGTGAGTCTCAACGTTGAGAAGGGTGAGATCATGGGCATTCTTGGGCCCAATGGGGCCGGCAAGACGACGTTGTTCAATCTGGTTGCAGGCACAGTGCGCCCTGACGGCGGAACTGTGCGCTTCAAGGATCGGGATATCTCGTCAATGGGTGCGGCCCAGCGCTGCAAGCTTGGCATATCGCGTTCGTTTCAAGTGCCGCACCCGTTCAATGGCATGTCGGTGTTTGAAAACATACTGGTGGGGGCTGCTTTCGGCAGGACGGGTGCTGATCCCGAATCCCATGCATTGAAGGTGATGGAATTGACGGGCATGAAGGCCAAGGCCAATCAATTGGCGGGGTCGATCACGCTGCTGGAACGCAAGCGACTTGAATTGGCACGCGCACTCGCAACCGAACCTGAGCTTTTGCTGCTTGATGAAATTGCCGGTGGCCTGACCGAACGTGAATGCCAGTCCTTGCTCTCGGCTATTCGCGATGTGCATGCTGCGGGTGTGACCATCGTGTGGATTGAACATGTGGTGCATGCGTTGTTGTCGGTGGCGCAGCGGCTGGTGGTTCTGAACTTCGGCAGGCTGATCGCGGATGGCAAGCCGGAGGTGGTGATGAATTCGCGTGATGTCAAAAGTGTCTATCTCGGCGAGGACGCCAATGTCTGAGATGTTGCTTTCGGTTGAAAATCTCGAAGCCTGGTATGGCGATGCCAAGGTGCTGCACGGGGTCTCGTTCGAACTCAACAAAGGTGAAGTATTGGCGCTGATCGGAGCCAATGGGGCGGGCAAAAGTACGCTGCTCAAATGCATCTGCGGGCAATTGCCGAAGAAGACAGGCCGCATCGCTTTCAAGGGCGAAGATATTCACAAGCTTGTGGCGAATGATGTGGTGCGCAAGGGCATTGCCATGGTGCCGGAGGGACGTCGCCTGTTCCCGTCTTTGTCAGTTGAAGAAAATCTGCTGCTGGGCGGACAGGTCAAGCGGCCCGGACCCTGGAACCTGCAAGCGATCTATGGACTATTTCCGATCCTGAAAGAAAAATGTGATGCGCCATCGACTTCACTTTCGGGCGGGCAGCAGCAGATGGTGGCGATTGGCCGTGGCCTCATGTCCAACCCTGATTTGATCTTGCTCGACGAATTAAGTCTGGGATTGGCGCCCATCGTGATCAAGGACATCTACGCGCTGTTGCCGTGCATCGTCGGCAATGGCCTGACCGCAATTCTCGTGGAGCAGGATGTGACGCGGGCACTGGCGTCGGCGCAGCAATTCCTGTGCGTGCAGGAAGGACGGATTTCTCTCGCAGGTGCACCGGATGCTTTTACCAAAGACCAGGTCTCTGCGGCCTATTTCGGGATGTGAGAGATGACCTGGGTCAACATCATCATCCAAGGCATTCTCGTGGGAGGGCTCTACGCACTTTTCGCAGCGGGGCTTTCGCTGATCTTTGGTGTGATGCGGCTTGTCAATATCGCCCATGGTGATTTGATTGTGGCGGTGGCTTATCTGGCATGGGTGATTGTGCAGGTGACGGGGTTGCATCCGTTGCTGTCACTTATACTCGTGGTGCCGACAGCCATGGGTTTTGGCTATGCCTTGCAGATGGGAATTCTCAACCGCACGCTGGGAAGGGACATTCTGCCGCCTCTGCTTGTCACATTCGGGTTGTCCGTCATCATCCAGAACGGGCTGCTCAGTATTTTCACAGCCGACAGCCGCAAGCTCAATGCGGGTACACTTGAGATCGCATCCTTCACGGCTCTGCCCGGCGTCAACATCGGCTACCTGCCGCTGCTGCAATTCGTCGTCGCCATCGCGGTGATCATGGGTTTGCAGTATTTGTTTTATCGGACAGCACTGGGTCGGGCGTTTCGTGCGACTTCGGATGATTCAGATACTGCGCAGTTGATGGGGCTTGATCGGCGTCGGGTATTTGCCTGGGCCATGGCGCTGTGTCTGGGTGTCGTGGCGATTGCCGGAGTGTTCCTGGGGGTGCGAGCGAATTTTGATCCCGCGATTGGTCCCGGCCGTCTGATCTTTGGTTTTGAAGCGGTGATCATTGGAGGGCTTGGCAATTTGTGGGGCACGCTGGCGGGAGGTGTCATCCTCGGTGTGGCGCAGGCCATTGGGGCGCACATCAATCCGGGCTGGCAGGTGTTGGCGGGCCATCTGGTGTTTCTGCTGGTGCTTGCCGTGCGGCCGCGCGGGCTGTTTCCAAGGATGGACGGATGAACCCAAGCATCACCCGCACCACCACGGCCAGCCGCATTGCGGGATTGATTGCGGCTGTAATCATTACGGGTCTGGTTTTCGCTCCCATGTGGGGTTCGACTGCCACTTTGCGCCTGATTGGCGAGATGATGGTGTATCTCGCACTGGCTTCGCTCTGGAACTTGCTGGCGGGTTATACAGGATTGGTATCCGTAGGCCAGCAGGCCTATGTGGGGATCGGAATTTATTTTGTGGTCGCAGCTTCGATGCTGCTTGGCATTCACCCCTACGTGGCCATTCCGCTGGCCGGGCTGTTTGCCGTGTTGGTTGCACTGCCTGTGGGCAAGCTGGTGTTTCGTTTGCAAGGAGCTTATTTCGCCATCGGCACGTGGGTGGTGGCGGAGGTGTTTCGCCTGCTGGTGGCGCAGCTTGGCAGCCTTGGTGGAGGTTCTGGAATCTCATTGCCTGCGAGCGTGATGCAAAGTCTGGCGCCGAACAAGTTCTGGCGTGAGGCGTCGATCTACTGGATCACCTTGGTGCTGGGCATTGGTGCACTGGCGCTTGTCTATGGTCTTTTGCGTTCACGCATCGGGCTTGCACTGACGGCGATCCGTGACAGCGAGGTGGCTTCATCGAGTCTTGGCATCAACATCAACAAGATCAAATACGCTGTTTATGTTGCGGTTGCCGGCATGACAGCCATGGTGGGGGCCATCATCACCTTGCAGAAAATCCGCGTGTCGCCTGATGCGGCCTTCAGCGTCAATGATTATACAGCCTTCGTCATCTTCATAGTCGTCATTGGCGGCATCGGCACCATTGAGGGGCCAATCATCGGCACCATCGTCTATTTTCTTTTGCGCGAGTTCATGGCGGACCTTGGCACGATTTATCTGTTGTTTCTCGGTGCACTTGCCATTGTCATCATGCTGGTCGCACCCAAGGGCATATGGGGGTACATCGCAGCACGCTGGAACCTTTCGCTGTTTCCCACTGGTTATGTCGTGAAAGGAAAGCAATGACTCCTTTCGTCTATGCGGCACTTCCTACGCGCGTTATTTTCGGGCGCGGCAAGCTGTCCGAAGTCGCTGCGGAAGCGGAGCGATTGGGCATAACGCATCCGCTCGTCATCACCACAGCGCATCAGGCAGACGCTGGCAAAGATGTTGTATTGCGCGCGGGCGGTGTGGCATTCGCTGCTGCAGCCATGCACACACCGACCAACGTGACCGATGAGGCACTTCTCAAGTTCAGGTCTGAAAACTGTGATGGCACCATTGCACTGGGTGGAGGTTCGTCAACCGGGCTTGGCAAAGCCATCGCCTTGCGCACCGATTGTCCGCAACTCGTGATCCCCACAAGCTATGCCGGTTCAGAGATGACAAACATTCTTGGCGAAACCGCTGAGGGTGCCAAGACGACAAAACGCGACACGAAGATACAGCCAGAGACCGTGATCTATGATGCTGATCTTCTCGGCACATTGCCCGCGCGATTTGCGGCAACCTCTGGCATCAATGCCATCGCTCATGCGGTGGAAGCGCTTTACGCCGTGGATGGCAATCCGATTGTATCGTTGATGGCGGAGGAGGGTATTCGTGCGCTTGCTTCTGCTTTGCCGAAAGGCAAGGGCGGACAGGATGAGGCGCTTTATGGGGCCTGGCTTTGTGGTGCTGTGCTGGGGTCTGTGTCTATGGCGCTGCATCACAAACTTTGTCACGTGCTGGGGGGCAGCTTCAACTTGCCCCATGCAGAAACCCACACCGTGATCCTGCCGCATGCAACGGCTTACAACGCCAAGGGGTCGCCCGAGGCCATGATGCGGATTGCGCGGGCACTGGATTCTGCGACGGCGGCAGGCGGACTCTATGATCTAGCGAAAAGACTCGGTGCACCCTTGACGTTGCAGGACCTTGGCATGCCGGAAGATGGCCTCGACAAGGCCGCCGAAATTGCCACTGCAAATCCTTACCCCAACCCTATTCTCATCGAGCGGCATGCAATCCGCATTCTGCTTGCCAACGCATACACCGGGCTAAGACCAGCATAAAAACAGGAGACATGAAATGGCCGACATTACCACCGACGTCATGATCGTGGGGACAGGCCCCGCGGGTTCTGCGACGGCAGCCCTGCTGGCCACCTACGGTATCAACACCTTTGTCATCAACCGCTACCGCTGGCTGGCCCAGACGCCCCGTGCCCACATTACCAATCAGCGCACCATGGAGGTGCTGCGCGATCTTGGCCGCAGCGTGGAAGACGAAGCCTATATGCACGCCACACCAAAGGAGTTGATGGGCGAAAACGTTTTCTGCGAAAGTCTTGCCGGTGAAGAACTGGGGCGCATGAAAAGCTGGGGCATGCACCCGCTTTCACAAGCCGCGCATTTGATTGCGTCGCCCACGCGCATGAACGACCTGCCACAAACCTTCATGGAGCCGCTGCTTTACAAGACCGCTTGCTCACGGGGTGCACAGAGCCGCATGTCATGCGAGTATGTGA
The DNA here is from genome assembly GCA_031398425.1 of Hyphomicrobiales bacterium. GTDB lineage: Bacteria > Pseudomonadota > Alphaproteobacteria > Rhizobiales > Aestuariivirgaceae > Aestuariivirga. The sequence continues at coordinate 4,083 of JANNNG010000071.1, read as the reverse complement.
GCCATGTGCAAGACAGCGATGGTGTTACCGTTACCGTACACGACCGCCTGTCCGACAGAAACTTCACAGTGGCCTGCAAATATCTCGTGGGTGCCGATGGCGGCAATTCGCTCGTTGCCGAACATGCTGGCCTTCCCTTTGAAGGCAAGATGGGCGTGGGCGGATCGATGAACATTCTGTTCCGCGCTGATCTTTCGAAATATGTGGCCCATCGCCCCTCTGTTTTGTACTGGGTCATGCAGCCCGGTGCCGATGTGGGCGGCATCGGCATGGGTGTGGTGCGCATGGTGAGGCCGTGGAATGAATGGCTGATCATCTGGGGTTATGACATCAACCAGCCTGCTCCCGTTGTTGACGCGGCCCTCGCCACCCATGTTGCACGGCAATTGGTGGGTGATCCCAAGCTAGAAATCGACCTGATCTCCGCCAACACCTGGACCGTCAACAACATGTATGCCACCCACATGCAGAAGGACCGCGTGTTCATCATGGGGGACGCCGCACACCGTCATCCGCCGTCGAATGGTCTGGGATCGAATACATCGATTCAGGATGCGTTCAACCTGTCATGGAAACTGGCTGCTGTGTTGAAGGGCCATGCATCACCAAAGCTGCTCGAAAGCTTTTCGGAAGAACGTGCGCCGATTGCAAAGCAGATTGTGACCCGCGCCAACCAGTCCATCGGAGAATTCGGACCGATCTTCCAGGCGTTGGGCATGGATGGCGGCATAGATCACGCCAAGATCCAACGCAACATGGACGCCCGCTGTGACACCGGCGAAGTGGCCGCAGCGCAACGCGAAGCCTTGCGCAACGCCATTGCTTTCAAGAAGTATGAATTTGATTGCCATGGTGTGGAAATGAACCAGCGCTACGTTTCCAGCGCTGTTGTGGCCGATGGTGTAAAAGCGCCGGGTGATGGCATCGACATGGAATTGCATTACGTGCCCACCACAGCACCGGGAGCACGCATTCCCCACGTCTTCGTCTTTGACAAACATGGTGGCAAGCATTCGACGCTCGATATCACCGGCAAGGGTGCATTTACACTGATCACCGGGATTGGTGGCGAAGCCTGGGTGGACGCCACGAAAGTCGAGGCCGCACGGCGCGGGATGAAAATTGTTACGCGCATCATCGGTCCTCGCCGCGACTTTGAAGATCACAGCGGCGATTGGGCGCGGGCCCGGGAGATTGGCGATGGCGGATGTTTGCTGGTGCGGCCGGATCAACATGTGGCGTTTCGCGCGATGGCTGCCAGCAACCTGGCGGTCAAGGATTTCGGTGCGGCGCTGACGACGGTTTTGGGGAAATAGAAAGCGATGCGGGACGAATTGCAGATTTCAACCGAGGAACAATCATGGCCAAAGCAGCGAAGAAAAAATCCACAGCAAAGAAAAAACCCAAGACCAAATTGAAATATTATTTCACCGTCAAAGACTCTGTGAAAGTCGTGCAGGACCGCGCTGGCCCGAAGGCCGACAAGCGGGCGAGGTTGGTGGTCAACGCGCTCGTCAAGCATCTGCACGCCTTCGTCAAGGAAACCGACATCACGATGGATGAGTGGATGTATGGTATCAATTTCCTGACGCGGACAGGCCATCTCTCCACCGACTGGCGGCAGGAGTTCATTCTGCTGTCAGATACACTGGGTGTTTCCATGCTTGTGGAAAGCCTCAACAATCACAAAATGTCCGGCGAAACGGAATCGACCGTGCTGGGCCCCTTCTACATTCCCAATGCGCCGCACTACGCGAATGGAGCCAACATCTGCCTTGATGGCAAGGGCGAGCCTGTGTGGGTGGAGGGTCGCGTGCTTAACGCCAAGGGCAAGCCCATCAAGGGGGCAACGCTTGATGTGTGGCAGGCCAATGAGGAAGGTTTTTACGACGTGCAGCAAAAGGGTGTGCAGCCCGAGATGAACCTGCGCGGCGTGTTTACTTCTGACGAAAAAGGTCACTACGCATTTCGTTCGGCCTATCCACGCTTCTACCCCATTCCCTATGACGGCACTGTGGGTGATATGTTGAAGGCGTTGGACCGAAATCCCAACCGGCCTGCGCATTTGCATTTCATCGTGCAAGCGCCGGGATACGAAAAGGTGGTCACCCACATCTTCACGCCGGATTGTCCATGGCTCAAGGATGATGCCGTGTTTGGAGTCAAGCAAAGTCTGATTGCCGATTTCACGATGATTGATGATCCGAAGAAGGCGGCATCGCTTGGCATGCCCAACCCGTTTCGCGCGGTGACATGGGATGTCGTTTTGACGAAAGCAAAATGATCGGTACTGACACTTCCCTCTCCGTCACGCGTTCCGCGTGCCACCTCTCCCGCAAGCGGGCGAGGAAAAAAGAAATCCTCGCCCGCTTGCGGGAGAGGTGGATCGCGCGTCAGCGCGAGACGGAGAGGGAAGTCTTAGCCCCAGCTCAGATGCTTGACGGCCATCAGGATGTTTGCGGTGGGCACCAGTGCACGAACATGCTCAAGCTCCGCCGCAAGATCATCTGCGTGCTCGCGCACACCGCCTCCGACATAAACCACGGGAAAGCCTTGGGTGGCAGCGCCCTGAATATCCGTCTCTGGCCCATCTCCGATGGCCAGAACTTCATCTCGTTCAATTGACACATCACGCAGCGCAAAGGCCTTGCGCAAGGCAAGCTCATAGATTGGCGCATGGGGCTTGCCCGCCATTGATACGGTGCCGCCCATGTTCTGGTAAATTTCTCCAAGGGATCCCGCACAATAAATCAAAGTCTCGCCCCGGCGCACGATCTTGTCCGGATTGGCGCAGATCATGGGCAGGTTGCGGGTGCGCAGTTCTGTCAGCAATTCGATGTAGTCCTGTGGTGTTTCGCGATCATCATGGAACAGGCCGGTGCAAATGATCGCCCCTGCCGCTTCCTTGCTCACGCGTTTCACTGGCACACCTTCAAACAAAGAGAGATCACGCGCTGGCCCGAGATGAAACAATTTGCCCGATGGCTCCTGCCGCATCATGGTTTGTGTCACGTCGCCGGAGGTCACGGCTGTATCATAGGCATCCCTGCGTACACCGATCTCGTCGAGTTGATCAACAACGCCTTTTTCACTGCGTGGAGAATTCGACACAAGCACCACGGTGCCACCTTCCTTGCGGTGCCGTGCCAGCACATTCACGGTGTCGGCAAAGGGGTCGACGCCGTTGTGTACAACACCCCAGATATCAACAAACCAGACAGGATATCGCCGTGACAGATCACGCATAGACGGCAATCAGGCCACGGCACTGTAGGGTGTGGGATCGGGTGGGTTGCGTTTCAGCTTGCGTGGCGATGCAAACGCGGCCCCCGATGCATAGCGTGCAATACGCTGCAGGCCCTGGACATGACGCGGATCGCCCACTTGCGAAATAATGATCTGTATACGGAGCGCCCGTGCCGACTGCACGAAACCGGGCAAGCCCGCAGATACCATGCCGCCGATGCCCACCGAAGACGCGGCAAGGCTGACATAGCGCACATTGAGACGGTTGAGTGAGTTGAGATCAACGCCTGAAATAGACGCCTGCGACAGGCTGAGCACCACACCGGCCCTCGCCAGCATGGCAAGCCCTTCCAGGCTTGCATCGGGCAGGCTGGCCAATACGGAGTGGCCGATATCCAGCACCACGCCGTGCGCCACATCTGGCATGGCGCGGAGTGCAAGCATGATTGCTTGCACTGCACTGGCATCGGCCAAGGTGACGGCGCCGACGGGAACAAACACACAGAGTGATCCGTCGCGCTGGCGCAATTGCGTGAGCAGCCCCAGTGTCTGTTCGATCACGTGTTGATCAAGTGCCGCCCGCAGACCGAGACGCTCAGCATGATGTACGAACACTTCGTGCGCCACGTCATTGCCCTGCTGGTTGGTCATGCCCAGAACCATGCGGTAATGGGCTGTGTTCGACGTGTAAAGATCGACGATCGGTTCCAGTGCCAGGTTCAGGGCTTCGCCGAGTTCCGACTGCTCAAAACCTTTCTCAATCGCCGGTTCCTCAAACACGGGGTCCACATGCTCAGGTGTGGGGTTGATATCGACAAGCTTTGCCATCCACTGCTG
>JANNNG010000050.1:0-17460 GCA_031398425.1 Hyphomicrobiales bacterium | reverse complement strand
GTTCAGGATTTCGACTCGGCGACGGATGATGATATCGATGGTTTTGTATATTCGTTGACGGGCACATTTCTGCGCAACCAGGCGGCCCAAACCAGTGCTACTCTTCACCAGGACCCGTCTATTGCCTCGCGCGGAACCAATGGATCGGTGGCTGTGTTCTCAGCACCTAATGACAATGCTGGCGATATCAAGATGACGCTTTTCAATGCCTCCGGCGTTATCACATCGGATACTGTGAATGTTAACAGCACGACGGCGGGGCTTCAATTTACCCCGAGCGTTGCCACGCGACCGTTTGGCGATTATTTCACGGTCGTGTGGTGCGATGCGCAAACACAGACCGTCCGCGGTCGCGTGTTCGATAGTACTGGTCTCGAACAGGAACAGGAGTTCGTTGTCGGCTCAAGCGATTTTTTCGCCACCGCAACGCCTGTGGTGACATGGCTGGATAACAGCCAGTTCGTCGTCGCATGGCAGACGGCCTTATTCTTCCATACCAGATTGCAGGTATTTCAGTTGACGGGTGACATCGGTTCCAGCGTTTTCGAAGTCACAGGCGAGATTCAGGTGGACGCGTCGAGTGCTTCGGCCGAAGCGCCGCAGATCGTGGCGTTGCCCGGCGGTGGCTTCGTTGTCGGTTGGGACTCCTCGTTCGGACCCGGCGACAGCGATGACGGTATCCGCCTACAGGCCTTCAATGGGCTTGGCGAAAAGATCGGGGGCGCGATTCTGGTCAACACCACCACAACTGGCATCCAAAAGAGTCCATCAATTGCCGCCCTCGCGGATGGCCGGGTGGTTGTAAGCTGGACTGACCTGAGTTCCGGCAACGCCGACGTCCGCATGCAGATCGTGGATCCCCGCGATGGCATAATTGATGGCACGACGGGTGTTGACAAGCTCTACGGCCATGACTCGGTTGGCGACATCATCTCCGCCAATGACGGTGCCGACACCGTGTTTGGCCTTGCTGGTTCTGATACGATTTATGGCGGCAAGGGCATCGACAATCTCTATGGCGGTCGCGGTGATGACACAGTCTACGGTGGTGACGACAATGATATCATCTACGGCGATCTAGGTGATGATGCGCAGTACGGCGGCAATGGCAATGACATCATCTACAGTGCTGGCGGCGCTGATCTCATGGATGGTGGCGCTGGCACAGGTGACGCTGCCTTCTACGTCAATGAACTGCTCGGCGTGACCATCAACCTCACCGACCAGTTGTTGACAGCAGGCGCTGCACTCAGTGACACGCTGTTCAACTTCGAACGCGTCTACGGTTCAGTGAGAGGTGCCAACAATCTCACAGGCGACACCAATGCCAACATTCTTGTTGGCGGCCTCGTGAATGACACCCTGAACGGCGGTGGCAACGCCGACGTCCTGCGCGGCTGGGTGGGTGTGGACACCATGAGCGGCGGCACTGGTAATGACATCTTCCAATACACGGGCAACACTGAAGGCGGCGACGTCATCAGCGACTTCGCGGCAGGCGACAAGTTCCAGTTCGTGCGCACTGCCTTCGGCAATCTCGCAGGGCCCAATGTGGCCGCAGTGAATTTCCTCAGCGTCGCCTCGGGCCATACTGCGGTCAACGCTTCGCAGAAGTTCATCTTCGACCAGGCCACCAAACAACTCTGGTATGATGCTGACGGCAATGGTGCCGGCACAGGCGTGATGATCGCCGACCTCAGCACCACCTCCAACATCCTCAACACGGATTTACTTTTGGCTTAGCCCCCTCCCCCTTCGCTCTTGCACACCTGCAAAACCCGGATTAGCTTTCTTCCTGAAGTGAGTTCAGCGTATTGCGTTTGGGGTGGCCTTTCGTCTCGTCGCAGTCAATCAGTGACGGAGCAAGGACATGCCAACGCGCAAATGGAAAACTGAAATCCTCGTTAACACAACGGTTGCGGGGAACCAGGATCATTCTTCAGTGACCGCGCTTGCAGATGGCGGCTTCGTCGTGGCCTGGCACGATTCAGGCACAACCTCCTCGCTCACACGCTTCCAGCGCTATGATGCTGTTGGTGTGCGGGTGGGCAATGAAGTCAAATCAGACATCAGTGCCACCGAAAATGAGTCCAATCCCTCTGTCGTTCAGCTGAGCGACGGGAAATTATGGATTTCAAGAGACAGAGCCACCGGACCGACCGATCAGGCGGCCTATGGCTCAGTGGTGGATCTGGCAGGCAATTTCGTCCGTGAACAGATTGGTCAGGATACTGCATCCCTCGAAAGCCAGACGGTTGTGGCTTCACTGGGCAACAACGGCAGCGTCATCGTCTGGCGGGATCAGGTTAATCAGGGCGACATCATGATGCGCGGCTACAACGCCGATGGTACGAGCAAATTTGTTGCTGCAACAGTGAATACAAATGCCCAGGATACAGCGATCCTGAACCAGACCAACCCTGCCGTCGCTGCGAGCCGCGATGGGTCGAAGTTCTCTGTCTCGTGGTATGACGAAGGGAATAACAGCCTGAGAACAACGGTTGTCACTGCCAATGGCACACCTGTCGTTCTGGACACCGAAGTCAGTGATTTCAACGGCACAAATCACATAGGGACAAACTACACTCCCGCTGTAGTCTGGCTTGACAACAGCCGCTATGTCATCACGTGGACAACAGCAAGCGCAAGCACCGGGTTTGCAAACATCAATTTCGCCATCTGCAACGACGGCAACGTGACTCTTGGTCAACAATTGGTCAACGTTGAAACAAGTTATCCGTCGGAAAATTCGGCCATCACGCGATTGAACAGCGGTGGTTTTATGATCGCATGGCAACAAGCTGGCGGTGTTGACAGCGGCATCCACCTGCAAGCCTTTGACTCCGGTGGCAACAGAATGGGAGAAAAACTGGCGATCAATGCAGGCGTGGCACCCGGCACCGAAGTATCCCTCGCCACGCTCTCCGATGGCAGGGTAGCCGTAAGTTGGACGGACAGCAGCCTGTCCGGCACGCAAGGCAGCGACATACGCGTCCAGATCGTTGACCCGCGTGACGGTATCATCAATGGCACAACGGGGGCCGACAGGCTCTACGGCCACGACTCCGTGGGCGATGTGATTTCTGGCGGCGATGGGGCTGACTTTCTCTATGGCCTTGCAGGAGCAGACACGATCTATGGTGGCTCAGGCATCAATACACTGGATGGCGGACGCGGTGATGACACGATCTATGGCGGCAAGGACACCGACTATATTCTCGGCGAACTCGGTGATGACGAACAATATGGCGGCGACGGCAATGACATCATCTACAGCGCAGGCGGTGCTGATCTCATGGACGGCGGTGCTGGCACAGGCGACGCTGCGTTCTACGTCAATGAATTGCTTGGCGTGACCATCAACCTCACCGACCAATTGCTGACAGCAGGTGCTGCACTTGGTGACACTCTCTTCAACTTCGAACGCGTCTATGGTTCCGTGCGCGGTGCCAACACTCTCACGGGCGACACCAACGCCAACATTCTTGTGGGCGGCCTGGTGGCTGACACCCTCAACGGTGGTGGCAACGCCGACGTGCTGCGCGGCTGGGGTGGCGTGGACACCATGAGCGGTGGCACCGGCAACGACATTTTCCAGTACACCGGCAACACGGAAGGCGGCGACTTCATTTCCGACTTCGCAACCGGCGACAAATTCCAGTTCGTCCGCACCGCCTTCGGCAACCTTGCCGGTGCAAACGTGGCTGCCACCAACTTTCTCAGTGTCGCCTCCGGAAACACAGCCCTCGACGCCGCACAGAAGTTTATCTTCGACCAAGCCACCAAACAGCTTTGGTACGACGCAGACGGCAGCGGTGTGGGGGCTGGCGTGATGATCGCCGACCTCACCAACAGCTACAACATCGTGAATACGGATTTGCTGTTGGCATAGCGCCTTGCTTTTTACGCTTGCGGTAACATCTGGCGCGAAATATCATCCATCCCGGGGGTCTGGTTCAACGCACTACGTTTGGGACACCCTATCGTCCTGTCGTGGTCACATTCTGACGGAGCACGGACATGGCCGCACGCAAATGGGGTATCGAACGCACGATTGGAGACTATGACGCACTCGGCGGCGGCAACGGCAAGGAATGGGACGTCGCGGCGCTGGATAACGGTGGTTATGTCGTCACATGGCTGGACCGTACCGACGTTTTTGCCACTGCTATCAGAGCTCAGCGTTACGACGCTGCCGGAGTCGCACAAGGAGCTGTGTTCGAGGTTGGTGCCAGTGTAACAGGCTCCAGCAAAAGTGATGTCGTTGTAACCGGAATAGATGGTGGTGGATTTGTCGTGGCTTTCTCCGACGGTGCCAGTGGCGTCCCCAGTTATTTTGAACGCTACAACGCGGCAGGCGCAGTGCAACAAACAGCGCAGTATGACAATACGGCTGAAGGCAATCATGCCATCGTACGAACCACAGGCGGATTTGTACTGGCGGAGGCAGATCAGTTTGAAAATGGCGTAGAGACGAATGGCGTGTGGCTGCAAAGTTATGACCTAGCTGGAAATATAGTAGCTAGCTTTGTCCTCGCCAACAGTGACGCAACCACCGGAATTCAAACCGATCCCAGCATTGCCGCGTTGACAGGTGGCCAGATCGTCACGTCCTGGGTGGACTACAACGACCAGACCATCAAATTCCGGATCTTTGATGCAGCACTCGCACCTACGACAGCATCTATCATTGTTGATGACGACCCCTTTGTGAGTGGTGTGCCGGAGGTTCCGCCCCAGGTGGTAGGCCTGGCCAATGGCAATTTCCTCATTGTCTGGCATGAGTCCTTGGAGCCTGATTCAGGTGACCAGAGTGGCTACGCCGTGCGAGGCATGATGTATAGTGCGACCGGCGTGCAGCAAAGCGGGCTGATGTTGATCAACAGCCTTCGCACAGGCGACCAGACCTCGCCCGATATCGTGGCACTGCCCGATGGCGGTTTTTTCGCGTCATGGACCAGCCTGCCTTCCGGTATCGATGCTGATATCAAGGGGTTGCAGTTCGACGTCGGTGGTATTCGCGTCGGTGCTGAAATCACAATTAACACGACTGCCACGGGCATCGACATCGACCCCCACATGACATTGCTGTCCGATGGTCGCATCGCCGTTGTCTGGAACGAAGTGGGCACCGGCACGTTGCGCAGCCAGATCATCGACCCGCGGGATGGCGTGGTGACGGGCACAGCCAGCGCCGAGACACTTTACGGCAACGACCTTTTCAACGATGACATGAACGGTCTCGCTGGCGCTGATGTCATGTACGGCTTGGCGGGTGCCGACATCATGCTCGGCGGTGCTGGCGCTGATGCGCTTTATGGCGGTCGCGGAGACGACACGGTCTATGGTGGAGCGGACAACGATGTTATTTATGGCGACTTCGGCGACGATCAGCAATTCGGCGGCGAAGAAAACGACATCATCTACAGTGGCGCAGGTGGTGACCTCATGGATGGTGGCGCTGGCACGGGTGATGCGGCCTTCTACGTCAACGAACTCTTTGGAGCCGTTGTCAACCTTACCGACCAGCTTCTGACGGGCGGTTCAGCCTTGGGCGACACCTTGTTCAACTTCGAACGCGTATATGGTTCCGTGCGAGGGGCAAACAATCTGACGGGTGACGCGCAAGGCAACATCCTCGTCGGTGGATTGCAGAACGACACCCTCAACGGCGGCGGTGGCTTCGACATCCTGCGCGGCTGGGGTGGTGTGGACACCATGAGTGGCGGCACCGGTGTCGATTACTTCCAGTACACCGGAAACACCGAAGGCGGAGACTTTATCAGCGACTTCGCAAACGGCGACAAGTTCTCCCTCGCGCGCGCCGCCTTCGGCAACCTCGCCGGAGCCAACGTTGCAGCCGTAAACTTCCTCAGCGTCGCATCTGGCCATGCCGCCCTCAACGCCTCGCAGAAATTCATCTTCGACCAGGCCACCAAACAGCTCTGGTACGACGCAGATGGCAATGGCGCTGGTGCAGGAGTCATGATCGCTGATCTCACCAACAGCTACAACATCCTCAATACGGATTTACTGCTGGCTTAAGACACCTCACCCCGTCTCCACCTTCGGCTGAAGTGCCAGCCAACCCAGCATCGCCAGTGCAATGGCCGCAGGCGGGAACAGGGCCATGGGCACGGCGTGCCAGCCCAATTCCGCCAGGATGACGCCGGAGCTCGATGATGCGATGACCATCAGCACCGAGATGCCGAAGTCATTGGCCGCCTGCACCTTGCCGCGTTCCGAGGGTCGATAGGTGTCTGTCAGCATCGTGGTGGCACCGATGAAGCCGAAGTTCCAGCCCAGGCCCAATATGATCAAGGCCACAGCAAAATGCCCGAATGTGATGCCCGCCAGCCCTGCTCCCGCAGCGGTCATCAGTAATACCATGCCAAGGCCTGTGATTTTTTCGGCCCCATAGCGCTTGATCAGCTGTCCCGTGAAAAAGCTGGGTACAAACATGGCGAGCACATGCCACTGGATCACCCAGCTCGCGTCCCCCTTGGTGAAGCCGCAGCCGATCATGGCCACGGGCGCTGCGGTCATCATCAGGTTCATCAGGCTGTAGGAAATCATGGCCGCCGCCATGGCTACCAGCATTCTGGGTTGTCGTAGCAACTCGGACCACGGTCTTGCAATACCACCCACTTGTGCGGTTGACGGTTTTGGAATCCTGAGCATGAAAATCACACCCATGTTGATGAGCGCCAGGATCACCGCCGCAGCATAGGAGCCGGCAAAGGTATGCGGTGGGATGAGATCACTGGTGTAGTTTGAAATCACCGTGCCGCCAATGGCCGCCACAACACCCCCTGTCAGCACCCAGGAAATCGCAATTGACTTGCTGTTCTCGTCCGCCGCCTCCGCCGCTGCGAACCGATAGAACCCGGACGTGGCCTGAAATACGCCTTGCAAGGCGGTGGCAAAACAGAAAGCTGCAAAATTGCTGGTCATGATCGACCACACAGCCAGTGCAGCACCCACAATGCTTACCGCCGAACCCATGACGAAAATCGGCTTGCGGCCCATGCGCTGCATCAGCAAGGACGCAGGCACCGTCGTGAACATGGCGCCGAGCACAAATGTTGTTACCGGCAGCGTCGCCCAGGCGGGCGACGGTGCAATGTTAAGACCAACAAGACCTGCTGTGGCAAACACCGTAATGATGCAAGAGGAATAAAACGCTTGGGCGACCGCCAGCAGCAGGATGGTGCGTTTTGACTCGGTCAAGAGACGGTCCTTTTGCCTGGGGCAAATTCATCCGGTCGCCGCGCCCTCGCCAAAGTATTCAACGCCCCGTTGACAAAACGCGGCTCATCGCCGTCTTCAAAAAATGCCGAAGCCACATCGACATACTCGTTGATCGCCACTCTGGCAGGCACATTGTCCCTGAAGAACAACTCATAGGCCGCACAGCGCATGATGGCCCGCACTGTCGCATCAAGGCGATGCAAGGGCCAATCCTTGTCGAGAACCCGGTCTATGGCGGGATCAAGCAAGGCCTGCTCTCTCACAGCACCTTCCACCACATCGCGCAGATGCTTGAAATCGGCCTGCCCGGTTTCCCCGTTGTCGAAATTGTCACCCGTCACACGCGAGGAAAATTGCGCGAGGGTTTCACCGAGATCAGTACCACCAATGTCCAGTTGGTAAAGCGCCTGCACCGCCCCCAGTCTGGCGGCAGAACGAGCGGTCGGGTGCAATCTTGGCGAGGTCATGTTGCTGCGGCGTGTAGCGCTTCGGCAGCAGGCTTGCAATGGCAGCCCCGCTTCCGCTATGACCAAGACGCCGGGTAATATCGTCCGGCTTTATTCTCAGGGCGGGGTGCAAGTCCCCACCGGCGGTATAGCCCGCGAGCGCTCTTTTGCGAGAGGTCAGCAGATCAGGTGTAACTCCTGGGCCGACGGTATAGTCCGGATGAAAGAGAATGGGACCGAGTTATTGTGCGCGCCGTTTTGCGGTGCGTCGACTTGTGACCATGTCGTCCTGATTCATGTTTGAAGAAAGGACATCCACATGAATCAGATCACTCAAAGTTCCAATAGGACCTTCGCAGGCCCATTGTTCATGGTGCTCGCGGGCATCACCTTCGCCATCATCAATGCGATCACATTCGTGATCACGGCACAGCTCGGTTTCAAGCCGCAGTCCGACACCTTCTGGCAATATGCCATAGCACTGCTATTCTCGCTGCCTTTCTTGTGGAAATTTGGCAGCAGCGGACTGCGCACCAGACAGCCTCTTGTTCATGCCGTGCGCGTTGTTCTCTCTGCACTCGGACTTCAGGCCTTCGTCATGGCCATCGCCAATGGTGTTCCGGTATGGCAGGTCGTGGCGCTGACAATGACAGCACCTTTTTTTGTATTGATTGGTGCACGGATGTTTTTACGAGAGACCGTCACCATTAACCGCTGGGTTGCCTCCTTCGTGGGTTTTGCCGGTGCTCTGATTGTCACTAATCCGTGGTCGGAGCAATTTACTTGGGCCTGGCTCCTGCCAGTCGGTGCAGCCATTCTTTGGGGTGGTGCGTCATTACTGACGAAGTATCTGAGCCGCACGGAATCACCGGAATCCCTCACCGTTTGGCTCTTGTTGTTGCTCACCCCCATCAACCTCGTGCTGTCCTTCACAGTGGGCTTTGAAGTTCCCACCGGCAACATCCTTTGGCTTCTGGTGCTCGGTGGCTTCCTGGTTTTCGTAGCGCAATACCTGCTCTCGAAATCCTATGCCTCGGCAGATGCAAATTTCGTGCAACCGTTCGATGATCTCAAGTTGATCAGCAATGTGCTGATCTACGGTATCTTCTTCGGCTACTGGCCCACGGGCGTGATCTGGCTCGGTCTTGCCATGATCATGCTGGCCTCGATTTTTCTGCTCACGCAAGAAAAAAGACAAGTTGGGATGCACTCGAAGGCGGCATGAAAAACTACCAGGCTTTGCGCAGCCAGACCGCAGTATCATGGAAACTGCCGCCCCCGGCGGGGGCGGGTTGATCGGCACCTGTCAGCGTATTGATGCCACAGGCATCAGTGTAGGCAGTGTTGGGCCAGATGCCTTCGGCCACGACGACGCCCCGCTGCTGGCCAGCATGCGATCTGGCATGAAGCCGGACCTGGCCTCGCGTGTTGCCCGCAACGAGTTCATCACCATCGGCGAGCGACAGCATTGTCAGGTCATCAGGATGAACCAGCAGTGTCGGTCGACCTTCTCGTTTTATGGAACCCGGCGTTTCATTGAATGTGGAATTGAGAAAGGTTCGAGCGGGGGAAGTGGTCAGGCGAAATGGGGTTTGCGCGGTTGCCGTTTCTGTGACAGCCCAATGGTCAGGCCATTCCGGCATATCTGCGATGGGACCAAGACTTCCCATGTCTGACAGCGCCTTGCCGGATTTCGACCAGTTTGGCTTGAAGTGAAACTTTCGGTCGGTGTGGCCGAAACCTGAAATGAAATGGGCTGTGTCAAAATCAGGTTGCACATCAAAGTAATTCTCGGCGTCCAGCGCATCCAGTCCGCGACGTTTGGAAGCCTGCAGGGTTTCGTGGATGATTTCCCGCGAGGTCATGGCAAAGCCGCGATGTTCCGCACCCAGCCTTGCCGCAAGGTCACACAGGACGTCGTGATTGCTGCGGCATTCTCCCGGTGCTTCCACCAGCTTTCGCCCGAACATGATGTGCTGGTGCCCGCCTCCCGTATAGATGTCGTCGTGTTCGAGGAACATGGTGGCGGGCAACACGATATCGGCCATCGCTGCTGTTTCCGTCATGAATTGTTCGTGGACGACAGTGAAGAGGTCGTTTCGCGCAAAACCCGCTTTGACCTTGTTTTGATCAGGTGCCACAGACACCGGGTTGGTGTTCTGAATGAACAGGGCATTCACCGGTGGTCCGCCCTGCAAATCGGCTGTATTGCCCAACAACACTTCGCCAATACGGCATTGATCCAGCACACGCACGCCTGATTTCGCAACGTCTGTGCCCTCAATCAGGGTTTTGTTCATTTTGTAGATGCCGCTGTTGGAATGCAGTGCACCACCACCTTCATGCAACCAGGCCCCGGTGATGGCGGGTATGCAACTCACCGCGTGCACGTTCACTGCACCATTGCGCGAGCGCGAAAAACCATAGCCGATGCGGAAATAAGCTTTGGGAGTTTGTCCTATGAGGCCAGCCAGCTCTTCGATTTTTGCAACGGATAGTCCCGTGATCTCTGCGGCCCACTGCGGCGAACGACCCGCAAGATGAAATTCCAGTCCGTCGGGATCATCCGTGTACTGACGGAGATAATCCCAGTTCGCATAACCCTCCCGGAACAGCACATGCATGACGGCGCAGGCCAGCGCGCCATCGGTGCCCGGGCGAATGATGTATTTGTGGTCCGCCTGCTTCATGGTGCCGGTGTCATAGACGTCAACGCAGGCCATCTTCGCACCGCGCTTGCGGGCGATGCCGACGTGCGTCATCACGTTGACCTGCGTATTGACAGGGTTGCCGCCCCAGATGACGATGAGGTCAGACTTCTGCATTTCCCGGGGGTCAACGCCCGCAATGCGGCCTGTACCCGCAAAGTATCCAGGCCACGAAAGCGCAACACAGAACGTGCCATACATGCGCGAAAAGCTTTTGGCGTTTGTTAATCTCTCAATGCCATCACGCATGACAAGACCCATCGTGCCCGCATAGTAATACGGCCAGATGGCTTCGGCACTATGTTCGGCTTCGATAGCAAGAAAGCGCTGCCCAATCTCTGCCATGGCATCATCCCACGTGATGCGGGCAAATTGGCCGGAACCCTTTGGACCTGTGCGCTTCATGGGGTGCAACAAACGATCCGGATGGTGAATGCGCTCTGAGTAACGGGCTACCTTCTCGCAGATCACACCAAGCGTATAGCTATTGTCCTTGTCTCCGCGCACGCGGCCGATTGTGTGGTCGTCAAGCAGTTCAACATCCAGCGCACAGGCTGATGGACAATCATGCGGACAAACCGATTTGCCGATCTTGATGTTGCGAGGGGCATGGATGTTCATGAGTGCATCGTCGCACAGAGTGCGCTACGCGTCAAAGCAGTCCCTCTCCGTCATCGCTTCTCGATGCCACCTCTCCCGCAAGCGGGCGAGGAATGAAGTTATCTTTCCTCGCCCGCTTGCGGGAGAGGTGGCAGTCGCGCAAGCGACTGACGGAGAGGGAACACCCTCATCCCAGATGATGCACCTTCCCCATGCCATAAACTGGAGTCTTCATTCCTTCCATCCGAGCCTTCAACTGTAACGACAGGAACTGCGAATAGTGTCTGGATTGGTGAAGATTGCCGCCGTGGAACCACAAATTTTCCTGATGCGTCGGTTTCCACATGTTGCGTAGTTCACCTTCCCATGGTCCGGGGTCCTTCGTGGTGTCGGAACCCAACCCCCAACACTTGCCCACCTTGTCAGCGACGTCCTTGGAAATCAGTTGCGCCGCCCAGCCATTCATGGAGCCATAGCCCGTTGCATAGACGATCAGATCGGCCTTCAACTCGGTGCCATCCGAAAGCATGACGGATTTTGCCTTGATTTCATCGATGCCAACGCGGCTTTTCAATTTCACCTTGCCATCGGCAATCAGTTCCGATGCGCCAACGTCAATGTAATAGCCTGACCCGCGCCGCAGATACTTCATGAACAGGCCTGAGCCATCGTCACCCCAGTCCAACCAGAAACCCGCTTTCTCCAGTCGCTCATAGAAGTCCTTGTCGTGCTCTTTCATCTTGTCATAAACAGGTTTCTGGAATCCGCCGAGCAGCGTGTACGGAACAGATGCGAAAATCAGATCGGCCTTGTGGTGGTCAATGCCGTTGGCAATGGCGCGTTCGGAATACAAATCACCCAAAGCAATTTCCATCAGCGTGTCAGACTTCACAATGTGGGTGGATGAACGCTGCACCATGGTGACATCAGCGCCCTTCTCCCACAGGGCCGCGCAGATATCATGGGCCGAATTGTTTGCTCCGATGACCACGGCCTTCTTGCCCTTGTACTTGTCGGGCCCCGGATGTTTGGAGGAATGGTGCTGGTCACCCTTGAACTTCTCCATGCCCTTGAACTTCGGCACATTGGCAACCGCACTCATGCCCGTGGCCAGAATGAGCTGCTTCGGCTTCAGCTTGATGGTCTTGCCCTTGCGTGAAACGGTGACCACCCACTCTTTTTTCTTCTCGTCAAACTTGGCGGATTTGCAGGTCGTCTCGGTCCAGTAGTTAAGCTCCATCACCTTGGTGTACATTTCAAGCCAGTCGCCAATCTTGTCCTTGGGGCTGAACACCGGCCAATCGTCCGGGAAAGGCAGATAGGGCATGTGGTCATACCAGACGGGATCATGCAGGCAGAGCGATTTGTAGCGGTTGCGCCAGGAATCCCCTGGCTTCTTGTTCTTCTCGATGATGATGGTGGGCACACCCAGCCGCCGCAGCCGCGCGCCTAACCCAATGCCGCCCTGCCCGCCTCCGATGATCACGCAATAGGGCTGGGTCTTGATACCAAGTTCCTTCGCTTCCTTTTCGCGCTTTTCCGCCCAGGTCGTGCGGTCATTGAACGCGCCGTGGATGACACCCTTGGATCTTGCCACACCTTTTTGTTCCTCATGGCCCTTGAGTTCGACCAGTGTGGTGAGCAGCGTCCATCCCTTTCCATTCAGCAGCCGCAGTTGCCCCTTGCCCCGCGCGGCGTCACTTTCAAACAGCAGCCATGCTTCCGTCATCGCCTCATCGCCTGTCGCCTCACCATCGAGCTTCCACGCGGTCTTGCCCACATGCGGCAGCGTGGCCTTCAACATGTCAGCAATTTCAGCGCGGCCTTCGCTGGTTTTCAAATTCCATGTGAAGAACACAAGGTCCCGCCAGTAACAGTCGTCGCCGAAAAGTGCTGTCGCGGCCTCAATGTTCTTGCTGTTCAAAGCCGTTTCCAGCTGCGAAAGCCATTGTGTGACGCGTTCAGTTGCAGATGTCATATGGACCCTCCCAAGGTGATACTTCGGTATGCTCGCACGAATTTTAGTATCTGAATAGCGGGCAACTTGTGTGCAGTTGCGAAGAGGATTAGAAAACCGCCATGGTCCCCATCACTTCCCAACAGAACCCCCATGTCAAACTCGTGCGCTCGCTTGAAGACAAGAAGTCACGGCGTGAACACGGATTGTTCTTGGCGGAAGGTTTGCAGATGCTGGAGCGGGCAGCCGCAATGGATTGGACGCCGGAACTCTATTTCGCAACCAAACCCGCCTGGATCTGGGACGCGCACAAACCCCTCATCGTCTCAGACAAGATCATGAGCATGCTGTCCGCTCAGAATAACGCTCACGAAGTGCTTGCCACATTCAAGCAACGCTGGCAACCTCACCCCGGCAAAGAAGGACTGTGGCTTGCCCTCGAAGACATCCGCGACCCCGGAAACCTCGGCACCATCATCCGTACCGCAGATGCAGCAGGGGCAGCTGGGATCATCCTCGTGGGAGAATGCTGCGACCCCTACGCGTCTGAATGTGTCCGCGCCACCACAGGTTCAATCTTCGCCATGCCATTGGTGAAGATGCCAACAGTGCAGTTTGTCGATTTTCTCAAGAGCTGGCCCGGCGAGACTGTGGGCACAGCAATGAACGCAACACAGGACTATCGCCGGGCCTATAAAAGTCCGACACTGTTGGTGATGGGATCGGAATCGCGCGGGCTGACTGCATCATTGACGCAGGCTTGCGAATCCTTGGTGAGCATTCCCATGCGCGAAGGCGTGGAAAGTTTGAATGTGGCTTCGGCTGCGGCCTTGATGCTATTCGAAGCGACCTTCAGCCGTTAACTGAACCATGCGAAGGTGGGGCTGCCATGACCACGATTTCGACCGACCGGATGATCTCGACGCCAGTCAGTGATGCCGTTGCCGGTCGGGTGATCTGGCAGCCTGCAAAAGCCCTGTGGATCATGACAATGACAGTCGCTGCTGTCATCGGCGCTCCCGTCACTTTTTCTTGGGATGCTTTGGCATTGTTTCTCATCACTTCCGCAATTACCATCTGCGCTGGTCATTCCGTTGGCATGCATCGTCTATTGATTCATAAATCCTTTTGGACACCAAAGTGGCTCGAACGCACACTGATCTATCTCGGCACACTTGTCGGCATGGCAGGTCCCTTCGGCATGATTGCGGCTCATGACATTCGTGACTGGGCGCAACGGCAGACCGCGTGCCACGATCTCTACGCCCATCGCCGCAGCTTCTTTCTTGACGCGTGGTGGCAGATGCACTGCATCGTTGATCTCGACCATCCGCCCAAATTCGTGATTGAGCCGGAGATCGCTGACGACCGCTTCTATCAAGTCATCGAGAAATACTGGATGTTGCAACAATTGCCATGGGCAATTCTGTTCTTTGCTGTCGGCGGCTTGCCATGGGTGATCTGGGGCATTGCGTTACGCGTCACCGTTTCACTAACAGGCCACTGGCTGATCGGCCACTTTGCCCACCGTCATGGTCAGCGAAGCTGGGTCGTCGACGGTGTGGCCGTGCAAGGCTACAACATTCCCTACGTCAGCCTGTTGACGTTTGGTGAAAACTGGCACGGCAATCATCATGCTTTTCCAGGCTCAGCGCGGCTTGGTGTTGAAGAAGGGCAGTTGGATGTGGGCTGGTGGTTTATTAAGGCGCTAGAATTTGTCGGTCTGGCGCATGACGTTAAAGGTCCATTACAAGTCGGCCAGCGGGAGGGATTGCGGAGATTACCCACAGAGGCATTGAAAACAGCATCAAATGATGCTATTTTTGATGTAGAGGATGACAACATGCGAACCACCGTTGTAATCGATGAAGAGCTTCTTGCCGAAGCACAAAAATGCACTGGTATTACTGAGCGGTCGGCTTTGCTCAATGAAGGCTTGCGCGGTCTCATTCAGGTAGATGCCGCGCGCCGTTTGATCGCTCTTGGCGGCTCAGACCCCCAGGCAAAGGCACCACCACGTCGTCGCCCTCCATTCTTCATCAACAAATGATTCTGGCTGATACGTCGGTTTGGATCGGTCATTTGGCGAAATTCAATGATGTTATGGCTCGTCTGCTTCAGGAAAAGAAAATCATCCTGCATCCCCATGTGATCGGGGAAATAGCCTTGGGTAACTTGAAGAACAGGGAACCGGTTCTTGCAAGCCTTATAAAGTTCAAGGCATTGGCCGTTGCATCTGAATCAGACGTGCTAGCATTGATCGAACTGAACGGACTGTCTGGTTCAGGAATAGGCTATGTCGATTGCCATCTGCTTGCCTCTGCGGCTATCGGGAACACCCGCCTTTGGACTTTTGATAGAAGGCTCACGGCGGCTGCTCAGAAAATGAATTTGGCAATTTGACTAACCAGAGCGCTCTAGGCATTTGGACCGTCTTGTCAAAACGACCTCACCTCCATCGCGCATATTTATCATTGTTATTCCGGTGAGCGCTCGGCACATTGAGGGCAGCAAATGAGGGATAAGAAATGAAAACCCATGCCCGTGTGGTCATCGTCGGAGGCGGAGTCATGGGTGTAGGGTTGCTTTATCACCTCGCCCTCGAAGGCTGGACCGACATCGTACTCATCGAAAAAGGTGAACTCACGTCCGGTTCCACTTGGCATGCGGCGGGGCAGTGTCCGCATTTCAATAGCTCGCTGAACATGACCAAGGTTCATGTCTATGGCACCGAACTTTATCCGAAACTGGAAAAGCTCACGGGCCAGGCTGTGTCATGGCATGGCTGCGGTGGGCTGCGGTTGGCCACCACGAACGAGGAAGTGAACTGGCTGAAGTATGTTTATGGGATTTCCAGGCTGGCGGGCTATGAAGCGGAGATCATCGGGCCTTCGGAAATCAAACAGCATCATCCCTATCTTGATACCTTCGGTGTCAAGGCTGCCTACCGCACCGTGAATGACGGCCATGTGGCGCCAGCTGACATCACCAACGCCATGGCGGCGGGGGCGCGGCAGATGGGCGCGGAGATTTACCGCCGCACCCGTGTTGTTGACATCAAGCTCCTGCCCAATGGCGAGTGGCGCCTGTTCACGGTTCAAGGCAACATTGACTGCCAACATGTTGTAAATGCTGCGGGTTCCTATTGTGATGTCGTGGCAGGCTGGACTGGGCATGTGGCCCCTATCGCCAACATGCTGCACCAGTACATCATCACGGAACCGCTTGAGGAACTCATCGAACTGAAGCAGGAACTGCCTGTGGTGCGCGATCCCTACTGCCATGCTTATTTGCGTGAAGAAACCAATGGCGTGCTGGTGGGGCCTTACGAGACGGCAACGGCACATGTGTGCTGGGACGGCAACCAGCCGCGCTGGGACTATGAGTCTGAGCTGGAACCCAATGAACTCGACCGCATTATGCCCTGGCTGGAAAAAGCTACAGAGCGTTTGCCATTGTTCGGAAAAGCCGGGGTGAAGTCGATCATCTCCGGTGCCATAACCCACACACCGGACGGAGTTTATCTCTCAGGTCCCGCCCATGGTCCCAAGAATTACTGGATGCATTGCGGAGCGTCCATCGGTATTTGCCAGGGTGGCGGGGCTGGCAAGTATCTGGCGCAATGGATGGTCCATGGCCAGGCCGAGATAAACATGCGCGAATTTGATCCGCGCCGTTTTGGTGATTGGGCAAACAAACCGTACACAGACGAAGTCGCCATCGCCGACTATCACCACATGTACTACTGCTATAAACCCGGAGAACAACACACTGTAGGGAGGGGTTTGCGCAAGTCCCCTCTCTTCGACACGCTGAAAAATGAAGGCGCGCAATACGCGCAAATCTTTGGTTGGGAGCGTGCCCGCTGGTATGACAAAGCGGGCCTAGGCGAAACCTATTCCTTCAAACGCTCCAACTGGTGGAACGCCGTGCGCGAGGAAGCGCTCGCAGTGCGCAACGCGGCGGGCCTCATGGACCTCTCCACTTTCTCAAAGTTCGACGTGAAAGGTCCAGACGCTTACGCATTCATTGATCGCATCTGCGCCAACAAAGTTCCCACGAAAGACGGCGGAATTGTTCTTGCCCATCTTTTGAATGAAAATGGTTTCATCGAAAGCGAACTCACGGTGACGCGCTTGGCGCATGACCATTTCTATGTGCTGTCAGCCGCCGTAGCGCAGTTGCACGACATGAACCAGATGGCATGGCGCACCAAAGGCGAGTCTGTCTGGTTCAACGATGTCACCGATGACTTTGGCGTGCTGGTCCTCGCGGGTCCGCGATCTCGTGAGGTGCTGTCGCAAGTTTGCAATGATGATTTGGGTAAGTGGCTCACGGGACGTGTTGTTCACGTCGCGGGTGTGGAAACTCGTCTGCTACGCGTCAATTATGTGGGCGAACTCGGTTGGGAATTGCATGTGCCCATGGCTGATATGCCAACAGTTTATGCTGCGTTGCGCAAAGCAGGTGATCCGCTTGGCCTCAAGCTTTTCGGCAC
>JANNNG010000307.1:0-3735 GCA_031398425.1 Hyphomicrobiales bacterium | reverse complement strand
CGCGTCGAATGTGGAAAATAGAAATGAAGATTTTTGTGCCAAAACTGAGGGGGGTGCCGCAACAGAAGCGGATCAGCACTCCCGTCAGCATTTTGGCCCTGCTATTGGCTCTGGGCCTCACGACGCCCGTTCTCGCCAAGGCACCGCTGCCTTTTGAAATAACCGTTGATGGTCAACGTGTTGATGGCTCCACTTTGCCGCCGTCTGCAAACGCCACAGATAAAACCGAGAAGCTGGATATCCAGGTAAAGTTTGACGGCCTCGGTGTGAAGCCAACCTTGAACGTCTCCACCATGCCTCCCCGCGCCAGCTATGTCATCGGTGATCAAATCAAGTTCCTCGCCTCCACAAACTATGCTGCATGGATTGATCATGCCGAGATCCGCATCTATCAACGCGGTAATCGCAAGGCTGCGGGCCTCGTGCAATCACTCGAACTCAGGAATGATGCAACAATCGAGTGGCTGCTGCCCGAAGGTACGCCGGACAAGCTCGAATATGTACTCCGCGTCTATGATGCCGATGGCCGCTTCGACGAAACCCTACCGCTGCCGTTGAATGTAACAGCAGATAATTTTGCGACACACGACAATGGTGAATCAGCAACAGCGCCAGGCTATGCCGAAGACCGCACTGCTGTGCGCAACATTGACGTTTCCGGTGGTGCCGTCACCGTCTACGGCAAGAATATTCCCCCCGACTACACGGTGAAAGTTGCCGGGGAGCCCGTACCTGTTGATGGTGAAGGCAGCTTCGTTGTGCAGCGCATTTTCCCGACGGGCAGCCACCGTGTTTCCGTTACTGTTGATAAGGACGGCGAAGGCATTGACTTCAGTCGCGACGTGGAAATCCCTGAAACCGAATGGTTCTACGTCGGCCTTGCTGATTTTACCTTGGGTCACAATCTGAAAAATCATGTCGAAGACGTGCGCCCCGGCGAATTTGATCAGAACAGCTACACGCGCGGCCACGCAGCATTCTACGTGAAGGGCAAGATCAAGGGTCGCTACATCTTGACCGCCGCTGCTGATACAGGCGAGCAACGCTTGAAGAGCATGTTCAAGGGCCTTGATGAAAAAGACCCGCAGCAATTCCTGAAGCGCATTGACCCCGATGACTACTATCCCGTCTATGGCGATGACAGCGTGGCCGTGGAAGATGCGCCCACCAAGGGCAAGTTCTATATCAAATTGCAGAAAGGTCCGTCCCACGTCATGTGGGGCAATTTCAAATCCAACATCACCGGCACGGAATTGCTGCGAAACGATCGCGCACTTTACGGCGCCCAGGGCGTCTATCGTTCCAACACACCAGCGCCCGATGGCGGTGCTGCAACATCACTCGATGTCCACGCCGCACTCCCCGGCACCATTCCACAGCGCGACCAGTTCCGCGGCACTGGTGGATCAGCTTACTTTATGAAGCATCAGGACATCACACCAGGTTCCGAAACGCTCACACTGGAAACCCGGAACAGCATAACAGGTTGGGTCATCAGCCGTCGGACGCTCAAATATTCCGACGACTATGACTTCGACTATGTGCAGGGCGTCACCATCCTGAAACAGCCGCTGTCATCCTCCGCAGGCATTGGCACGGAAAATTATCTCGTCGCCAACTATGAGTACACGCCAGCGGCACGCGACGTGAAAGGCTACGTCGTCGGTGGCCGTGCTCAGCAATGGATCGGCGATCACGTGCGCCTCGGCGTGACAGCAGCAAAAGAAAAAACTGCGGGCGCTGATCAGACCATGCTGGGCGCTGATGTTCGTATTCAGAAGTCGGAAGGCACATACATCGAAGCCGAAGTGGCGCGAAGCAAGGGTCCTGGCTTCGGTTCCAACTATTCCGCCGACGGCGGCCTCACCATACAACAGAATGGCAGTGCTGGCGTGGGAAGGGCCGCCAATGGCTATCGCGCTGAAGCGCGCGCTGATCTCACCGAACTCAGTGACGGCAAGATGAAAGGTGAAGTCATCGCTCGCATCGAAGACTATCAAAAGGGCTACTCCACGCCGACGACGGATGCAAAAGACCACCGCACACTCTGGGGTGCTGAAGCGAATGTGGAAGTGGCCGAGGCCGTGAAAGCCGCTGCATCCTATTCCGAAGAGCGTATCAGCAACGGCCAGCGCGACAGGCAGGTTTTGGGAAAAATCCAGGCCCGCCTCACCCAGGAATTGTCGGTCGAACCCTACGGCAAATACACCGAGAAAAAACTGGCCACCACTGCCACATCAGGCGACCAGGGCAAACGTGCCGATGCTGGCGTGAAACTCATCTACGCCTGGGACGATGACACCGAAGCCTATGTCTATGGCCAACGCACGGTCAAACGCACGGGCACCATGGACAGGGACAATCGCGTTGGTGTTGGCGGCAAGAAGCAGATCACGGAAAAAGTTTCCGTGTCGGGCGAAGTCTCAGAAGGCAATCGCGGCCTCGGTTTGAAAGCTCTCGTCAACTATGAACCAACCGTCGATAACCGCTACTACCTCGGGTACGATCTCAACAGCGATCGCGCGTCAGCTGACTCTTGGCCCTTCGCTCTCGTAGGCAGAGACGCCGGCACCATTGTCGGTGGCGTGAAGTACCGCATGAACGAACAATGGTCCGCATACGGAGAAGACAATCTCGACCTCTTCGGCAAGCGCACCTCGATCACGCAAGCCTATGGCGTCATTTATACACCCGATGCCGCCTGGACCGTGGATCTTTCCAGCGAGTTCGGCACTGTCTACGACAACACTCTTGACCCTGTGACGCTGAAAAAGAATGCCGACCTTGATCGCCGCGCCATCTCGATGGCCGTGGGCTACAAGGACGAAGGCCTCGAAGGAAAACTGAAAGCCGAAGGCCGCCGCGACAACAGTGAGGACGATTCAAAAGACGTGCGCGCTTACCTCATTCAAGCCACCCTCGGCATGAACATGTCCGATGACTGGCGCGCCATCGCCTCCTTTGACGGCGTCTTCACCGAAGCCACCGATGATACCAAGGCCGGAAACTACGCCGAAGGCTCAATCGGCGCTGCCTATCGCGGCACCACCAGTGACAAGTGGAACGCACTCGCGAAATACACTTACTTGCTTGACGAGCCGGGCGCTGACCAGGTCGCCATCGACGGCACCACATCAAGCGCCGCGCAACGCTCGCACATCGTTTCAGGAGACGTCAGCTATCAGGCCAACAAATATTTGACACTTGGTGCGAAATACGGCGTGCGCGTCGGTGAAATTCGCGAGCGCAAGCCAGGTGCGAAGTGGGAACAGGCCACGGTGCATCTCGGCGTGCTGCGCGCCGACTTCCACGTGGTCAGTGAATGGGACGCCATGGTCGAAGGTCGCGTCATGTGGTCCCCCACCACCGACCAAACCGACATGGGCATCGTGACAGCACTCTACCGTCACTTCGGCGACAATATGAAAGTGGGCCTTGGCTACAACTTCGGGCAATTCAGCGATGATCTCCGCGACCTCTCGCAAAATGATCACGGCGTGTTCCTGAACGTGATCGGGAAGTTTTAAGGTCCCTCTCCGTCAACGCGTTCCGCGTTGCCACCTCTCCCGCAAGCGGGCGAGGATAAGGTTCTATTCCTCTCCCGCTTGCGGGAGCGACTATCTGGTCTGTCAAGCTAGTTTTGCATGTTGAAGCCTGACGTCGCGGACTTTTGCGTTGAGTCTGATGAGGAGCTTGTGAGCGAGAGCGATACGGATGACCATTTTGGGTTTGCCC
>JANNNG010000303.1:0-4083 GCA_031398425.1 Hyphomicrobiales bacterium | reverse complement strand
TGGCAGGGCGCATGCAACTCCCCTCGCAAGCACCCGGCAGCGGTTGAAATTGTTTCAATGTGAAACAGTCCGTTCAGGGTTCGTCAACAAGGGGAAATACGAAATGGACTTTCGAAAACTCAATATCTTTCCAGCCGCCATTGCACTGAGCATGATGATGACACCGGTTGCGATTGCGGGTGCCGACAAAGGCCCAGGTGATACAGGCGGCCATGGTGATGGCGGAGGTTACGGCCAACATGGTGATAAAGGTGACCAGGGCGACAAAGGTGACAAGGGCGACCAGGGTGACAAGGGCGACCATGGTGACAAGGGCGACAAAGGTGACCGTGGCCCTCCAGGTCGCGATGGTCGTGACGGCCGCGATGGCGGTGGCGGCGGTGGCATCAGCAACGGCGGAGGCGGTGGCAACTCGCATGACTATGGCAGCAACATTACCTGCCGCATTGGAAACCGTACGGTTTATCTGTCATCCTTCCGCATGTGCAAGGAACTGAAATATTCGCTGGGCTATGGCTATAACCGTCGTCACGGTGGTGGCCAGGTTGTCATCGGCGGTGGTTATTCCACCGGTGGCGGTTACAGCTATGACGGCGGTTATGACGCTGGTGCTGGTTATGGCTATGATCGGCCCCAGCGTGTCATCCGCTATGTGGCTCGGCCAAGCCGGGCCGCCCAGATGCAGGCTGAACGCCGCGCCCGCAAGGCTGCACGCCGCGCTGCTGCCTATGGTTACGGCGATGGCGATGGTGGCATGGTTCAATATGGCAACGGCGTCATGGTCGGTGGCTATGGCAACAATGTCGTGGTCAACGGTTATGGCTATGGCGAACGCGTGGTCGTGAAGAAGCGAAAGGGCAAGCGCGCCCGTCGCGTCGTCTATCAGGGCGACTATGGCCATGACGGCGGCTACAACTACGGCGGTCCTGAAATCTACAAGGGTGGCGGTTTCTGACACCCGTTTCCCCGGGTTAACGAACCAACAGGCGGGCTCCCCACTCGGGAGCCCGTTTTTTATCGACTCAAGGCATAGAGCGAAACGGCGGTGGCGATCGACACATTCAGGCTCTTGATCATTCCTGGCATTTCGAGGCGTGCCACCACATCACAGGTTTCACGGGTTTTCTGACGCAAGCCCTTGCCCTCGGCACCGAGAACCAAGGCCAGTGGCCGCTGTTTTGGCGCATCCCCCATTTCAATTTCGGCTTCGGAATCAAGACCAAGAAGCGTGAAGCCATAGCCCTTCAGCTCTTCCAGGGCGCGTCCCAAATTGGTCACGCGAACAACCGGCACATGCTCATAGGCACCCGATGCTGACTTGAAAAACACCCCGGTTTCATGCGGTGCATGGCGCGCGGTGGTCACCATGGCGGTCACGCCAAAAGCGGCACAGGAGCGCAGGATGGCCCCTACATTATGCGGGTCTGTGACCTGATCCAGAATGACCAGCAAACCATCCCGTGCAATCTGATCCAGCCTGGGCTGGGGCAGGGACTTTGCTTCGACCACCACGCCCTGGTGTACCGCGTCCTGGCCAGTGAGCAGGTGATCGAGAATGCGCGGATGCACGATTTCCGGCGTCGTCGAAACTTCCACAGCATCTTCTTTCAATCGCCCCAGACCATTTTCCGTAGCCCATACATGCACAATCTGCCGTTTCGGATTGGCGAGAACAGCAGCCGCCGCGTGAATGCCGTAGATCAGATCATTTTCAGGTCTGGGCTGATGGGTCAGCGCCTTGGGGCGGTCACCCAGCAGGGTTGCGGGAACCGGCTTTTCTGGTTTGCGGAAAACATGGGGCTTGGGTTTGCCGAATGGACGCTTGTTCATGGCCCTCTATGGGCGATGGGCCTCAATTCAGCAACCCGTCAAACACTAGCACCGAGCCATTCTCGCCCTGACCCTGATGCGTGGTCACATAAAGTTTTCCCTGGTCGATGATCGCAAACTTCGGACCTTCACCGACCTTGAAATGTTTAAGCGGTTGCAGCGAAGCGGCATCGAGTACCCAGCCGTCACCCTCAATGCCCAAGGCAACCACGCGATCATCAGTGGCGGCAATGGCGATGATCAACTCCTCGCTCTCCAAGATTTGCGCTGTCTTATCCTCCGGATTACCTTGCGCATGCCGCTGAATCACCGCCTTGCCGGATTGCTGCTGTTCCCGCCCACCCACAAAAACCGCGTCAATATTGGCCCCCATGCTCCACATGAATCCGCCTGAAGCTGTAGACGACAGAAATTCGAGTGACGTCGCGTCGTACATGGCAACGGTGCCATCGGTGAACAAAATCCAAGGTGCATCCTGTGCCATCGTGAAGGCTCGCGCTTCCCCGCTGATGGGAAGGGGTGCATTGGTGAGCTTGCCAGTCTTGGGATCGACGCGACTCAGAATGGTCTTCCGCTCACCCTCTTCGATCACGGCTGTAGTAAAAATCGCGCCTGCGCCAAAGCTCATTCCGCTGAGATAGCCTGTTTTTATAGAGGCAAACGCTTTGCCGCTGCCATCTGGGCTGCTCCGGAAAATCTTGGCGGCGGTATAAACGGCCGCGTAGACATTGCCATCAGTATCCGCTGCCATATTCACAGGAAGACGTCCAACAGATTGTCGGACCAGAACATTGCCGGACTCGGGGTCGATCTTGGAAATCTGTCGGATGCCGCTTTCTGCGATCCACAATCCCCCGTCGGCCATTGCAAGGCCTTCTGGCCACTTCCCAACGGGAATGATGCGGGGCGTGACCTCGACCTCTTCGAGTACGCGTTCTGGTGCTGGTGCGACAGGTTCTTCCAGTGGCGTGGCGACTGCCACTTGCTCCTCCGCTGGCAGTGTTGGTTCAACAACGGGTTCCGGTGCAGGTTCAACTTTTGTTGCGACTGGCAAAGCTTCGGTAAAGAAGAAATCCCCTGTCAGCGATGTGTTCTCCCAAGGCGTCTGGGTTTTTTGCGTGGCTTCCAGCACATCACGGCGGGTGAGTTTGAAGGTCTGTTCAATCGAGATGCCGGGTGAGGCCATAGCTTTCACGAGGGACGCGGCATAGGGCGAGTTTGACCCTTTTCCGTCGAGTGCGACCTGACCCGGAGCAGTTGAGAAAGCAACAATGGTGCCTGCGGGTGCATCAATGGGCGCAAGACCGCTACGAACGGCGCGAGAACCGCTGCCAAACGGATTATTGCGGCACGAGTCGAGGATGACGATATTGGTGCGACCATCGGCACGTTCCAGCGTGGCCACGAATTCATCAACGTTGATTCCGAAAATCTTGAGTTCGGTTTCCGCCTTGATGTCGGCATCAATGGGGATCAGATAATTCTGTCCACCGGTTTGTGCGCCATGTCCTGCGTAGTAGAACAGGCCCACCGTGTCCTTGTCGCGGATGTCGCGACTGAAACCAAGTAAGGCCTTTTGCATGGTCTGGCGATCAGCATTCAACACCGTGGTGACAGAAAAGCCCACACCTTCAAGGGTTCTGGCCACCAATTCCGCGTCGTTGCCAGGGTTGAGAAGCCTGCCGAACGTGTAGTCGGAATTGCCGATCACGAGTGCCGTGCGCGTGGCGGCCTGTGCCGTGACAACAACCAGTAGAAAGGCGATAAACGACAGGATTCGAATGGAAAATCGCCGCATGGAGGTCACCTCTGTTCCGCATTGCCCCCGCAAGCCAGCACAAATTGGCCGAAGTTTTCATTGCAGACAAGGCCCTATCGCGCCGGGGTAAAACTTTGCTCCCTGATTGAGATATAAATGGCGCAGGAAATCAGGATACCGACGCCGAGGAAGGTCCAGGTGTCGGGGAAGTTATCAAAGAAGTACCAGCCCAGCAGAACCGCCGAGATCATTTCGAGATAGCCCAGTGGCGAAATCAAAGACGCTTCGCCCATGTCATAGGCGAGGGTAATGAAGTAATGGCCGACGATGGCAAAGAGGCCGATGCCAATGAGCATCAGCCATTGCGCGGTGCTGGGTGGTGTCCACATCATTGGCATGGCCAGTGTCAGAGCAACAGCACCGATGGCGCTGGTCTGGAATGTGGTGACCATGGCGTTGACGCTGCCTGTCAAGCTGCGGGTGAGCAGCAGATA
>JANNNG010000298.1:0-12579 GCA_031398425.1 Hyphomicrobiales bacterium | reverse complement strand
GGCCCGACCGTAGCACGTCATTTGAACGCCTACGACATCCTCGTGCGACGCAACGAGGCAGTACCAATCCTCGAGAAAGTAAAAAGTAAGAGTGAGCCCACTCTTGATCAACGAGTTTCTAGCCGTAAGCCCTTTGGGCTTGCCACAAATTTTAAGGGTAAGCCTTCTTCAACGGGATTGAAAAATCCGACAAAGCTGTTTGAGAACCAGCGATTTGGTTGGACTGAGCGTAAAACCATCATTTCAAACCCCGATTGGATCGACAAATGGAAGGTGCTGATGACAGCAGTCCAGGGCACAAGCGCGGCTATAGAAACTAAGTTTCTCAGTAAGCCAATCATCGCTGAGCCTGGCACGGCGTGCACCGAAACATACATCGTTGCAGGGCTGTTCGAAACAGAGAAAGAAGCGCTCAACTACGCGCAGTACTTGCGTACCCGCTTTGTCCGTTTTCTTGTTTCACTCCGAAAAGTCACGCAACACGCCACACGCGACGTGTACGCGTTCGTACCCAATATCCCCTTGAACGAGAACTGGACAGACGCAAAACTCTATGAGCGATATGAGCTGACCAAAGAGGAGGTCGCTTTCATTGAATCACAAGTGGCCGAACACAGTGCTGAATTGTTTGATGCGAGTGCGGATGTCGATGACTAAATCTATCGACGACATTCTTCCCCCTAAACCCGAAGCCCGGCCACGCGTTTATGCATATACCATTGATGATGTGGCCCACGCCGGGCTTCTCAAGATTGGTCAGACCTCCCGCAATGTGCAGCAACGCGTTGCCGAGCAGTTAAAGACGGCAGCCATCAAGAACTATCGCATAGAACTTGATGAATTCGCTGAGCGTGATGACGGCACGATGTTCAGTGACCACGATGTGCGTGCCGCCCTCCGCAATAAAAAGTTTGAAAGTCATGCTTTGGAGTGGATGCGTTGCACGAAAAAGGATGTCATCACCGTTCTCTCTGAACTGCGCACGGGCCAGCGCTTTACGGGCTCGCATGACCAAACTTTCTCCCCTCGCCGCGAACAGCGCGAGGCAGTGAATGTGACTTATGATTATTTCAAGTCGCGCTGGGCGGAAGATTCAATGGCTGTGCCGCGCTTTCTGTGGAATGCCAAGATGCGTTTCGGCAAGACCTTTACGGCCTATCAACTGGCGAAAAAGATGGATTCCAAGCGCATTCTTGTTCTCACCTTCAAGCCCGCCGTTGAGGACGCGTGGCAAACGGATCTGGAAAATCACAAGGATTTTGACGGCTGGCACTACCTCTCCCGTAACACCAAGGACAACGACCCGACCAAGGTGAAGAATGGTAAGCCGCTGGTCTATTTCGGCTCGTTTCAGGATTTGCTGGGCCGTGAATCTGGCAACATCAAATCCAAGAACAAGTGGCTGCACAAGGTGCAGTGGGACCTTGTGGTTTTTGACGAATATCACTTCGGGGCCTGGCGCGACACCGCCAAGGAACTGTTCGAAAGTGAAGAGGAAGAAAAGAAGCTTGAATACTCAAAGTCGCTGGATGCCGTGAACAGTGATCTTGAAGGACTGTCCACGGAAGTTCTGCCGATCAAAACGAGGGCTTATCTCTATCTATCGGGAACACCATTCAAGGCATTGTCCACCGGCGAATTCATCGAAGAGCAAATCTTCAACTGGACCTATACGGACGAGCAGCGCGCCAAGGAGGATTTTGCCACCAAGAACCCTAGCAAATGGAACCCTTATGGTGCACTGCCGCAGATGCGGCTCTTGACCTATCGTATGCCAGAAGAAATTCTGGCCATAGCCAGTGGCGGGGAATTCGACGAATTCGACCTCAATGCATTCTTCGAGGCATCGGGTGAGGGTGAAGACGCAAGCTTCAAGCACAAGAGCGACGTGCAGAAGTGGCTAGACATCATTCGTGGTCATTACGCGCCAAACACCGTAGAAAGCCTGAAGACGGGAACGCGCCCACCCTTTCCCTATTCCGATGTGCGCCTGCTGCCCTATTTGCAACATTCATTCTGGTTTCTGCCCAACGTTGCTGCCTGCCATGCCATGGCAAACCTGCTGACTGAAAAATACAATGTCTTTTGGCATGACTACAAGGTCATCTGCGCGGCGGGTATTGCTGCCGGGATTGGCCTTGCCGCCCTACCGCCAGTACGCAAGGCCATCGGCAGCGGCTTTGACTCGAAGTCCATCACGCTGTCCTGCGGCAAGCTCACGACTGGCGTAACGATCGCGCAATGGTCTTCGATCCTCATGCTGCGCAATCTGCAATCACCTGAGACATACTTTCAGGCAGCCTTCCGGGTGCAGTCGCCATGGTCGATCAAGAATCCCAATGGCGATAACCCGAACGAAGAGGAAATCCTTAAGCCCGTGTGCTTCGTTTTCGACTTTGCACCGACCCGAGCCCTTCGGCAGCTAGCCGAATATGGCATCGGCCTGGCCGCCGAAGCGCGGAATCCTGAAACCGCCGTCAAAGACCTTGTTTCATTCCTGCCGGTTCTGGCTTTTGATGGCGCCAACATGACGCAGATTGATGCAGGTGGCATTCTCGATATTGCCATGTCCGGCACGTCCGCCACACTGCTCGCCCGCAAATGGGAGTCGGCACTTTTGGTGAATGTCGACAATGACACCTTGCGCCGCGTGCTAAATAGCCCAGAAGCCATGGAAGCCGTGCAACGCATCGAAGGTTGGCGTTCACTCGGCGACAACGTTCTCGAGCTGATCATCAACAAGAGTGACAAGGTCAAGGCATTGAAGAACAAGGCCAAGGAGAAGGAACTGACGGACAAGCAGAAAAAGCAGCTGTCGGACGAAGAGCGAGAATACAAGTCCTTGCGAAAAGAGGTTCAGGACAAACTGATCAAGTTCGCCACGCGCATCCCTGCCTTCATGTACTTGACCGACTTCCGCGAGAATACCTTGAAGGATGTGATCACTAAGATTGAAACTGGTTTGTTCAAGACTGTGACTGGGCTGACGGTGAAGGACTTCAATTTGCTTGTCAGCCTTAAGGTGTTTAACACGGAACAGATGAATGCGGCGGTGTTTGCCTTCCGCCGTTACGAAGACGCCTCGCTGCGCTATACCGGGATCGAGAGTCACGAGGGTCTTTCACATTACGGCTTGTATGACACTGTAGTGGCAAAGGATTAGGAGCGATCCCCGTACCTTGAACTCCAGCGCTCAACATCTAATTGATGCGCTCGGCTTTTGGCCAAGAACTCATTTGAGGATGTAAGAGGCAAAGTACTTCGCTGAGAGCATACGCGAAAGACGTGACTGACAGTTCAGTCGCAACGTTGGGGCGCTTGGCATGGCCGCCGAAATGTTTGTCCACAAGAAATTTCGGAACCAAAAAACTGCACGGATATTCCCGTTTTGCTGTGCCCCAGCTGTGCCCCAGTGGTTGGGTAACGCAACCATAAAAAGGAAAACCCTCGAAATCGACTGGCGATTTCAAGGGCTTGTTGGTTGCGGGAGCCAGATTTGAACTGACGACCTTCAGGTTATGAGCCTGACGAGCTACCGGGCTGCTCCATCCCGCGTCAAAGCGTTGAACGCGTGGGCGGTGTAGCAGTGCCTGTCACAAATGGGAACCCCTGCGCGAGATATATTTTTGCACTGCGGCAACGCGGAAAATTCCGTGAACATTGTCTCGTTGCGGCACAGCTGTGCGAGCTCCGCACATCCGGGTAAGGCCTTGTTAAGTGGAAATCTTTCAGCCGGAAAGGGTTTCGAAACCACCTTGCGCTAATCTGACCTCATGACATGCGTAGCCTCTTAGCGGGGAAGTGTCTTGGGTTTTCCGGGATTAGGTACTGCGTACCCGGATGCCAGTTTGTAACATGGGAAGCGTCCGGAAACGGAGGCTTCCCATTTGTTTTTGTAGCAGGCCCTGCCCACGGACTTGTCAAATCTCCAGCATTGCGCCATGAATATTTCGCACGCCAAATTAAAAAAGGGCGGCTATCTGGGTTGGGAGCAGTGTCGTGATCAGTCGCAGGGGTTTTCTGGCATCGGCAGCAATTCTGGCATGGGGTTCTGCTGGCAGCGTGGCGGCGGCATCGCGCCCGACGGCGGAGACCGTGTTGCAGACCTGGTATGGCCTCATGCTTGAACTGGTGCGGCATACGGCACCCTATTCGCCACCTGTGGCCGCCCGCACCTTCGCCTATCTCGGAATTATTGCCTATGAAGCGACTGCCTCCGGTGGCGGCAATCTGCAAAGTCTGGCAGGGCAATTGTCCGGTTTGAATGCGTTGCCACCGCGCTCCAGCGAAGCCCGCTATGATGATGCCAACATCCTGCATGGTGCCATGCAATCTGCCATGATTGACCTGTTTGATCGAACGGGTCCAAGCGGGCAACGGGCTTTGAAGGCCGTTCGACAAAAGCTGGATGCGGAGCTTTCTGCCGGAGTGTCGGCGTCGCGGCTGAAGCGCAGTCGAGCCTATGGCGAGGCCGTGGCTGGTCATGTACTGGACTGGGCAAAGACGGATGGCGGTGCTGACGTTGTCAACATGGGCTTTCCCGACACCTTCAAGCCGGTTGATGCGCCGGGGCACTGGAAGCCCACCAGTGTGATCCGCATGCAGCAGGCCCCGTTGCTGCCGATGTGGGGCAACAATCGCACCTTTGCCATTTCCGCCGCTTCGGCCTGTGGGCTTCCGCCACCGCCCGCCTATAGCGAAGACAAGGCATCGGACTTCTATAAAGAGGCGTTTGAAGTTTACGACACGGTCAAGACCATCACGCCGGCGCAACGCCTGACGGCACGCTTTTGGTCGGATGATCCCATGCTGTCGCCCACACCGCCGGGACACTGGTTGTTCGTAGCGCTCGATATTCTGAGAAGCAGGAATGCCAGTATCGAGGACCAGGTTGATGTCCTGGCACGGCTTGGCATTGCCATGTCGGATGCATTTGTTGCGTGCTGGAAAAGCAAATTCGACTATAACCTGTTGCGACCTGTGACCTATATCAAGAAGGTCATCGACAAGTCCTGGGAGCCCATCCTGATCACGCCGCCGTTCCCTGAATATCCGTCAGGGCACAGTTCGCAGTCGGGTGCGGCGGCCGTCGTGCTCACACAGTTCTTTGGTGAAAACTTCGCATTCGAAGACAAGACCCATGTGCGGGAGAAACTTCCCGTGCGGGTGTACAGGAGCTTCTGGGAAGCAGCCGAGGAGGCGGGGATGTCACGACTCTATGGCGGAATTCATTTCCGCGCTGCCATAGAGCGCGGACTGGAGCAGGGGCGCTGCATTGGCACTGCTGTCAATGCCATCAAGACGAGACGCACCGTATGATCCGTACACTGATGACGTTGTCCGTTCTGTTTTCTGGCCTGATGGCTCCGGCACAGGCCGAAGCGACAACGCCGACTGTTCCCAGCTTCGAAGAGGTCACGAAAACCTCGGGTGTCGCATCGGTCTATTCTGGCGAATATCTTTACATGGTGGGCGGCGGTGCTGCGACCTTTGACTGCAACAGGGACGGTTACCCCGACCTGTTCACGGCGGGTGGTGAGGGTCGTTCGGCGTTTTTTCGCAACCAGTCCAAACGCGGCGGTGCTTTGAAATTCAAGAAGCAAAGGAGTGGCCTTGAACTTGACAAGGTGACGGGTTCCTATCCGCTCGACATTGATGCCGATGGCAATGTTGATCTTGTGGTTTTGCGCGTGGGTGAAAACAAGGTTATGCGCGGGCTTGGCAATTGCAGGTTCGCAGAGGCCAATGCAGGCTGGGGTTTTGATGGTGGTGATGCCTGGTCCACGGCCTATGCGGCGACGTTTGAAAAGGGCGCGGTATGGCCAACCATCGCGATTGGCAATTACATTGATCGCAAACAGGAGATTTCGCCCTGGGGATCGTGTACCGACAACTGGCTGCACCGGGCGCGTGTTGACCAGAAAAAGCCGCCCTATGCCTTCACAAAGCCCGTGGCGCTGACGCCGAGTTATTGTGCCCTCTCGATGCTGTTCACCGACTGGAACCGCACGGGCACGCCGTCGCTTCGCGTATCGAATGACCGTGAATACTACGAAGGCGGTGAAGAACAGATGTGGAAGCTGGTTCCCGGTGAGCTGCCCGCCCTTTACACTGACAAGGATGGCTGGAAGCGCCTGCGCATCTGGGGCATGGGCATTGCCTCGGCGGATGTGAACGGCGACAGCTATCCCGATTATTTCCTCACCTCCATGGCGGACAACAAATTGCAGATGCTGAAAGAGGTGGCAGCGGAGGGAAAATCGAAGGCCGATTTCAAGGATGTGGCCTGGCCCAGTGGTGTTACCTTGCACCGACCGAGCTTTGGTGATGATCTCAGGACCTCGACCGGTTGGCATGCGCAGTTTGAAGACGTGAACAATGACGGTCGCACCGACCTGTTTGTGGCCAAGGGCAATGTGGATGCAATGCCGGATTTTGCCATCAAGGACCCCAACAACCTTGCCCTCGGCAAGGCCGACGGCACTTTTGTGGATATGGCGAAGGATGCTGGCGTCGCGAGCACCGAAACCTCGCGCGGCGGAATGGTTGTTGATTTCAATCTGGATGGCTTGCTCGACCTCGTGGTGGTCAATCGCCGCGCCCCAGCGCAGGTCTGGCGCAACACTTCGAAGGCCCTGGGCCATTGGTTGCAGGTCAAGCCTGCGCAGGACGGTGCCAATCGTGACGCTGTGGGGGCGTGGATAGAAGTAAGGCTTGGCGATAAAATCACACGGCGCGAAATCACATCGGGTGGTGGTCATGTGTCGGGGCACCTGGGATGGTGGCATTTTGGTTTGGGTGCGAACGACAAGGCGGAGATCCGCGTGTTGTGGCCCCACGCTGAGGCAGGGCCATGGCAGCTCGTGATGGCCGATGGGTTTTATGTTTTGAAGTCGGGCGCTGAACCAGAGATGTGGGTGCCGAAGTAGAAAAGGTGTTTTCCTGCTTGATGACATTCGACCTTGTCATCTTTGATTGCGATGGCGTGCTCGTTGACAGCGAGATGCTGAGCGCGCGTGTTCTGATGCAACAGCTGGCAGAGTTGGGCATTGACCTCACGGCTGACCAATTCCGCAAAGAATTTCTTGGTCGAAGCTTTGCCTCGGCTGCCTTACAATTAAAGGTTCGGACAGGGCGGGATTTGCCAGCAAATTTTGCACCTGATTATTTCGTCAAGCTCAACGCCCTGTTTGCAACTGACCTCAAACCCATGGCGGGAGTTGAAGCGGTTTTGGCGGAACTGGCTGTGCCGCATTGTGTGGCGTCGGGTTCGATTCCGCCACGGCTTGATTTTTCACTCAAGGTTTGCGGTCTCGATACGCATTTCGGACCCCACGTGTATTCTGCCGCTGCTGTCAAGAATGCCAAGCCTGCGCCGGACTTGTTTCTGCATGCAGCGGCAGTACATGGAGTTGAACCAGCGCGATGTCTCGTGCTGGAAGACAGTGAGATGGGCGTGCGTGCAGCCCGCGCGGCAAGTATGACGGTGTGGCACTTTGCCGGTGGTTCCCACATCAAGGCGGGGCAGGTCTTGCCAGCGGATCTTGTGGTGGACCGTGTCGTGGGCAACATGGCCGAAGTCTTGCGATTGTTCCGCCGGGCTGGTCTTTGCCGCAGCAGCGGTGTAGCAACCAGCACCGCATAGGAAATAGCAGCCGTGGCTCGTAAACCTGAACCAGAAAAAGAACGCCTTGATGATGCGGGCCGCGCGGGCTGGCTTTACTATATCGCCGGCAATACCCAGGATGAGATTGCAAGGAAGCTTGGTGTGTCACGCCAGACCGCTCAGCGCCTGGTGTCACTCGCCGTTACTGAACGTCTGATCAAGGTGCGATTTGATCATCCGCTGGGACGCTGTCTGGAATTGTCAGATCGCTTGAAGGAGACCTATGGTCTCGAAAGCTGCGACGTGGTGCCGGCGGACCCCACGTCGAATTCTGAAACGCTGGGCATTGTCGAAGCGGCAGCTGCGGAAATGGAGCGCTATCTCGTCTCGCGCCACCCGGTCATCGTGGGGTTGGGCACGGGCAGAGCGCTGCGTGCTGTCGCTGAACAGGTTAGCCCCATGGAATGTCCGCAGCACAAGATTGTTTCCATCGTGGGCAATATTGCGCCTGATGGGTCGGCCACGGTTTTTGAAGTCTCCTCGCGCGTCGGTGATCGTGTTGGCGCACCACATTACCCGATGCCGTTTCCGGTGATTGCAGCCACAGTGCATGAGAAGAACCTTTTGGTGCAGCAGAAATCGCTGCGCAACGTCATGGACCTTGCGGCCCAGGCCGACGTGACCTTTGTCGGTATCGGAACGGTTGACGAAACGGCGGCCCTGTTGCGGGATGGCTTTGTGCGGGCGGATGAGTTGCGTGCCATGGTGAAGGCGGGTGCGGTTGGCGAAATCACGGGCTGGAGTTTTGATGCATCCGGCAAGCTGATTGACGGACTTGTCAACGACCGCGTTCTAAGTGTTCCGGTTGACGTTCCAGCCCGTCGCCGCATCATCGGAGTGGCCATGGCAGCGGGGCGATTCAAGGCCATCAAGGGTGCCATCACGGGCAAATTGATCAACGGACTGATTACGAATGAACTCATGGCTGAGCAATTGTTGCAAAAGTGAGCAATTATTCGAAATACGAATTTCCTTATTTTTACAATACGCTACTGCACCTGCTTCAGGCAATTGCCGCAGTGCAGCGACGAATCGGCCTTGACTCCCAGCCCCAAGCGTTGTGACTTATTCTCGCGATCTGGGCAAACGCCCTACGTATCCACTTGGGAGGACTACTAATGAAATCCATCGTTAAGGGCGTGCTCGGCGCCTTCGCGTTTGCTGCCCTTGCCTCAACGGCCATGGCTGAAACGACACTGACAATTGCCACCGTGAACAACGGTGACATGATCACCATGCAAAAAATGACCGATGACTTCACCAAAGACAATCCAGACATCAAGCTGAACTGGGTGACGCTGGAAGAAAACGACCTGCGCCAGAAGGTCACGAAGGACATTTCGACAAAAGGCGGCCAATACGACATTCTCACAATCGGCATGTATGAAACGCCGATCTGGGGTGCCAAAGGCTGGCTTGTTCCACTGGCGGGCGTTGATGATCCGGCAGACATCTTGCCTGCCGTAACCGCTGGCCTATCATCCGGTGGTACGCTCTACGCCGCTCCATTCTACGGTGAGTCTTCCTTCGTGATGTATCGCAAAGACCTGATGGAAAAGGCAGGCCTGACCATGCCGGAAGCCCCGACATGGGACTTCATCCTGGACGCTGCCCGGAAAATGACAGACCGCGCCAACGGCGTGAACGGCATCTGCCTGCGCGGCAAGGCCGGCTGGGGTGAAAATATGGCGTTCCTGACAACGATGGCCAATTCTTTTGGCGCTCGTTGGTTTGATGAAAACTGGAAGCCACAGTTTGACTCGCCGGAATGGAAAGACACGCTCAACACCTATCTGGCCATCATGAAGGAAGCTGGTCCTGAAGGTGCTTCAGGCAACGGTTTCTCGGAAAACCTTGCCCTGTTCCAATCCGGCAAGTGCGGCATGTGGGCAGATGCAACATCGGCTGGCTCTCATGTTCTTAACAAAGAAGCTAGCAAAGTGGCTGACCAAACCGGCTTCACCATGGCCCCCGACAAGGGCTTTGGCAAACGCGCCAACTGGCTGTGGGCCTGGGCGCTTGCCATTCCTGCCGGTTCGCAGAAGGTAGATGCTGCCCAGAAATTCGTGGGTTGGGCAACTTCCAAACGCTACACTGAATATGTCGCTGGGAAGTTGGGCTGGGCCAACGTGCCTCCAGGTACACGGACTTCGCTTTATGCGAACCCGGAATACCAGAAGGTGCCATTTGCTGCGATGACACTCGCTTCCATGAACGCCGCTGACCCAACAAAGCCAACGGCAAAGCCGGTTCCTTATACCGGCGTCCAGTTTGTGGCCATTCCTGAATTTGCAGGCATTGGCACCAAGGTCGGCGAGCTGTTCTCGGCTGCACTTGCTGGTCAAATGACGGCAGACGAGGCGCTTGCACAGGCACAGACCTACACGACTGACGAAATGACCAAAGCTGGTTACATCAAGTAGTCGTCCTCCATGCACCCTCCCGTCCCATGGCGGGAGGGTGCATTTTTCTCATCTATAGCGTGATCACAACCGCAAAAGCGGAGGCACACGTGCCTGGTGCGGAATTTTGCGTTCGCCGCCTTTGCAGTTATGATTAATCGACAGATTGGATAGCATCGATGGCAACCAGACAAGCACAATCCGTCGCAAAATGGGCTCTCGCGCCGTCTGTCGGTATCCTTTCGGGGTTTGCCTTCATTCCCTTGGCGCTGGTGTTCTACTATGCGTTCCTGCGCTACAACCTGCAGGACCCGGAGGGCATGCGCTGGTTCGGCTGGAACAATTTCTACTATTTCATGAAAGACCCGTTCTTTCTGAAAAATGTCTTGAACACGCTGCTTCTCGTGGGCGGAGTCATCGTCACGACTGTGGTCGGCGGCATTGGACTTGCCCTTCTGCTGGACCAGCCGTTCTGGGGGCGCGGCATTGTCCGTGTGCTGATGATATCGCCGTTCTTCATCATGCCGACAGTGTCATCCATGGTTTGGAAGAACCTGATCATGCACCCGGTGTTCGGATTATTTGCAGAAATTCAGCGCTGGTTTGGCGTGACGCAGCCTTTCGACTGGTTTGGCTCAATTCCCCTGTTCTCGGTCGGCATCATCGTGGCGTGGCAATGGCTGCCCTATTCGGCCCTCATCCTGCTCACATCCCTGCAATCGCTTGATCTCGAGCAAAAGGACGCTGCCGCCATGGATGGGGCGAAATCCTGGGACTATTTCTGGAATATCATTCTACCGCATCTCGCACGACCGATCACTGTGGTGATCCTGATCCAGACGATTTTCCTGATGAACACATTCGCGGAAATCAAGGTCACCAGCACGGGTGGCTTTGCAGGCAATCTCACCTATCTCGTGTTCTCGCAACTCAACGACGCCAATGATGTCGGTGCGGCGGCAGCGGGTGGCCTGCTTGCCGTTATCCTCGCCAATATCGTGTCCATTTTCCTCGTGCGCCTCGTTGGCAAGAACCTGGAGAACTAGATCATGACCATGAAGGCTTCTTCAACGCGCACCCGCCTGCTCGGCATCCTTGCATGGGTGCTCGGCATCCTGATGTTTTTCCCGATCCTGTGGACGGCGATTGCGGCCTTCAAAGCGGAGTCAGACGCATACTCACTGCCACAGACTTTGTTCATTTCACCATGGACGCTGGCAAATTTCGCCGAGGTGCAGGAACGTTCCGACTATCTTGGCTATCTGTGGAACACCATCATCATCGCCGGTTTGTCAACTGTGCTCGGCCTGATTTTTGCTGTACCCGCAGCATGGTCCATGGCTTTTGCGCCACGTGCCAAGGAAACAAGCCGACTCAATGGCTTCACGTGGCTTGGAATTGTCTTGGGCACCATCGCCGTGGCCTGCTTCATCCTTTATGCGCAGGGCTGGGTGGTCAACAATGCCTGGCTCGGCATCTTCCTGCTCCTCATGGTCATCATCCCGCCAACAATCTGGGTGTGGACGCGCGGCACGCAGGATTCGTTGCTTTGGATACTGTCGACGAAGATGATGCCGCCCGCCGGTGCGCTGGTGCCCATCTTTCTGATCTTCAATCGCAATGGTCTGGTGTTCAAGGATTGGGGCAATGGTGTGGACCTGCGCGACTACACAATCTTTGACAGTCATTGGGGCATGGTGCCGTTAATGATGCTGTTCAATCTGCCCATCATGATCTGGATGCTTTATACCTACTTCAAGGAAATTCCGGTCGAGATTCTTGAAGCGTCGCGCATGGATGGTGCAGGCTTGTGGAGTGAACTGGTTCGCATCCTGACACCTATGGCGATTCCGGGCATTGTTTCGACCTGTCTCTTGAGCCTCATCCTGTCATGGAATGAAGCCTTCTGGACATTGAACCTCACCACCAAGAACGCAGCACCATTGAGTTTCCTGATTTCGGAATACACCAACCCGCAAGGGCAATTCTGGGCGAAACTTTCGGCGGCGTCGATTCTTGCAATCACTCCCATCCTTGTCGTCGGCTGGTTCTCGCAACGCCAGCTGGTGCGTGGCCTCACATTCGGAGCAGTCAAATAATGGCTCATATTTCTCTCAGGAAAGTCCGCAAGGTGTTTGGTGATGCCATCATCATTCCGGGCGCTGATCTTGACATCAACAAGGGTGAGTTCGTCGTCTTTGTGGGTCCGTCAGGCTGCGGCAAGTCTACACTCCTGCGCATGATTGCGGGCCTTGAAGACACAACGTCGGGTGAGATCATCATTGAAGGCAAGGACTATGCCACTGTCGGCCCGTCAGAGCGCGGCTTGGCCATGGTGTTCCAATCCTACGCCCTCTATCCGCACATGAGTGTGCGCAAGAACATAGGCTTTCCGCTGCAAATGGCTCGCATGCCCGCAGCCGAAATCGACGCCAAGGTGACAAAGGCAGCCGAAACCTTGAACCTCACGCAATATCTGGACCGCAAGCCTGGGCAACTCTCGGGCGGTCA
>JANNNG010000282.1:0-9929 GCA_031398425.1 Hyphomicrobiales bacterium | reverse complement strand
CCTGCGAATGGCCGCCTCCTCAATCAGAGACCCGGGAACAGCGTCAGCAGCACGCATGAGAAGGAGCACGGCTTTTTCGTCGTCGTCCCGTGGCATCAGCTGTGCCTGCGCCATCAGCAGCTGTGCGCCAAGAACAATCTCGAACTCCTCTGAATTGAGAGGACCTAGCTTTAGACGTGCTGTCTCGAAGTCCGAACTTACGTAGGCCTCCACTCCAAAAAGCAAATCTCGTTGTAGGGCGGTCAGGGTCGGAGACAGCAAACAATCCTTTGCTGCTTTCGGATTTCCACCTGATAACACATACATGGCACAGGCCTCGATGTCAGCACCTTGGTGCGGGGGCACTTCAGTCTTTGCAAGCTGAAGCGCGAGAGAATCCATCGTCTGCCTCAATACTGCAGGT
The DNA here is from genome assembly GCA_031398425.1 of Hyphomicrobiales bacterium. Lineage (GTDB taxonomy): Bacteria > Pseudomonadota > Alphaproteobacteria > Rhizobiales > Aestuariivirgaceae > Aestuariivirga. The sequence continues at coordinate 9,526 of JANNNG010000282.1, read as the reverse complement.
GCATTGTTCTCCCCTTGGGCCATTCTGGTTTGTTGCAGAACAATTAGCCGCGTTGCCGTAACAATTTTACTTCTTGCGGAAGTTAGTTCCGTGGGGTGTATGGCGGTTGCGACATCATGCAGACTTCTGACATTCTCCGTAAGTGTCTTTGACGGTACTGCAATTGATCGTTTGGACAATTCAGGCTTACTGACAAGATCAGGCAATGCCATGTCAGTTTTCTGTTGTGGTGACCCAGGACAGCGATATGCCCATCCGATTGAAAGTCTGCAGTAAGAATCTGGAAAAAGCAGTACGCCGGCAGTCATGCTTAATGCTGCCAGCAGAACTGGTACGACAAGAGCTATTATTATGTACTTCCTCATGGATTCTCGGATTGATCGACAAGCAGGAATTCGACCCGACGATTGGAATCAGCTGAGGCATTCAACTTATGAAGCGGTTTGGATGCGCCATAACCCTCAATGCGCTCGACACGGCCCTCGGCCAATCCACCCCGCATCAACATGTAACTCGCCATGTGGGCGCGCGCTGTTGAAAGTTGCCAGTTGTCAAACCGAGTTGAACGGAACTTTCGATTGTCTGTGTGTCCCCTTATCACAACGTCGCCTTGAAGTTGCGACAAGATTTTGCCAATCGTACCAACTATGTCGATCAATGCCGCACTTGGTTTTGCCGAGCCTATAGCAAACATTCCTTTGCCGCTGTTGTCACCCAAAACAATCAACAGTCCTTCATCAGTCCTGCGAGCAATCAAGGTGACATCACCCTCTGCCTTGTGCTTTTCAATGACGGCACTTACTGCGCTTTCAAGAATGTCAATTTGCTGATTCAGTGGGGAGTTTGTTTTTGTTGTCAGTCGACCCTTGGCTTCGGGACTGTGCGACTTCTCTGGTGACAAAGGATCAATACGTGAAACAGTACTTTCATATTTCTCTATTCCTCCACGACCAGTCAATTTTCCAGTTTCGGGATTCACTTTTTCATCTTCATCTGCAGGCTTTCCCTTGCGAAGTGTTTCCCACGCTCGCGGTTCAAAAGGATCGCCTATGTCACGGTCATTTGAAGCAATGCTGCCCGCATGGGCCATATTTGCCTGGTCCGCGACTATGCTTTCAATAGCTGAGAACGGGTTCTGCAAAACTGCTTCGTCTCCGGACTCGGAAGATGTAGGTTTGCCGCCGTCCGGCTTGGCCACATTCGGCTCTCCAACTTCACCTGCGTCACCGCTGTCCTTGGAAGATTTTCTCTCCACATTGTTTTTCAAGCCCCGATCGCTTGGCGCAGAATCTGTCATTTTGATTGGATTGAAGTAGCTAGCAACTCGTGATTTGGTTACTTCGTTTGCCGAGTTGATCAACCACATCACCAGGAAGAACGCCATCATTGCCGTTACAAAATCGGCATAGGCGATTTTCCAGGCACCGCCATGGTGGCCACCAGCGTCACCACCGCCGCCACGCCGAACGATAATGATTTCCTGATGCAATGGTTGGGATTCGTTCATTCAAGCATAGCCTCGTTGAGTTTCTCACCCCAAGCCTGAAGCCCGGCAGAAATTGTCACTTGACCTGCCATTGCTGTCAAGTTGCCATCCTCACTTGTCACAATCCTGGCTGCAACATTGTGCCGGTTGAGGGACTGACCGAGTACTCCCGAGACACTTGGCGGTGCAAAAACCGTCACTTCACCGGCCGCAAATTCCGGCAACAATTTCTTTAAAGTGGAACAAAATTCGTTCATCACCTCGCGTAACTTTCTATCAGCCAGGATGGGTAGCAAGACTTGCGACATGGCGTCAGTAACGCGAGTTTCAATGCAGGTGAGTTCGGCCGACATTCGATTGTCTTGATTTACCGTTAGTTGCTGTGACAAATGCTTTTGTGCGGACTGCATCGAAAATCTCAAACCAGCAACCTGCGAGGTTTGCACATTGTCGAGCAGATCATTAATCAGTCCAGAAACTTCATGAAGAAGAGTGAGGCACCCGTCGGATCGATCAGGTACTTCATTTGAATACGTGGTTTGGGCAAGTGCGTTTGCTTGGGACTTGATCCAACTAGACAGGGGAATCATGCCGCATTCCGTTTGGGATCATTCAACCACCTCTTGAGAACTTGTGCGGCACGGTCAACATCGACGTTTACAAGTTTGTTGAGCTGATCGGCGGGAGATGGTTTGATGTTGTGTGGAAGGGCTTCAGGTCGTGCTTCGATTCTTTCGATCTCGAGGTTGACTGACGTCCCTGAAACTGCATTTGAAGTCTTGTCGATTGCAGGCAAGGACAACACGCCTGCATCCCTCCTGACTTCAGTGATCAGCATTCGCAAGGCGGGTCGAAGTCCCAAGAATATGACAAGAAGCGTGGCACCGACAAGGCTTAAGGCATTAACAATTGTGCCAAGATTTCCGACGATGTGGTCGGCAACACCCAGTTTTGAACTCTCATCGGGCAAAGATTCATCGGCATAAAAGTCTATTGCCGATATCTTGAGACTGTCTCCCCTCTTATCAATAACGCCTGCCGCAGAACGAGCCACCGCTTCAATTTCGGAAAGTCGAGCAGTCAGTTGCTTTTCGTCGCTTCCTTCTGGAAGGCTCTTGAAGGCTGCTTTTCTGTCAATCACAACGGCAACGGACATTCTTTCAATAGTATAGCCTGCAGTTGTTGTTGCGGTTTGAGTTGAGTCAACTTCGTAGTTGACGGTTTCTTGTTTGTCTTCTTTCTTCTTATTCGTTGAACTGTTGCCTGAAGCCGGTTTCACCTCTTGCGGAATATTCTGGTCAACTGACACCGTTGGTGCTGTACCACCGTCTTTCGTTGTGTCCAAAGATTTGATCGTGGAAAGCGACCGTTCTACTTTGGAGTTGGGGTCAAACTTGGTTTCATTGATTTGTCGTTTATCAAAGTTGATCGTGGTTGACACGCTCACCCTGATGTTCTCAGCCCCTGCAAAAGGTTCCAGCGTATTGCTCAACCGATCCCTGATCACTTTCGATACTTTTGTTTCGAGATCAAGCAGTTCACCTGATGTGGCATCTTCGGAATTACGGGGGCCGGCAAGCAGTTTGCCATCTGTTGTGCTGATCATCACCTGCTCTGGTTGGAGGCCGGGTATTGCAGCTGCCACGATATGGCGGATAGTTGAAGCAAGTGACTCGCGTGGCGAGCCATCAATGCGAATGACTACTGAAGCGGTAGGGCGGCTGTCTTTGTTTCTCAAAACGCCGTCCACTTTCAAGGCAAGGTGAACGCGTGTCGATTTTATTCCATCCAGTTGTTGGATGGTGCGCACAAGTTCACCCTCAAGAGCGCGCACTTTTGTGACTTGTTGCATGAATGATGTCAGACCGAGTGATCCCATTTGGTCGAATAGCTCATAACCCGACTTATCACTTTTTGGTAAACCGCGCTCGGCAAGCAACATTCTGGCCTGTGCCGTTTTGCCAAATTCCACCAGGACTGCGTCACCCGTCTCACTGACGTCAAATGCGATGCCCACTTCAGACAACGCCGCGCCAATGGCGTTAACATCCGCCTTGTCGAGACTGGAGTATAAAACGGACTTCACGGGCGCGCGGAAGCCATAGACAACGAGTGCCATCATCGAGAAAACCGTCAGACCAACAATTCCAAGGTAGACAAGACGCTTAATGCCAAGACCCAGAAGAGATGACACAAGATTCTGCAGGAACACCATAGCACTCACGCGTTCATTTCAATGATCGTTGTTCTATTCCGGCTCACAATGCTGGTGAACGAACAGGTCAACCCTTGAACAAGGAAAGAATATTCTGGCTGCTTTGATTGGCGATGCCCAAAGATTGTACTCCCAACTGTTGCTGAACCTGCAGGGCCTGAAGTTTCGTTGACTCTTCAGTCATGTCGGCATCTACCAAAGTGCCAACCCCCCGCTCCACTGCCTCCATGAGCACGCGCACGAAGTCGCTCTGCGAGTCGATGCGGCTCTTGAGCGCTCCAAGATTCGCGGCTGAATTGATCATTGCACTCAGGCCCTGATCAACCCACTTGATGATTTGTTCGAGGTCAGTGGTGTCTGCTGCGGATGTCGTCAAAGTGGAGATGTCAAGGTTCAGTATGGAGTAGCTCACGTTGCCATTCAAAGTGGTGTCTTGTGTGTCGAGAATTCCCGACTGATTGCTGGCGTCAATCAGCTTGCTGGCGTCTCCGTCAAATTGAATGGTCTGTATAGAAACACCCGAGGTTCCACGGGAGAATGAAGATACGATCGATTTTATCGGATTGTATCCGGCCAGGCTCGAGTCAACAGACAGCCAGTTCTCGCCTGAGAACGTTGCAGAGTTGGCGATTGAACGCAGCTGGTTCTGTCGTTCGGTGATTTCAGTTTGTATCTTGTTCCTGTCAACACCTGGCTGTCGCGAGGCTACAAGCTTGTCTTTGATTTCCTTCACCGACTCAATGGATGCATTCAGCGCGGTGTATGAAACATCGACGGTCGCGGCACCCAGACCAAGCGCATCCTTCACAGTGGAAAGCGAAGAATTATCGGAACGCATTGTGGTTGCAATCGACCAGTATGCGGCGTTGTCAGTCGCTGTGGACACCCGCAAGCCGGTGGAAATGCGTTGCTGCGTGGCCTCCAGCCTCATGTTGGTGACGTTGAGACTCTGCAGTGCCGTCATGGCTGCACGATTGGTATTGATACTCGTCATGTCGTTTCGCTCCAAGGCAGACTGGAAGATCAGAACATGCCGGATTGGACCGGAATGACAAAACGGCCTCATGCCAGGCAGATGGGACTGCCATTGTCATGAAGCCAGTTTGGTGCAGGTGCGGTTAATGCGGAGTTAAGTCCGTGGCCGCTTATGGTGCAATACGATGAAGGTGCGAGACTTGTACAGTCCCGCACCAGTTTCGCGGATGGCGCGATTAACGGAACAGCGAGATGATCGTCTGGCTGCTCTGATTGGCAATGCTCAGAGCTTGCACGCCCAGTTGCTGTTGCACTTGCAACGCTTGCAGTTTGGTCGACTCTTCGGTCATGTCTGCATCAACCAGAGATCCAACGCCACGTTCAATGGCATCCGACAAGGCTGTGACGAAGTCTTTCTGCAGATTTATACGCTGTTTCGCAGATCCCAAAGTTGCCGACGCTGTGGTCATGGATGTGACAGCTGCATCTGCGCCCTTGATATAGCCATCGAGGGTCGCAAGGTCTGCAGCTGAATCTGTCAACGCCGAGATATCCAGGGTCGTTACGGTAAAAGAACCAGCAGCCGGAGCAGCAATTGCGGCGCCCGTTGTCGCATCGCGATTGGTGTCGAGAATGCCATCGGCTGCAGCACTTGCATCAAGCAACTTGACCGAAGATAAATTCACTCCGATTGTACCGACGGCTACCGTGCCGCCTGTGCGGGTGAAAGACGAAACAACTGATTTTGTCGCATTATAGTTAGCGGCGCTGGAATCAACCGACAACCAGTTCTCTCCAGAGAACGTCGATTGCGTGGCGATGTTAGTCATCTGACTCTGAAGTTGCGTAATTTCCGACTGAACCTTAACTCGATCCACTCCCGGCTGGCGCGCAGCGACAAGCTTGTTCTTGATTTCTTTTGCAACTTCAATAGCGGCATTCGCACCTGTTGAAGCAACGTCAACAGTTGCAGCGCCAAGACCCAATGCATCCTTTACGGTTGACAAAGCCGACTTGTCTGATTTCATTGTTGTCGCAATGGACCAATAGGCCGCATTGTCTTCTGCACTGGCGACCTTCAGGCCAGTTGAAATGCGGCTTTGTGTCTTTTCCAGTGCGGCGTTGGTCATGTTCAGGCTTTTGAGGGCCGTCATTGCAGACACGTTCGTATTGATGCTAGCCATGGCTATGCTCCATTTTTTGAGTGAGTTTTTTTGGGGAACATGCCGGACTGAAACCGGAATGGCAGGTAAACGCTGTACTGGTGCTTCCTGCGAAATTGCTCGCGGCAAGCCCTGCCATAGGTATCCAGATATAGCACACAGCTTAACACAGAACTAAAGTTCAACCGATGAATTGGATGTGGTGAACGAGGTGCTAAGGCGGTGGGTAGATTTTGAACATTCTCTCGGCAAGGGCAGGCCCGCACAAGCTTGCCACGCTAGTCATTGCACCGAGGCCCATCAGGCGGGCACGAAAGACTCTTGCCATTTTCGGTCCCCAAAACGCATTGGCAATGCCTTCGCCTGGTGCGGCCTCAATTCACTTGCAAAGTGTAGACATTATGATTTTACGATGCCAAACTTGGCGGCCAGGCCAATTTGAGTTGTCTAGACGGACCTGATCGACAGTTCCTTGGCTGAATGACGGATTTGTCCAAAAGACAGATGACCACAGGTGCAGACTTCGAACTGGCAACAGGAATTTTTCTCTCGGCAATCATCAATAAGATACCTGCTTTTTCCTGATTTTTTGGCATTGTACATCTCATTATCGGCGACACCGATCATCTGATCCAAGCTGTATTCGTCGCAGGCAATTGCCGAGTGGGTGATGCCTATGCTGGCGCTCAGCCGAATTTCGATGTTGTTGATATAAAATGGTGCCGAGAGAACATCCAACAATCGCCTTGCCAGTATCTTGATTGAGTTGTGTTCCAACACGTTGGATTGAAGCACGATGAACTCGTCGCCGCCATACCGCGCCACAACATCTGTGTCTCGCACATTGGCCTTGAGGCGGCTTGCAACCTCTTCAAGAAGTGAATCTCCCGTTTTATGACCATGTTTGTCGTTCACGGGCTTGAAGTGATCAAGATCAACATACATCAGAGCAAAATGCTCACCGCGCTTTGCGCGCGCCGCAAAGTGATCAAAGTCCTTGTTGAGCGACGCTCGATTTGCGAGGCCCGTAAGACTGTCAGTCAGTGCCAGTTTCAAAATCATTTCCTGGGTTCTGCGGCGCTCAGTGATATCAATGTAACTGGTCACGAAACCGCCACCCGCAATCGGCACGCCACGCACCTCGATCACACTGCCGTCAGGCCTCACGCGTTCAAAAAGGTGGGGAATGCGTTGCTGCACAAGATCCATTTTTGCTGCGACAAGTGCCTCGGGCCGACCAGGACCGTATTCTCCGCGTGCAGCATTAAACTGGAAGAGCTCAAGCAGGGTGGGTTTTCTGGAATGAAACAGTTCCGGGGCGTAACTGAGCAACTTCTTCTGCTGTTCATTGCATACAACGACTTCAAGATTCTGGTCCGTGAGAATGATTCCACCAGGAAAGTTCTCAATCACCGCCGAGTAGAGGCGAAGATCATTCTGGACTTTCTCCAACTCGCGACGAAGAAACACAATTTCGTTCTGATTTGCTACGGTCAAGGCTGTCATGATAGCGGTTTTCTCAAATTCGTGCGGGATGCACGGCTTTTCAGCTTAAATGCCATGCCTTGTGTGAAACTTTATCCCGAAAGAAAAAACTAGAGGCCAACTGGGAGTATTGAAAAACCAGACGATCTGGGTCATGAACTGAACCATAAAAGCAGATCTATTCGATTTTGGATTTCGATAATGGCAGCACGGTCTATTTCAGCAGAACATGCGGCGCGTCTGGTTTCTTCGGACATGTGGATTGATTATGGTACTTCGCTGGTGCAGCCCGATGTTTTTGACGCGGCGCTTGCTGCCAGACTTACAGAGCTTAAGGGATTGAAAATTCGGTCGTGCTTGACCATGCGCCCAAGAGCGGTGCTTGAAGCTGACCCCCAAGGTCAACATGTGCATATGTTCAGTTTGCATTTCTCTGGCTATGACCGGAAAAAGCATGATGCGGGCTTGTGCAGCTATCTGCCTGTCAATCTCGGTGAAATTCCGGATTATTATCGACGGTTCATTGACCCCGTCGACATCGTCATTCTCAAGGCCTGTCCCATGGATGAAGATGGCTTCTTTAACCTGAGTGCAGCAAATCTGTGGCATGGTTCGATTGTTGAGCGAGCCAAAACTGTCATCATCGAGGTGACAGAGGGTCTGCCTCATGTCTGTGGAGACAAGACGGGCATCCACGTGAATGACGTGGACTATGTCATCACCGGAGACAATCAACCTGCCCCTGAATTGCCGAATGCACCGCCGTCAACAGTTGATCGTGCTGTAGCGGGGCACATCATGACAGAAATAGACGATGGAGCCTGCCTGCAGATCGGCATAGGCGGCATGCCCAATGCTGTGTGCACGCTTCTGCTGGAAAGCAATGTTCGCGATCTTGGCATCCATACGGAAATGATGACGGACGGCATTGTCGCACTCTACAAGGCAGGCCGCATTACAGGGACACGCAAATCTTTTGACAAGGGAAAGTCCACCTACAGTTTTGCACTTGGTTCGCGCGATCTCTACGCAACGCTTGACCGAAACCCAGATATGCACTGTTGTCCCGTAGACCACACGAACGCGCCACACATGATCATGCAGAACGACAATGTGGTTTCGATCAACAACACCACACAAATTGACTTGCAGGGCCAGGCGGCGTCTGAATCGGATGGCAGCAGGCATATCAGTGGCACCGGCGGGCAGTTGCAGTTCGTGCGCGGCGCCTACGCTTCAAGGGGTGGCAAATCAGTGATTTGCATGGCATCAACCTATGACAAGAAAGGCGAACCGCGCAGTCGCATTGTCCTCAACTTGACGCCCGGAAACATCGTGACCACGCCGCGCTCAGATGTTATGTATGTCGCCACGGAATATGGCATGGTCAATTTGAAAGGTAAATCCGTACCCGAGCGTGCCAAGGCCCTGATTTCGATCGCGCATCCGATGTTCAGGGAAGATCTCGAACGGCAAGCCTATGAGCAGCGCCTCATTCCACGCGGATTCTTCCAGAATTAGCGAAGAGCAAGCAGAGACGAGACTTTACGCCGGAGTTTTAGCGGGAAGCGGCTGGGTTGTTGGCCAGTAGCGAGCGGACGATCCCGCAGATGGCAGTTGATCTGGATTTGGGGATTTCGACGCTGAACATGTAGAAACGCGAATGGCCGTGACCGTCGGACCATTAGATCACTTCGAGAATGGAGATGGGCTCAGTTCACGGCTGCCCGACCGCATTAACGCGGGGAGCCAGCATTGATCTGGAACTTTTAGAGTTCTCTTGCGTTATCGACAGTGGTTCGAAGAAAAGTAAAAATTGGTGGAAAGCGCACGCTTGATTGGTTGCGGGAAACAAAAGTCCCGCTCGACCAACATGATGGTGGTGATGACGCTTCTCCTATTCGAAGTGAAATCTTTGGTGAAGACAAACTGCGCGAACATGGCATCAGTTTGGCCAAGTCTCATGCCGTCACAAAAGATGGTGTTGCGTACCGTTACGTTCGGTACAGCCTCAAACACAACTTGGAGATCCTGTCAGTAACATTTGCTGCGATGCGTGAAGCGGTCCACGCCAATGACGTGATTGCCCCTGCCGGGGAGTGGCTTGTTGATAACTTCCACGTGATAGAGCAACACGTACATCAAGCATTGGAGGATATGCCATCCGGCTACTACCGGCAGCTGCCAAAGGTTGAGACGGGC
>JANNNG010000217.1:0-5748 GCA_031398425.1 Hyphomicrobiales bacterium | reverse complement strand
TTTCACAATACCGGAGCTGCAGACGGAACCCGTGGTCGTCACGCAAGAAAGTCTTGAACAAGGCCGTGGACGCACACTGTTGCTCGTTGTGGCTCATGCTGATGATACTGCTTTTTTTGTGGGTGGCGTTGTTGCCATGTGGGCGAAGGCAGGCTGGCACATCCATTGCCTGCGCGTGACCGATGACCGCTGGGATTCAGTGGGCCTGGATGAAGCAGAAACGATCAATCGGAATGCCGCCGAGTTCAGACTGTCCGCAAAGATTCTGGGTATCGCACAGGTCGAAGACCTCGGCTGGCAGACGGACGTTCTCGGCGATGTTTCCCGGGTGGCCTTGCGGGAACGGATCATTCACGCCATTCGCAAGCTGAAGCCCTATGGCATCGTGACCTTTGATCCGGATTCCATGTTCCATGAGGATAATCTTGATCATCGTGTCCTGTCGCAGGCGGTTGATGAGTCCTACTGGACCTCCCAATTCGACAAGCATCACCCCGAACATTTCACAGAGGGCCTTGTGCCTCACGGCGTATACGAACGCTGGTATTTTGGACGCACCATAGCTTCGGTCACACATGTGTTTGACACCTCAGGTGTGCTTGGTGTGCAAAAGCAAGCCATCATGTGTCACAAGACCATGCTGGAAAACATTGCCGGGCAAATGGCGATGCAGGCGAAAACTGCCGGCGTGTCATCTCATGCGATCATGCGCGCAACTGAAGGGGACTACGGAGCATTGATTGACAGCATGCTGGTTTCAAATGCCAAGCTAAAAGGAAAACCATTCAATCTTGCATCGGCCGAATACATGCGGCTGAGCCGCCCCAATCTTCCGCTTTAGTTTCACGCCTTGCTGCAAGTCAAGCACTTGAAAGCTGGGTCCAATCAGTCGCATTTTGTCGTTGCGCCGTTGGCTACCGGACGAGGCCTCTCGCATCGACCCTGACCGCCCCTAAAACGTCATTGCCACTCACGAAGACAACTTCATCGAAAAGATTGGTCACCGGACACACGTGGTTGGGCGTGATCCTGATACGACTGCCGACAGATGGCTTATGTGAAAGTTCTGAAATGTCGAGATAACCATGTTCTTCATTCGCGGCATATATCCTGGCATCCTTTAACGCGTGCACAACGCCATAACCTTCAAGGCCCAGCAGGTCGCTTGTTAGGGATTTGGTGCCAGCATCGACAATCGCGCGGGCATTTGTTGGCTTGCTGACAACAGTGGTGAGCACGGTGAGCGCGCAATCCTCGTAGTCACATGTCCCGCGCGCCACCAGTGAACGGTCGAAATAGATATAAGTCCCTGCGCGATATTCAGTGAGTTTTGAAAGCCCTTCATCTTTCCACATGTCGGGTGATCCGCCTGAGGAAATGACACGCACTTCTAGCCCGGACTTTTCAAGAAGCGCGCGCGCTTCTTCGAGGAAGGCTTCTGCTTGCAGGCGTTGGCCAGTCCCTGCATAAGTCATTAGTCCGCCAAACGAGAGAAAAGGGGAGTTGTCGATCGCCTGCGCAAGCTCGAGTGCTGCGGCAGGTGACTGCACACCATTGCGCCCCGCTCCCGTATCACATTCGACAAGTACCGAAATGTCGCGCCCTGCCAACCTGCCCGCAGCCGACAGGCCCTCGATCATCTCATGGTTGTCAGCTACAACGGAGATATCGGTCCGCTTCGCCAAACCCGCAAGACGTTCCACCTTCTGCTGCCCTACCACGTTGAAGGTCAGCAACATGTCACGGATGCCGGCATCCGCCATGACTTCGGCTTCACCGAGTTTTTGCACTGTGATGCCCTTGGCACCTTGCGCGATCTGGTATTGTGCGAGGCCCACCAGCTTGTGAGTCTTGATATGTGGCCTGTTGGCAAGCTTGAGTATGTCACAGCGGCTTTGCCAGTGCCGCACATTGTTTTCCACCACCTTCACATCAATGACGGGAACAGGTGTGTCGAGATCTTCCAGCCTTTTGCCCACGGGCCGAAGTTTGAGAAAATCAGTCAGCGCCATGGTGTGTTCTTTCTGTATCAGGTCGGGTTCAGGCGAAAGTCTTTGCCTTCCGGCAGTGTTTGTCCACCATCAACAATAATCGTTGTACCTGTGATGTAGGAGGCATCATCAGAGGCCAGAAACAAAGCCGCATTGGCTACATCGCGCGGAGTGCCCAGGCGCCCCAGCGGCACACCTTCCTCCATCATCTTGATGAAGGCCGCTGAGCGATGTTGCTTCATGCCATCCGTGAGGATGTTGCCGGGTTCAATGCCGTTGACGGTGATGTTATAGCCTGAGAATTCCAGTGCGGCCGCCTTGATAAATCCATTGATGCCTGCCTTCGAGGCTGAGTAATGGCCATGGCCCGGACTGGTGACGCGAGGCCCCGTAATCGAAGACGTAAAAATCATACGGCCACCGCCACGCTCGCGGATGGCGGAAAGAGCTGCCCGGGCCGAGAGGAAAGTTCCCTTGAGATTGACGGCCAGTACATCGTCCCATTCTTCAGGCGAAGTGTTTTCAATCAACGTCCACGGATAAATGCCGGCATTCTGCACCACGATATCAAGGCCGCCATAGGATGAAACCGCAAGGGCCACGGCAGCCTGATTGTCTTCGAGCTTTGCAACATTGATGTTGACAAATTTCCCATCAAGCCTCTTCGCAGTCTCCTGACCAAGCTCCACAAGATTGTCGGCAATCACAACTCTGGCACCCTCTTCAACAAAGCGTTCCGCAATGCCAGCACCAATGCCGCGCGCAGCACCAATGACCAGCGCCACGCGCCCTTCCAATCTGTTGCTCATGTCAGTTTCTGCCGTATGGTGAGTTTGATGGTGTCGAGAAGCACTGCTGCAAGCACAAGGCTGCCCAGTATCATTTGCGTGTAATGCGCTGGCATGCCCATGAGGTTGATGGCTGTCTGAATGGAATGTAGCAGCAACACACCGGCATAAACGCCGGGCAGGCGCCCCACACCGCCCTTGAGGCTCACACCGCCAATCACGACGGCAGCAAAGGCCTGGAACAACATGCCTACGCCAAGGCCTGCAGAGGCACCTGATGTGCGAATGGCCAGCAACCATCCCGCAAAGCCTGCAATGGCGCCCGCAAGTATGAATGAAATCCAGATCAACTTGTCGACGGCGATCCCAGCGCGGAAAGTGGCTGCCCGGTTTCCACCGATCATGGTGATGTGACGGCCAAATGGCGTCTTGGCCATGATGAAGGTGAAGACTGCGAAAGCCGACATCGCGATCCAGGCGATGAAAGGAATGCCCAGGAATGTATCAATGCCAATGAAGCGAATGCTGGGTGCCAGATCTTGCGCTGATCGCCCGCCTGATAACGCTACGACGGCGCCACGCACCCAGATGTAGGAGGCAAGCGTGACGATGAAGGCGTCCATTTTCAGGCGCACAACAAGGAGCCCGTTCATGAAGCCGATGACAGCTCCGACGGACAGGGCAATAGCCACTGACACTGGCAGGGCCAACCACTCCGGCGTAAGGGTCCAGCCAAGCCCGATGCCATGTGAGCAAAAAAGGATACCCGTGACCATGGCAGAAAGCGCGGCAGTCGATTCAACAGATAGGTCCATGTTGCCAGCAATGATGACAATGGCCAGGCCAATGGCCATCACCCCCACCATGGTCGAGCTTTCAATGATGTTGACGAAAATGCCGGTTTGAAAAAAGTTCGGCACCGTCAATGAGAAAACAACCAGCACGAAGACCAGCAGAAACCAGACGAGATTGTCGAGCGCAAATTCCACCAGCGCCCGGTTACGGTTCGCAATCATGTGATGAGTTCCAAAGGATGCAGGTCCCGGACCCTTTTGAGGTCCGGGCGATTGAAGCTGGATTATTCGACTGGCGTGATCTTGTCTGTTGGCGCTTTCAAGTTGCCCCAGAAGCGCGGTTCATCGACATTGGCCTTGGTGATGGCGGCACCGGGGATCTTGATGTTCGGACCCCACTTCTCGATGTTCAGCGTTGAATCAAGACCCAGGACCTTGTAGGTGCCTGGCTTGATCTCCTGCTTGTTCACCACCTTGTCGGCGAACATGGCAATGGCAGCGGCCTGGGCATAGAGCGGTTGCTCCACTTCCACATTGAGCCAACCCTTGCGGATGAGATCAAGGCCGACGGGAGCGCCGTTGGACGAGATCATCATCACGTCACCCGGCGTCTTGCCCTTGGCTTCAAGGGCAGCAACGGCAGCTACTGACAAGTGGGCAGCGTGCAGGAAAATCAGATCAATGTCGGGGTTCGCCACCATCTGGTCAGACACAATGGTACCGGCGTTTGACGCTTCCCATGCCATGGCAGGCAGGGAGATGATCTGCACGCCGGCAAACTCCTTCATCTTCTCCTCGAAGCCCTTTTGGATATCGAGAGAATAAGGATCCGCCGGGTCTCCCAGAACCTGCAAAATCTTGCCTTTGACCTCACCATTCTTTTCCTTGAGCAGACGCTGGATTTCACCAGCGGCGACCTGTCCAATTTCGATGGTGCCTGCAACGGATGTGAAATCCGACGGCGTAGCCGTGATCTGCCGGTCAAATTCCATGACGGGAATGCCTGCTGCTCGGGCCTTTTCGATGGAGGGCTGCAGCGCGTTGAAATCCACGGCAGCCAGAACAATGGCAGCAGGCTTCAGCAGGATGGTGTCATTCATCTGGCTTTGCTGCAGGTCCGTCTTGTTGTCGGCGTTGAGGGTCACAACATCGTAGCCTACATCCTTGAGGAACTTCTCGATGGCCGACACGGATTCCGTCTGGAACTCATCGAGCAGCGTTGGCACCATGTAATAGATCGTGCCCTTGGATGCAGCGAATGATGGTGTTGCCACGGCCAATGCCGTGGCGGCGATGGAGGCAAGAAGTAAGCGGCGTATGCGGTTCATGGGTCGTCTCCTGTTGTTTATGGTTGCTGACTGACGTGCGGGCCATTCGGCCTCGTTGCTGGGGCTTTGCCTTCAAGGGCTTCACCGGTGATCATGCGGATGACTTCATCCGGGCTGGTTTTTTCGCGCTTCACATCACCGGCAACAACGCCCTGGCGGATGACCACGATGCGGTCTGCCACCTGAAAGGCCTGTGGCATGATGTGGGTGATGATGATGACGCCGATGCCCTGCGCGGCGATGCGCTTGATCATCTCAAGTCCGCGCCGCGTCTGATCAACGCCGAGTGCTGCGAAGGGCTCGTCGAGCAGCACCAGCTTGCCGCCCCAATGTACGAAACGGTTGAGTTCAATGGCTTGACGCTGCCCGCCCGAGAGATGCTCGACATTGGTGCGTAGTGATGGAATGCGCGTGCCGGCATTGGCAATAGCCTTCTCGGTCGCAGCATACATGTCAGCTTCTTGCAAAACCGGGATGCCGAAGTAGCGTTTCACGATCTCACGACCCATGAAGAAGTTGGCCACAACGTCCACGTTGGTACAGAGCGACAAGTCCTGATACACGGTTTCGATACCGGCATCCTTGGCCTGTTTGGGCGATGCAAAGTGCCTTTCTTCGCCATCAAACACCATGGTGCCCGAGGTGGCCTCAAGCCCACCAGATATGATTTTCACAAGCGTCGATTTGCCCGCACCATTGTCACCTAGCAAAGCCACCACTTCTCCCGGCGCAATGTCAAAGCTGATACCGCGCAAGGCCTCGATGGCACCAAAATTGCGCGTGATGTTCTTCAATTGCAGAATGGGGCCTGGCTGGCTCATGCCGCTGCTCCGCGTTCAAACATAGG
>JANNNG010000202.1:0-11671 GCA_031398425.1 Hyphomicrobiales bacterium | reverse complement strand
TCAGCAGCATGTGGCGACCGGTGAAGGGGCGAGACGCTTGTTCAATCATTTCATGTTCTCCGGCACTTCAAATATGGCGTTATAGGTATCAGTTTCAAACGACTGCGGATCTTTGACGATAATGCGGAAAGGCGTGCCGCCAGTTTTAACAGAAGCTGGGGGAACTGTGACAAAAACACGCAGGGCACGGAGTTTGTCAGGATCTACTGGTACCTCCGCATTTTGCCCTTTCACATTTTCCATGCCTGTAATGGCGATCTCTGATCCTGGAAGCCCTTCGATCGAGAGTGTAATCACGCGCGGTTCTTGCATCATGTTGAGCAGCTTGATCGTATATCCATTGCGCACCGAACCGTCAGACAGTTTGATGGCAACGGGGTTGCGATCGTGCTGGACGTTGACTTCGAGGCGATCACGAATGAGCAACAGATAAAGCAGGCCGACGCCGACGTGTGACCACATCCCGACATAAATCAAAGTGCGCGCTCGCAGGAAGATGTGCCAATTGAAATGCTTGATATCTGAAACGAAACTGCCTTTGGCATCGCGCACTTTCGAAGGATCAATGGTGCCAGGCGTAGACCAAGCAACAGCCAGATTGTGATTGTAGTCGCGCAAGGCTGAGTATGAGATCAAGCCCTTGGGCTTGCCAACCTTCTCCATAACGGAATCACAAGCGTCAATGCAGAGGGCACAAGTGATGCATTCCATTTGTTGGCCGTCGCGAATGTCAATTCCTGTTGGACAGACGGCAACACAGGCGTTGCAATCCACACAATCTCCAACCGACAATCCTGCAGCAACAGCTTTCTTGGAGCCATGGCTTCTAGGCTCACCGCGCCAATCGTTGTAAGTGACAACCAGTGAGTCTTCATCCAGCATGGCCGCTTGAATACGTGGCCATGGGCACATGTAGATGCACACCTGCTCGCGCATGATACCACCAAACAGATAGGTTGTGGCTGTGAGCACGCCAACAGTCGCATAAGCAATAAACGGCGCTTGAAATGTAATGAAGTTATTCAACAGTGTTGGCGCATCAGCAAAATAGAAAATCCATGCACCACCGGTCAAAACGGCAATGATGATCCAGATACTGTGCTTTGCAACGCGCAGGCCAACTTTGCGAAACGTCCACGGCCCTTTATCCAGTTTGATGCGCGCATTACGATCACCTTCAATGAATCTCTCAACAACAAGAAACAGGTCAGTCCATACCGTTTGCGGGCAAGCGTAGCCGCACCAAGCGCGGCCAACAACGGAGGTAACAAGGAATAGTCCAACACCTGCCATCACCAAGAGACCCGCCACAAAATAAAACTCTTGCGGCCATATCTCGATGAAGAAAAAATAGAAGCGGCTGTTTGCCATATCCAGCAGCACAGCTTGATCAGGCGCATAGATACCGCGGTCCCACCGCAGCCATGGCGTGATGTAATAGATCCCCAAGGTCACCGCCATGATGATCCACTTCAAACGGCGGAATACCCCCTGGGCACGCTTTGGAAATATTTTCTGCCGTGCTGCATATAGCCCGCCTTTGGCTTTCGCCCCGGTGTTGACGGCCGTTACATCCTGGCGGTCGATGAGAGTTGTTGTTGCCACGTTACTTTTGACCACCACCTAGGGACAACACGTAAGCCGTGAGTTGCTTGATCTTGTTTTCGCCAAGACGGGCCTGCCAAGCGGGCATCATGCCTTGGCGCGGATTATAGATCTGAGCCCTGATTTCTTCTGGCGTGCTTCTGTAGAGCCAAATCGCGTCGTTGAGTTGAGGGCTGCCTAACTCTGGATTTCCCTCACCCTTTTCCCCGTGGCAAGACGCACAATTTTCACTAAAAAGTGTTGCTCCAGCTGTGGCTAAAGCGACATCATGTTCCAGCCCACCGAGTTGATAAACATGATTTGCAACTTGGTTGATCTGCTCCGGATTCAAAATGCCGTCTTTGCCAAAGGCTGGCATCTGGTTATTGCGGGTATCCGGATCGTCAGGAGCACGAATGCCATGTGCCAACGTCAATTGAATTTGCTCAGGCGTGCCGCCCCAAATCCAGGAATCGTCATTGAGGTTGGGATAACCAATGCCACCTTGCGCACCTGAACCATGACATTGAACGCAGTTGACTTTGTAAACAGAAGAACCTGCGGCAATGGCGAATGTGCGCACCTGTTTATCAGCTAGAATGGCCTGGATGTCCATGGCAGAAATCTTGTCGATCATATGCTGACGACCTTGATCAGCTACAACCATTTCGGCGCGCAAATCACCACGGCTGGACCAGCCCCAAAGACCCTTGCTTGTTGTAGAGAGGCCAGGCAGAGCGGGATAAACGATCACATAACCAATCGCCCAGACAATGGTGGCATAAAGCGTCCAAAGCCACCACCGGGGCAAAGGGTTGTTGAGTTCCTTGATGCCATCCCACTCATGACCGGTAGTATCAACGCCCGAGATTTCATCGATTTCACGCTTGTCGGACATTGAAACTACTCCTTGAAGGGGATATTGGCAGCGTCGTCATGGGCCTTGCGTGCGGAAGGTCGCATGGCCCTGAAGACCACAAGAACGAACACCAGGAACATGAACAGCAATCCCCAGCTGTCGGCAAAAGTGCGCATGAGTTGATATTCAAGATTCATTTTCTATCTCCTCAGCGCTCATTTTTTTCGGGCTCGTAGGCCGAATAATCAACCAATGTTCCTAGCATTTGCAGATATGCGACGAGTGCATCCATTTCTGAGAGATGGGTGGCATCACCATCAAAATTGGCAATGACAGCCTTGGGATAACGGTTAGTGACGCCCGCTCCGTCCAAATCTGGATTGGCCTGGGCCTGCATGTCCTGGGCCGCAGCGGCAATCATGTCATCCGTATACGGAACACCAACACGCCGATTTGCAACCAGATGGGCGGAAATGGTTTTGGTGTCGAGATCATTGTTCGCCAGGAATGCGTAGGGCGGCATGATTGATTCTGGGACGACGTCTCGCGGATTGCGCAGGTGCTGAACATGCCAGTCGTTGGAATAGCGACCACCAACACGCGCGAGGTCCGGACCAGTGCGCTTTGAGCCCCACTGGAAGGGGTGATCGTACATGGACTCAGCCGCAAGGCTGTAATGACCATAGCGCTCAACTTCATCGCGGAATGGCCTGATCATTTGCGAGTGACAGGTGTAGCAGCCCTCGCGAACATAGATGTTGCGGCCCACCAATTCGAGCGGTGAATAAGGGCGCATGCCTTTGACTTTCTCGATGGTGTTTTCGAGCCAGAACAGCGGAGCGATTTCGATGATGCCACCGATGGTCACGACCAGGAGCGAAAGAACCAGCAGCAACGTAACATTTCGTTCAATGTTGCCATGCCAGTCGAGTATCTTGTGTGTGCGATTTGCCATGATGATGCAGCTCCTTATTCGGCAGGCTTCAGTTCAGGGGTTGCAATGTGTTCGTAGCCCATGGGGACTTCTTCACGCAGGTCGCCGCGGATTGTCTTCCAGATGTTGAAGATCATCACCAGCAAACCCACCAGATAGAGCAAACCGCCAAAGACGCGCATGACATAGTAAGGATGCATTGCGGCAGTCGATTCGACGAAGGAGTAAACCAGGAAGCCTTGGTCATCATATTCGCGCCACATCAAGCCTTGCATGATGCCTGACACCCACATAACGGCAGCGTAGACAACGATACCAAGTGTGGCGAGCCAGAAGTGCCAGTTCACAAGGCGGAGTGAGTATAGTCTTGTGCGACCCCAGAGTTTTGGCACCAGGAAATAAATGGCACCGAAGGATATCATGCCGACCCAGCCGAGTGCTCCGGAATGTACGTGGCCAATGGTCCAATCGGTGTAGTGGCTCAGTGAATTCACGGCTTTGATCGACATCAGCGGGCCTTCAAATGTCGACATGCCATAGAACGCCAGTGACATTACGAGCATGCGAAGGATAGGATCTGTGCGCAGCTTGTCCCAGGCTCCAGAAAGTGTCATCAGACCATTGATCATGCCGCCCCAAGAGGGCATCCACAGCATGATCGAGAACACCATGCCAAGTGTCTGCGCCCAATCAGGCAAGGCGGTGTAGTGCAAGTGATGCGGACCTGCCCAGATATACATGAAGATCAGCGCCCAAAAATGGATGATCGACAAACGATAGGAATAGATGGGTCGATTGGCTTGTTTTGGAATGAAGTAATACATCATGCCAAGGAAGCCTGCCGTGAGGAAGAACCCAACAGCGTTATGGCCATACCACCATTGTGTGAGGGCATCCTGTACGCCTGCGAAGGCGGAATAGCTTTTGGATCCCAGAAGCGAAACTGGCATCGACAAGTTATTGACGAGATGCAGCATTGCCACTGTGACAATGAAGGAAAGATAGAACCAATTGGCGACGTAGATGTGGGGCTCTTTGCGCTTTACCAGCGTGCCGAGAAACACAATCAAATAAGCAACCCATACGACAGTCAACCAGATATCGACATACCATTCAGGTTCCGCATATTCGCGACCTTCCGTAATGCCGAGAAGATAGCCTGTTGCAGCCATCACAATGAAGAGCTGATACCCCCAGAACACAAACCAAGCCAGATCACCGCCCCAGAGCCGCGCCCTTGTGGTGCGCTGGACAACATAAAATGATGTTGCCAACAGCGCATTGCCACCGAATGCGAAAACTACAGCGGATGTATGGAGCGGGCGCAGGCGCCCAAAGTTGAGCCATGGCTGGATATTCAAGTCGGGCCACGCCAATTGCGAAGCCACAATGACACCGACAAGCATTCCCGCAGTGCCCCAGAAGAGCGTAGCGATCACGCCATAACGCACCACGCCATCCATGTAGGAGGATCGGTCTTCCGGCACGATTGCCTGGCCCGCAGCTGCAAATTTGACTCGGCGCAGCAACACAATTGACGCAAGGGTCAGGACCGTAAACAGGACCCAGAAATGAGCGCGAAAAAGCTCATCTTGTCCGGTTGCGGCGCCCAGAAGGGCCAAAAAAGCCGCGACAGCGACTGTGATTGCAGTTGTCATACCCGACATTTAATGGTCCCCTTGAACAGCAAAGCTCCAGATTCGTGCCTTTGGCCCAAATCACGCCAACCATTAACGCGCATTACAACAAGAGTTCCTTGATCTAGATCAAGGAAGACTGATTGACCTATCTTGTATTCATAGCTGTCAAAGTACTCGGCAAGAATAGGAGCCAAGCGACGATGACTGGAAACCAAACAAGCAAAAGCAATCATTCTTTTGCAGGGGGGACAGGCACTGATGAAGTCTATGTTCGCTTTGCGCTGCTGTTGGATGCCCAGGCCCGCATTTGCGATGAGCTTGAGGCTCTTGCCGATCGCCTTCCCGACGCCGTTGACTCACAGTCTTGCCTGAGAACAGCCCAACAAATTTTGCCAGTCGTAAAAACCGCACACGACTTCGAAGACAACATCCTGTTTCCCTTGCTTGAAGCGCAGATTCCGTACCGTATAGAAATGAAGGCCACGATTGAACGATTGCGCTTCGAACATTGGGGTGACCAGGAATTTGCCGAGGACGTGCGCCATGCTCTGCGCGAATTTGTCAGACAGCGGGAAAAAGCCAATATTGATTCTTTGGCCTGGATGCTGCGCGGATTTTTTGAAGGAATGCGTAGGCATATTGCTTTTGATCGCGAATACTTGCTTCCAATAGTCAGAAATGTTTCAGCCAATAATGGTCCTGTTGGTGCCTGATCAACTATGATCAACTTCTGTCATAGCTTGCAGCCGTTTCAAATTGGGAACTTCGACGATCCGGTTGTTGACCAGGTTGATCACACCAAGCTGCCGAAGCTTGGTGAAGTGTCGGCTGATTGTCTCAATCATCAAACCCAGGAAATCAGCGATGTCTGCGCGGGACAGGGGGATCTCAAACTGCAAGACCCCAAGTTTGTCTATTGCGTCAGGATCAGCATGACTGGCGATGTAATAGAGGAAACTCGAAACTTTTTCAGCCGCTGACTTGCGACCGAGCGTCAACATCCAGTTTCGTGCCTCATCCAGTTCTTTCAAGGTCTGTTGGTGTAGCCGGTACTCCAGATCGGGAGATTCTTTCACCAGTTTTTCGAGGACTAGGCGAGGAAAAGAGCAGACCTTGACATCCGTTGCACTTTCAATCTCAACATCACTTTCGTTGCTGAAGGGACGCCCTAGGAAATCCGGAGCAAACTGGAGTCCAACAATTTGTCGTCGTCCATCTACTGTGAGCTTTGAGAGTTTCACGACACCCTTCAGAATATTGCAATAGCGCTCAAGCTTTTCACCATCCGACGCAAGATGTTTGTCGGCCTCATAAACGTGTTTGATGGTATGTTTGCTGAGTTCAACGAGTTGTTGCGGAGACAATGCGCCACAAATTCCTTTATGCCTGGCTTCGCAAGGACGACAGAGCAAAGGGACGTCCGAATTGTGGATGTCCCGTCGTTCTTGTCGACTTTGCGAGGGATCGTTGCTCATTGCCCATCATTAATAGAGACAAGCCCACTCACAAGCAAATTAGAAACCATGGTTGTAAATTGGGCGGTGAACAGGCCACACCAAAGCCGATAGAGTCTTGATTGTCTGCTTGACAACTACGCCGTAGCCAGATTGTGCGAGAAGTTTTGACTGATAGCACGTCAAATGCGCTCAGTTTTCCCGGGTCGAAGCGTCTTTCCGAGGATATGTTCATCACGGCCAATAACTTGAGCCGAAATACCAGCAATCAACCGATCGGGGCCAGTCACCACCTTATTGTTCTTTTTGGAATAGGGCAGTGATGCAAGAAAATGTTGCATGCAAGCAAGGCGGGCACGCTTCTTGTCGTCAGACTTGATGATGGTCCATGGCGCGTCAGCGGTATCGGTATAAAAGAACATCGACTCTTTGGCTTCCGTATACGGGTCCCATTTGTCCAGCGATGCCCGATCAATCGGGGAAAGTTTCCATTGCTTCAAGGGGTCGTCTTGGCGGGAGGTGAAACGATGCAACTGTTCTTCCCGAGTCACCGAGAACCAATACTTGAACAATCGGACTCCTGAGCGAACAAGCATACGTTCCAACTCAGGGCATTGGCGCATGAACTCGAGATATTCGTTCGGGGAGCAAAATCCCATAACGCGTTCAACCCCCGCGCGGTTGTACCAGGAGCGGTCAAAGAATACGATTTCACCACCTGCGGGCAGGTTTTCGATGTAGCGTTGGAAGTACCATTGTGTCCGTTCACGCTCAGAAGGTTTTTCAAGAGCTACTACGCGTGCCCCGCGCGGGTTGAGATGTTCCATGAAACGCTTGATGGTGCCGCCTTTTCCAGCAGCGTCACGCCCTTCAAACAGGATCACGATGCGCTCTCCTTGTTCTTTCATCCAGTACTGCACTTTGAGAAGTTCGACTTGAAGCTTTTTCATCTCCTCTTCGTAAGTTTTGTTGGAGATATGGGTCTGATAGGGATAAGCACCTGTTTCAAAGGATTGCCGGATAGCTTCAGGATCACGGCGGAGTTGAGCCAGACTCAACGACTCTTCATCAACTGGCGGTGGTTGTTCCTGCGGTTCAAAGTCTGGTGAAATCTGGTTGCTGTTGTCAGCCATTTGTGTGTTTCCGTTCTATTGCCCCTGCAAGGCGTTGCCTGCCAACCAATGAGCCCGGAGCAATAGATGAGTGTAACACTGCGGCTTTGATTCAGATCAAAGACCAATCTCAGAAACGCGGGCTAGATTAGTCCATGGTCACACGCTTACCTTCTGGGGTAGAGCCCTTTAACGCGAAAATTCTCAATCCGACATCAAGTGTCCCAGCATTGATCCAAATTGGCGCTTTGTCGGGCCTCGAGGAATCCGCAAAAGACGTTGTAAAGCGGCAGATGCGCCCACTGACCCTGAAAGCTGGTAGCCACGCTTTTCACACGGGCGACACCTGCACAAATTATCTGTTGGTGAAGAGTGGCTCAGTGAAAGTATCGGTGACGACCGAAGCTGGTCGAGAGATTGTGCTCTACCGCGTGCAAGAAGGCGAAACCTGTGTGCTGACATCGGCCTGCCTCATGTCAGGGGTGAAATATGAAGCAGATGGTGTTGCTGAAAGTGACACGGAAGCTATTATCCTGCCCAAGCTTGTTTTTGAAGAATTGTTG
This sequence comes from Hyphomicrobiales bacterium, assembly GCA_031398425.1. Lineage (GTDB taxonomy): Bacteria > Pseudomonadota > Alphaproteobacteria > Rhizobiales > Aestuariivirgaceae > Aestuariivirga. The sequence continues at coordinate 3,525 of JANNNG010000202.1, read as the reverse complement.
GCAGTGTCGCCACGCTTTCGCCAGTTTGTGTTCTCAACCTACGGCGAAAGGCTACACAGTCTCATTGGTCTTGTGCAAGAAATTACCTTCAAGCATGTCGACCGCAGGCTGGCGCGGCACCTCCTCGCGCAAGCCAATGCTGGTGTCATTCCAACAACCCACCAGTCACTTGCTAATGATCTCAATACTGTGCGGGAAGTTGTCACCAGGGTGCTGAATAATTTTGCGGAGAAAAACTGGATTGCGCTTTCCCGAGGCCTGATCAAGATCTTGGATCAATCTGCGCTGGAGGCGCTGGCAAAGGATCTGTGACTCAGTCACAGACAAAAAGCCTCGTCCCTTCTGCAAATGCTCTTACAGCACGCTGCTGTATAACTCAGGAGATACATCATGACAAAAAATGTTGGAAACCTTGACCGCGGATTGCGGGTCATCCTTGGCTTGGCGTTGTTGGCTTTCGCACTTTTGTCTGGCCATCAGTATGCCTGGGTTGGCTGGATTGGCATTATGCCGCTGCTCACGGCAGCGATGAGTTCTTGTCCACTCTATTCCATACTTGGCATCAGCAGCTGCCCCGTCAAGCGCGCCTGACAGGCAGTCATGTCAGCTCCACAAATGTGGGGCTGATTTTTGAGATAATGTTTCGGTGATAGGTTTGCTGCGCTGCTTTTTGATCTGTGTCAAAATGAAAGGCTTGGCCTTGTTGTAAGCGACACGCATGATCAAGATCAAGCGCGCTTCGCATATCGTTAGGATTTCTGACGTTCTAAATGCTCTTGTTTTGGGCTGGCGCGATTTCAAGCGCGCGCCATTATTTGGGTTGTTCTTCGGCGGCATCTTTGCAGGCGGCGGACTGCTGCTTTACTATTTGTTGAGCTATTATCGCAGCGTCTGGCTTATCTTGCCATTGGCGATTGGATTTCCTCTTATTGGGCCCTTCGCAGCGGCAGGACTCTATGAGGTCAGTCGCAGTCTGGGTCGTGGCCAACAACCAAAATGGGGCGAAGTCCTAACCGTGACGATCCACCAGAGCCGTCGCGAGTTGGGTTGGATGGCATTTGTTACGCTCTTCATTTTCTGGGTTTGGATGTATCAAGTGCGGCTGATGGTGGCACTTTTTATGGGGTACAAGGGTTTTGCAAGTCTTGATGGTTTTTTGGTCTCGCTGACCCAAAATGATGGCCGTACCTTTCTAATTGCGGGAACAGCAAGTGGCGCTATTCTAGCTTTCGTTTTGTTCTGTTCTACGGTTGTCGCCATACCACTGCTTTTGCACCGCGACGTCGACTTCATGACAGCTTTGATTAACAGCTGGCGCAGCGTGTTTGAGAACTTGCCAGCCATGTTGTTTTTTGGCCTATGCGTCGCTACGTTGACCATCATTGCTATGCTGCCAATGTTTTTGGGCTTGCTCGTCATCATGCCGGTGCTGGGCCATGCCACATGGCACATCTATGTGAAATCGCGACACATCGAAGATAGGCCGACTTGAATAAATGGGAAACGCACTTGGCCTTGATGTCATAAAAGGCCAATTGCCAATGAATACGGATACGCTCACTAAACGTTCGCTTCTTCAGAAGATTGGTCTGCATGCAAAGACATAGCCGACACTGTCTAACCGCTGCACTTAGTCTAATGTGACGCAATCCGGAACTCAGCTTGCGGCACAGCTTTTGGTCGTGTTTCAAAGGGTAACGCCTCTCATCAACTCCGCAATCTGCACCGAACGGCCTGACTCGGCTGACTGATAGGCTGCCTCCGCCAGCGCATAGGTCTGCAAGCTGTCCAGCGCTGATGTTTCGAATTCCGCCCCATGGTTCAGGCAGTCAATGAAGTGTTGCTGTGTTCGTGGCACGGAATCCTGGATTTGGGTCCAGGGTTCTGAGGTCCAATTGCGGCCATCGTGTTTTATCTCTTCATCGCGTCGTTTGCCGCCCGCATGGATGCGCAGGATTTCGCCCTCGAGAATGTCTACTGACCCCCTCTTTCCTTCGATGACGCCTAAGGTTTGCGGAAATGGGTTGGGGCTACGGTGGCAGGCGTAACTGACTTCGATCACCGAGACGGCGGCATTGTCGTGGCGCAGCAACATGGTAGCGGCGTCCTCGCCTGCGATGCCCTGCTTCACCGATTGCGGAAAGCAGCTCACGGCTTGCGCATTGCCAAACAGGAAGCGCGCCAGATCGAGCACATGGATTCCGACGTCCATGATGGCAAAGCGCTTGGTGTTGATGAGGTAGGGCTGGTTGGTGTAGATATCGATGTCGTTGCGCCAATTCAGGCGGCCAAAGGTGAGGTCGCCGATTTCGCTGGAGACCAGAATCTCGCGCAGGCGGCGGAAGATTTTCTGGAATCGGAAGTTTTCGTGGAGCATCACCGGCACTCCGGCGGCGCGGGCCTTCGCCTCAATCCGCAGACAGGTGGCAAAGTCCGGAGCGAAAGGCTTCTGCACAATGACAGGCACCTTGGCATCAACGGCAAGTCCGACCAGCGCCTCATGGGTTTCCATGGTGGTGCAGATGTCGACAAAATCAAACGCGCCTGATTTCAGAATGGCCGCATCCTCATGAACATTTGCAATGTTGAAGGTCTTGGCTGCCGCATGGGCGCGGCCCACATCACGGTCACAGATTGCCGTAATCTCGGCTCCCTCAACCTCTGCCCAGGCATGGAGGTGATTGCGCGAGAAGAAGCCCGCGCCGATGAGTAGTCCCTTCAGAGGTCTTTTCATGTCAGCCCACAATCCCGCAGAACAGATCGCCGAAACATATTGCCTCTCCGGCTGTTTGCAAAAGCAATTGTTAGCCGTCTCAACAAGGAAGCTGCCGCGCGGTTTCTGCATCTGGTCGTGGATAAGTTTGAATGTCAAAGATGCGTCTGCAATCCCCTCATCTGCAGACGTCCTTCGAATTCACATCGAATGCCGAGAATGACCCGAACCGGACCTCATGGCTTTGGCGGATCGCTGATGCCATTTGCGAAGGTTCCATCCGTCAAGGTTACGACTTGCCAATGCTTCCCATTCGCGCAATTCTTAGTCCTAACAGGTCAGTCATCCTGCTAACTTGGTATAGGTGGAGAGCCCAATGTCCAAGGCTTATCTCGTTGCTTTCATCCGTGTTATTGACAAGGATGGCTACGAAAAATTCCGGGCCATGTCTGGTCCCGCCATCGCCGAGTATGGTGGCAAGGTTCTCGTGCGAAATCCTGCCGCGGACCATCGCGAAGGGGCCTGGCGCGGTGTTACAATCATAATCGAATTTGATGACATTGCCTCTGCGAAGCGCTTTTACGAGTCGGAAGCTTACACTGCTGCCCGTGTGGTGCGCATGCAAGCGGCCGACACGGATTTACTGCTGGTGGAGGGTGTTTGAGAGTGTCTGTGTTTAGGCGTGCAATTTTGACCCACTAGGCACGGGAATCGGCATCCAAAAATGACCCACCGTGCTGTTGCTAGACTGCCTGCTTTTGGATTGAGCAGGCGGTGTTGGGATGAAGAGTGTGGATACAATTGCACGGGTT
>JANNNG010000198.1:0-2562 GCA_031398425.1 Hyphomicrobiales bacterium | reverse complement strand
GTGGTCTTCAGGGCCATGCGACCTTCCGCACGCAAGGCCCATGACGACGCTGCCAATATCCCCTTCAAGGAGTAGTTTCAATGTCCGACAAGCGTGAAATCGATGAAATCTCGGGCGTTGATACAACCGGCCACGAGTGGGATGGAATCAAGGAACTCAACAACCCGTTGCCGAGGTGGTGGTTGTGGACGCTTTACGCCACCATTGTCTGGTCAATCGGCTATGTGATTGTTTATCCTGCCCTGCCAGGCCTCTCCACGGCAACCAAGGGTCTTTGGGGCTGGTCCAGTCGTGGTGACCTGCGTAACGAAATGGTCGCTGTTGATCAAGGTCGTCAACACATGATCAACAAGATTTCTTCCATGGACATTCACGCGATTCTTGCTGACGAAAAAGTGCGCACCTTCGCAGTGTCTGCTGGTGCATCTGTCTTCAAAGTCAATTGCGTTCAATGCCATGGCTCCGGCGCACAAGGAGGTCCTGGCTATCCCAATCTCAACGACGACTCTTGGATTTGGGGTGGCAAGCCCGAACAAATTCAACTGACTCTGGCTCACGGCATTCGTTCTGCTGACGATCCAGACACGCGCAATAACCAAATGCCGGCCTTTGGCAAGGACGGTATCCTCAATCCAGAACAAGTCACCCAAGTCTCGAACTATGTTTTTCAACTCGGCGGTCTCGAACATGATGCCACTTTAGCCGCTGCTGGAACAACCATATTTGCCGAGAATTGTGTGGCATGCCACGGTGAAAAGGGTGAGGGAAATCAGGAATTGGGCGGGCCACAGCTCAATGATGCGATCTGGCTCTATGGTAGCAGTCCAGAAGAAATTCGCGGGCAAATCTATAATCCGCGCCAAGGCATGATGCCCGCTTGGCAGAACCGACTTGGCGAAACCAAGATCAAGCAGCTCACGGCTTACGTGTTGTCGCTTGGTGGTGGTCAAAAATAGCGTGGCCACCACAACCCTCATCGACCGCCAGGATGTAAAGGCCGTTAACACCGGGGCGAAAGCCAAAGGTGCGCTCTACGCGGCACGGCAGAAGATATTTCCAAAGCGCGCCGAAGGGGCATTCCGCCGCCTGAAATGGTTCATTATGGCGGTGACATTGGGCATCTACTATATCACGCCATGGTTGCGGTGGGATCGTGGCATCTACGCGCCAGATCAAGCTGTGCTGCTCGACATGGCACACAGACGTTTCTATTTCTTCTTCATCGAAATCTGGCCCCAGGAATTTTACTTCGTTGCAGGTCTGTTGGTGATGGCGGGTGTTGGCCTGTTCCTTGTCACGTCCGTTGTTGGCCGTGCCTGGTGTGGTTACGCTTGCCCACAAACAGTTTGGACTGACCTGTTCCTTGTTGTTGAACGGTTCATCGAAGGTGATCGCAACGCGCGCATCAAATTAGATAAAGGTCCATGGACATTTCGCAAGATTGGATTGCGCGTTGTAAAGCACAGTGTCTGGATCGTCATCGCCATTTTGACCGGTGGTGCGTGGATATTCTATTTTGCTGATGCGCCAACACTGCTGAAGAACTTCGTTACATTTCAGGCACCGTTCATTGCCTATGCAACTGTTGGCATTCTAACAGCCACAACCTATCTGTTTGGTGGTATCATGCGCGAGCAGGTGTGCATTTACATGTGCCCATGGCCACGCATTCAGGCGGCCATGCTGGATGAAGACTCCCTGGTCGTCACGTATAATGATTGGCGCGGTGAGCCACACAGCCATGGCTCCAAGAAAGCTGCCGCTGCGGGACTGTCGGTTGGCGATTGTGTGGATTGCAATGCCTGTGTTGCGGTCTGCCCAACCGGTATTGACATTCGCAATGGCCAACAAATGGAATGTATCACCTGCGCACTGTGCATCGACGCCTGTGACTCCGTCATGGAAAAAGTTGGCAAGCCCAAGGGCTTGATCTCCTATTCAACATTGCGCGACTACAACCACAATCTGGCTGTCGCTTGCCCGACACCTGGTACAATTGATCCTTCAAAAGTGCGCGATGCCAAAGGTAGTTTCGTTGCAGACATCAAACATTTCAATTGGCGCATCTTCCTGCGTGCGCGCACTTTGATTTATGTAGGGATGTGGTCGCTCGTTGGTTTGGGCTTGCTCTATCTGTTGCTCATTCGTGATCGCCTCGAAGTCAACGTCCAGCACGATCGCAACCCCGTTGCAATCCAACTGTCTGACGGTTCCGTGCGCAATGGCTACACGATCAAGCTGCTCAACATGATGCAAGAACCGCGCGTGATTACACTCTCAATCGAAGGGCTTCCAGGATCAGAGATCGCCATTACAGGCCTGGAAAACGTGAAGGGGCAAAAAGCTGAGGTACCGGTAGAACCTGACAAGCTTCGTGCTCTTCGTGTTTTTGTCACGGTTCCCCCAGCTTCTGTTAAAATCGGCGGCACGCCTTTCCGCATTATCGTCAAAGATCCGCAGTCGTTTGAAACTGATACCTATAACGCCATATTTGAAGTGCCGGAGAACATGAAATGATTGAACAAGCGTCTCGCCCCTTCACCGGTCGCCACATGCTGCTGA
>JANNNG010000142.1:0-11852 GCA_031398425.1 Hyphomicrobiales bacterium | reverse complement strand
CCGGTTGGGGGATTGCCGCTGCATCGTTGCGCAGTCCCGACACACGCGATGCACTGGCACCGCAGCATGGGCTTTACACTCTGGCGCTACGTGAAAATGCCGATCAGGTGCTGCGGGTGGTCGGCGCAATCAACCAGACATTCGTGGCCCCGGAAGATCCCGACGCATTGCTTGCTGCGATGGCGGACCCAGACGCGCGGATCGTATCGCTGACGGTGACCGAAAAAGGTTACACCGCCAACATCGCGGGCGGCGATCTGCGGCTGGACGATCCGGGGGTGCAGAATGATTTGGCGCACCCACATAGGCCACAGACGGCACTGGGATTTGTGGTGCAGGCGCTAGCGATGCGGCAGGCGGCAGGGATCAAGCCTTTCACGCTGTTATCATGCGATAATCTTCCGGGTAACGGTCAATTTCTGCACAATGTTCTTGCCCAGTTTGCAACGTCCCGCAATGCTGACCTTGGCCGTTATGTCACGGATGAGGTCGCATGCCCCTCCTGCACAGTAGACCGAATCGTACCGGCCACTACCGATGCCGACCGGGACATGGTTTCAGCCCATTTGGGGATGAGGGACGCCTGGCCAGTTGTGGCCGAGCCGTATTTTCAGTGGGTGATCGAGGATCGTTTTCCCTCTGGCCGGCCTGAATGGGAACGCGCCGACGTAGTGTTTGCCACGGATGTTGGACCCTATGAGGCGATGAAGCTGCGCTTGTTGAACGGGGCTCATTCGACCATCGCCGCGATGGGGTGCATTTCTGGTCATACTACTGTGGCCGACGCCATCGGCAATCCCGTGATCCGCGCGTTCATCGCCGCCTATTGGGCCGAGGTCGCGCCGACAATTGCGCCGGGCACAGATGTTGTCGGCTATACCGCGCGCCTGCTGACGCGGTTTGACAACACGGCTCTGCATCACAAAACTTCGCAGATCGCGTCGGACGGCAGCCTTAAGGTGCCACAGCGGATTGTCGCCCCTTTGCGCGACCTTATTGCGAAGGGCAGCCCAACTCAGATGCTGTGCTTTGCCTTGGCCGCGTGGATCCGGTCCTGTCAGGGCACGGACGAGGCCGGGCGCGCGCTGCCTCTGTCGGACCCGCAATTGCAGGGCTGGCCGGGTCTGCCAGCCGCCGGGGTGCCGGTGGCAGATACAGTGCGGGCGTATCTGGGCCTTTCTTCGGTATTTGGATTGGGCTTGAGCGATTATCTTACCCAGGCGCTGGAAACTGCCTTGGCTGACATCCGCAATTTTGGCGTCTTGCCCGCAGCACAGATGCGCCTGGCTGCAAAGTCTTGAAGGAGAGAAAATGATGCGCGCACTTGGAACAACTGGTCTGCAAGTAACGCAACTAGGCTTTGGCGGTGCCGCGATTGGCGGGCTTTATGCGCCCGTTGGGCGTGAGGCTGCAATGATAGCAATGCAGGCCGCGTGGGACGAAGGCATGCGTTATTTTGATACAGCGCCATTCTACGGCTTTGGCCTGTCAGAGCGTCGGGTGGGCGATTTTCTGCGCGACAAGTCCGGGTATGTGTTGTCTACCAAGGTGGGTAAGCTGCTGCGGGCGGTCCCACAGGATCAAGTGCCCGACCATGGCTTTGTGGATCCGCTGCCGTTTACGGTGGATTTTAACTATTCCTACGATGCGATCATGCGGTCTTTTGAAGACAGCTTGGCGCGGCTTGGGTTGAACAAGATCGACATCCTGTTTGTGCATGATTTGGAAAAACGCAGTCTGGGCGCGGCCTACGACGCCCATTTCGCAAGCTTCATGGATGGCGGGCTTAAAGCGCTGGAAACGCTGAAATCCGCAGGTGCGATCGCGGGCTTTGGGCTGGGTAGCAACGAGGTGTCGGCGGTTCTTGCTGTGATGGACCGCGTCAAGCTGGATTGCCTGCTGCTTGCCGGTCGCTACTCCCTGCTGGACCGAACAGGTGCAGCCGAAGTTATGCCGAAATGCCTTGCGGCTGGCACTGCGGTCGTGATCGGCGGGGTATTCAACTCTGGAATTCTGGCGACCGGGGCGGTGCCGGGCGCACATCACGACTATGGGCCTGCAAGTGCCGACATCATTGACCGTGTAAACGGAATGGAAGCAGAGGCAAAGCTGCAGGGCTCAACCCTGCCTGCGGCTGCCATGCGATTCGTTCTGGAACATCCGGCGGTGGCGTCGGTGCTGATCGGGTCTGCCAAAGCCAGCAGTCTGGTCCGCAATGCGGCATTATTGCGCGATGCCAAAGCACTGGATTGGGCTACTTTCAACGCCTTTGCGGTAAGCTGATCTTGGATCGCCCAAATACTTTATAGTCCAAAGAAAACGGACAAGCTGTCTCTCCGCGCTTGCCGCAAACTCTGCTTATCGCAGGTTTATTTTGTCCGAAATTTGTATATGTATTTCGGACATCATTTTGACATTTGTCCGAAAAAGTACTGCAAGTTTCGGACATGAAAAATGACTCATCCGATCTAAAAGCAGCCGTGCTAGATCGCCTCCTCTAGGATGCGCCACGCAAGGTCTGGACGCCCAGTGATTTCGTCAATCTTGCCTCGCGGGATACCGTCGATAAGACATTACAGCGGATGACTGTTCTGGGCAGGGCGACCGGCAATGCGCGTCGTCCAAGCTCTTCACTGGTTGCGCGATCTCTTGGCTCGTGAAGACGAGAGTCATCAGATCAAGGGCAAACTAGCCAAGTTATTCGAAGACCCAGCCGCAGGGCCGCCTCTCAAAGCCGATCTCACTACTGGCATGACGGCACTTCCGACATGGATGTGGCTGTTTCTCAAGCCGCTCATCGAAAGCGACACCAGCATTCGCCGAAACATCGGCGATGAAGTTGATGATCAGCGAATTCGACAAGCTGCAAACAGAGCGTGTCAAAGCCTTCTCCGAGTATACCAATGACGTAAAGTCAGGTGCTTATCCTAAAGAGGGTCATGAGGTCCGAATGCCGCCAGCAGAGTTGTTGGAAGTTAACGCAGACCTCAAGCAGGACTATTCTTCGACGAAATAATTTGCGTGAAGAGGCTGCAGTCTGGCAATCGCATGATCAACCGAACGCAGGTGCGTTTTCATCGCGGCGGCTGCACCTTTAGGATTTTGGCTGGCGAGTGCTTGGACAATAACTTTGTGTTCGGCGATAATCTCCAGCGTGTGTGCGGGTACGCGATTGGCCAGATGCCCAATGCGATCCCAAATCGTCTTAACGCTTTGCACTGTTGTCCATACGCCTTCGAGTTTGGCCACCCGTGCAACAAGCTTGTGGAAAGCCTCGTTGTCGAGGAAGAATTGCCAACTGTCACCCGCTTTCGCGTGGCGTGTTTGTTGGTCAAGATTCAACCGTGCCTCCTTCGAATGCTGATCCGTCCAGTAGCGCGCCGCTTCAGCGGCAAGTGCAACCTCGAGCGCCGATCGGGCAAATTGTGCTTCGCGTAACTGTTTCAATTTAATGGCAGCAACGAACGTTCCGCGCTGAGGAAAAATCTCGATCAGCCCGTCTTCTGCAAGGCGGGTAACAGCAACCCTGACGGGCGAGCGAGACACGCCAAACATTCCGCAAATCCGGTTTTCGCTGATGGCTTCGTTTGGCGCGATCCGGCAAGTGATGATCTCATGGCGCAGCATGCGGTACACCTGTTCGGCGGCCGGCAAGCGGCGGTCAAGATCAAAGGTTCCCTGAGTGGTGGCTGCAGAAATCAGTCTGGCATCAATGTTCGTCAAATTCATGAGGTCCTGTACTCATTCATTTTTCTTGCTTCAACTCTTGTCATCTCATAACTAGTATACTAGAATACTGACGCTGGCACAACGTAACACTGTTGGAGCCGTTCAACTGGGAGAAACCTATGAAGAAAACCATGACTTATCTCGCACTGTCTGCCGCCACGCTTGCGTTGACGGCGGGGCTATCATTCGCAGGCTCCGACACCAAGGTCGCACTCGTACCCGGTGGCCCGCATCCATACTTTGCCGCTTGGGAACAAGCAGGTGCAGATGCTGTGAAGGATTTTGGCATTGGCGCAGGCGATTATCGCGTGCCTCAAAAATGGGAATTGTCGCAGCAAAGCCAGTTGCTCGAAAGCCTGTTGACGCAAGGCTATAACTCTTTCCTGATTTTCCCGGGTGATGCCGTAGGGACCAGCCCTGTGGTACAAGAACTTGTCGACAACGGTGGGCAAGCACTGGCTCTCGCTGGTTGTTTGAAAGACCCCACCCCAGCACTCTTCTGTATGGGCACCGACACTGGTAATTCCGCATATCTTGGCACCAAGGAATTGATCAAGGCCATGGGTGGCAAGGGTAAGATTGCCCACTTCACCGGCTTCCTGGTTGACCCGAACACCCAGCTTCGCATTGACGCGGTTCAAAAGGCTGCCGACGAGACCAATGGTGCCGTGACTGTGATGCAAGTGATTGCCGACATCGACGCGCCGCAGCCAGCGGAAGAAAAAATCAATGCCTTTCTTGCCGCCAATGCGGCAGGCGTGGATGGTATCGTAACTACGGCATGGGTGCCCGCGGTGACAGCGGCAAATTCACTGCGGAAAATTGGTGACAAGCGCATCAAGATGGTTGGCATTGACCACGACGAAGTTGTGATCAAGGCCATCAAGGACGGCTTTGTGAATGGCACGATGCTGCAAAACCCCTATGGCCAAGGCTATATCGGCTCCTATGTACTGGACAAGTTGCGTTCGGGCTGCACGATCAAAGCCGATGCGCCATGGAAGTCAAATGCGCTCACCGCCAAGTTCGTCGACTCCGGCACTGTCTATGTGGATGCAACACAGGCTGATACTTATGTCGACGCCATGCGCGGCATTTCGAAAACACTTCTGGCCAGCATGGACAAGGATTTCCTCGCCTGCAAATAAACGCTCTCTGGCAATGATCTCTTACCAATCCGGTTGTTGCACTCCTGTGGCAACCGGATTGCTGTTGGCCCGTCGTTGCGGACCCCTGTCATGACTCCATCCGATACAACCAACACCAGCGACGCAATGCCGGTTGCTGCAGATCGCCAGTCTCTTATGCAGCGCCTGGCTTTCAGCAGCGAGTTCGGCTTGGTATTGCTGATTGCACTTGCCGTTGTGATTTTTGCCAGCACGCTTCCCGGTTTCACATCGCCCTTCAGCCTGTTCACCATTGGTCGTCAAATCGGCATCGACACCATGATCGGTCTTGCCATGATGGCTGTCATTGTGACGGGTGGACTTGATTTATCGGTGGGAGCCATTGGGGTTTGTTCAGCCATGGCTTTTGGTTGGATGATGGAAAGCGCCGGAATTCCGCTATACTTGGGCATTCCATTGGCCGTACTGTTTGGTGCTGGACTTGGCCTCCTCAATGGAGCCGTCGTGGTGCGCTCAGGCGTGCACAGCTTCATCATCACGCTTGCAAGCATGAGTATCTTTTTTGGTATCATGATTTTTCTCAGTCAGGCACAAGCATTTCGTGCAATGCCGCCTGAGGTTCTGGGCTTCGGCAAGATGCGCTTTGGTGGCCTTGTGTCGGCACTTCTGGTGTTTTCGATCGTCGTATGCGCGGTGTTGTCGGCACTCTATCGTTTTACAAGTCTTGGCCGTCAGATGTTGGCCGCAGGGGCCAACCCACGGGCTGCTGAAATCTCCGGCGTGCGGACCGGGCGCGTATTCATTGCCTGTCACATGCTGACGGGCGCATTGGCCGCCATTGCTGGCTTGATGATTACGGCGCGCACCGGTGCAGCCGTCCCCTCCATGGCAGGGCACCTTGGACAAGACTGGCTGCTTCCGGCGTTCCTCGCACCTGTGCTTGGCGGCACTCTTCTGTCAGGTGGGCGCGTGGCAGTGTTTGGCACATTCCTCGGTGCTGCCCTCGTCAACATTATCACCAGCGGACTGCTGCTCATGCGTGTCGGTGAATTCTGGATTCAGGCTTTTCTCGGCCTCATGTTGCTGGCGGCTGTCTTGACCGACCGGGCAAGGCATAAATTGCTGCAAAGGCAGGGTATGATCTGATGGCCAACAACGTGCTGACCCGCGCTTTCGACAATGACTGGATTGGACCAGCACTGGTCAGTGTTTTTGCAATTGCAATCATCTCATTTTTTCAACCAAGTTTTTTGACCCCGTTCAATATTTTCGTCCTGCTTTCGGCAATCGCCGTCAACATGCTGGTTGCACTTGGTCAGCTGGTCATTATCGGCGTGGGGCAGATGAACCTGGCACTCGGTTCCATCGGCGGGTTGGTAGCCATCAGCTTTGGCGCGATGATGGAACTGTGGGGCTTTCCTCCGGTTGTTGCAATTGTCTGTGGGCTTCTGATTGGAGCCGCCGCAGGCATGGCAAGCGGCTTCGTCATTGCCGGCACCGGCATCTCGGCCTTCATCATCACATTGGCGGGATTACAAATCTTCAAGGGCATCAACCTCGGCATTACCGAGGCGCAACCATTTTATGGCATTCCACAGGGCGTCAAGGATTTTGGCAACCTCTCACTCATCGGTCCCATCCCGTGGTTGGTTGTGCCGACAATTATTGCATCGATTGCCGTTTGGTACCTGTTCGCTCGCCTGCGCATTGGACGCTATATTGTGGCCATTGGTGGCAATCGGAACGCGGCAGAGCTTTCCGGCATCAACGTCAACGCCACAGTCATCTGGGCGCACGCCATTTCGGGCTTGCTTGCGGCAGCGGCTGGCATGATGCTGGTGGCGCGTTTGCAATTGGGCCATCCCACGATTGGTGACGATTGGCTGATCTCATCCTTTGCTGCTCCAGTCATTGGCGGAGCCATTTTAGCAGGCGGCCATGTCAGTGTGCCCGGTACCTTCTTTGGTGTCGTCATCATCGCCATTATCACGCAGGCGTTGGTGGTCTTCGCCATCGATCCTTTCGTGGTGCAAATCGTTTTAGGGGGCCTCATCCTGTGGGCTGTGGGAATCAACCGCTTGCGTGAAGTGCGGGTGTCTAAATTGCTCGGGCAAAAGGCCTGACCATGACAGCTGCCCTCCTCGTCTCCCAAGTTTCAAAATCCTTTCCAGGGGTTCGCGCCCTGGATGATGTATCACTGACGCTTTCGGTGGGATCGATCCATGCCCTGCTGGGCGAAAACGGCGCCGGCAAATCCACGCTGATCAAAATCATCACTGGAATACACAAGCCCGACAAGGGCGAAGTTTTGGTAAATGGGACGGTTGTGCATCTGGCAAATCCGCGTCAGGCCGGAGCTGCGGGTATTGGCGTTGTGCACCAGGAGCGTAATCTCATACCCCGGTTTTCAATCGCTGAAAACATCATGCTGGAGCGGTTGGGTCAGCATGACCTCTCTGTCATCAACTACGATCATATGCACGCCGAGGCCGCCAAATGGCTCAAGCTGTTGGACCTTGATGTTGATTGCCGCATGCCTGTATCGCGCCTGAGTGTAGCGCAGATGCAATTGGTTGAAATCGGCAAGGCGCTGTCTTTGCAATCGCGGGTGCTGTTGCTTGATGAACCGACGGCCTCACTGACCGAGAACGAGTCAAAAGTGCTGTTTCGGGTGCTGCGTAAGCTGGCTGATGACGGCGTGGCATTGTGTTTTGTCACTCACAAGCTCGAAGAAATCTTCGAGATTTGTGAGACGGTGACCGTGCTGCGCGATGGCCGCAATGCCTGCGAAAGTCAACCGCTGAAGGGTCTCGTCCGCGCCGATGTGGTGAAGATGATGATTGGTCGGGCGGAACGTATTTCCCAGCGTGCACCTCGCCCCAAACCTGATGCAGCACCTTACCTTGAGCTGCAGGGCTATGCTTCAGCGGCAGGTCACAGCAAGATTTCATTGGCTGTGCGTCCAGGCGAAATTCTCGGGCTCTATGGCCTGGTTGGTGCGGGCCGCAGTGAACTCGCCAAAGGCATTTTGGGAATGACGAGGCGCACCGCAGGTGAAGTGCTGGTGGCAGGACAACCTACCAATATCGGCTCAGCTGCAGATGCTTTGCATCGGCATGGCATTGGCTATGTGAGTGAGGATCGAAAACAGGAGGGACTGATCCTTCTGCATTCGGTTCTGGGCAATGTCGGCATTACGGTTTGGCGCAAGATTGCTGCAAGCTTTGGATTTCTGCGCGACCAGACGGTGATTGATCATACATCCCCGGTGCTGCGCCAACTCGAAGTGAAAACCCCTTCGATCCATCAAATCATGGGCAACCTGTCAGGTGGCAACCAACAGAAAGTCTCGGTGGCCAAATGGATTGCGGCTGACGTGAAATTGCTCATCATCGATGAGCCATCGGTTGGTATCGACATAAAGACCAAAGCCTATTTGCACGACCTCATCCACGAACTTGCGGCTCAAGGCACTGCCGTGTTGCTGATCACTTCGGATATGCCGGAGATGCTGGATGTGGCGGATCGGATTGTGGTCATGGCAGGCTTTGAAGTCAGAGGTGAGGTTGAAAACGACCGCAACTACGAACGCGTTTCACGCGTCATCATGGGTTACATCCATGAGCGCAAAGCGGCTTGAGACAAGGGGCAGGAAACATGGCAAAAATTACGCGCGTCGAAGCCTTGATGGTGAATCTGGTGCCAAAGGTCAAACGCACCGACGCCATTCAATCCTTCGTCAGTCAGGAAACGCCGATCATCCGCATCTATGATACCGATGGTACTGTCGGCACGGGCTATTCTTACACCATCGGAACGGGTGGTCCGTCGATCATGAAACTGATTGAACTCACGTTGGCCCCCGCTCTGATTGGTCGCGAAGCCACCGAGATCGAGCGGATTTGGCGTGACCTCTTGTTTCTCACCCACGCCACATCCGTTGGGGCGATCACGTCGCTGGCACTCGCAGCGATTGACACCGCACTCTGGGATCTCAAATGCCGCAAAGCCAGTGAGCCCTTGTTTCGCATGGCAGGTGGAGCGCAGGAGCGCATTCCACTTTACACAACAGAAGGCGGCTGGTTGCATATTGAGACTGCAGCCCTTGTTGATGATGCATTGGAGGCCAAGGCACTTGGCTTTGGGGGATCAAAAATAAAAATCGGGCGGCCCCATGTGTCGGAAGACGTGGCTCGGATTGAAGCCGTGCGAAAAGCTGTAGGTCCGGCTTTTGAAATCATGACCGATGCCAACCAACGCTTCACGGTGGACGAAGCCATCCGCCGTGCGCGCTGCCTTACGCCATTCGACATCGCTTGGATCGAAGAACCGCTGATTGCTGATGACCTCACAGGTCATGTGCGCCTATCACAAACTACGACATTACCGGTGGCGGTCGGTGAAAGCATCTACAGTCCACTGCATTTTCGTGAATACCTGCAACAGGGTGCCTGCTCCATCGTTCAGGTCGACGTGGCGCGCATTGGCGGCATCACGCCGTGGCTAAAAGTCGCCCATCTTGCCGAATGCTTCAACGTCCCAGTATGCCCGCATTTCCTCATGGAGCTGCATGTCTCATTGTGTGCGGCGGTTCCCAATGCCCGCTGGGTCGAATACATCCCACAACTTGATACCCTGACCACCGAACCCATGCGGATCGAGGAAGGTCATGCAATCCCGTCCCCTGCAATAGGCCTTGGCATTGCCTGGGACTTTGAAGCAATCAAGGCCCAAACCGTGCCTGGTAGCACCTTCACCATCTTATAAGAGACGCTTGATGCAACGTTACGGCAGCGTCATCGGCATCCATCCAGAAAAGATTGATGAATACAAGCGACTGCACACGGCAGTTTTGCCAGTGGTTTTGTCGATCATCAAGACCTTTAACATCCGCAACTATTCAATCTTCCTGTGTGAACCCGAGAACCAGCTGTTCTCCTATTTCGAATATTATGGCAGCGATTTCGCCAAGGACATGGCGCGCATGGCGGCAAATCCCAAGATGCAAGCATGGTGGAAGCTGTGCGGACCTTGCCAGCACCCCATGCCCACACGCATCACTGGAGAATGTTGGGCCAGCATGACGGAAGTGTTCCACTGCAATTGATGAATGATCGCAGTAATATATTTCCCAATGCTCGCAATCTCACGCTTTCTCCAATTGATGTTTGCAGCCCGCTGACTTACGTTATGGCTGGTTGACACGCTGTCTTGGCCAAAACTTATTGAAGAGAACCACCAAAACCAGAATTATCCGGACAAACCACTGCCTTCTGAACCGTCGTTTAACCCTTTGAAATCATTGGCGCACCCGACAGGATTCGAACCTGTGACCTCTGCCTTCGGAGCAATTTAACTTCACTTTCGCCACTCTGCGACATGACACTCCATTTCACTCTATCATACTGATTCAACTGAAATATATTGCATTTCAATAGCTCCCGGGATACGATGGAGTATCCCGTAATTTCCCTCCAACTGCTTACGTGGTGCTTACGTGAATGGAGGGTGCCATGCCAAAACTCAACAAACGGCTCGTCGATGCTAGCGAAATTCGCGAGAAGGATTACGTCATTTGGGATGACGAAATACTTGGTTTCGGACTTCGTGTCTTCGCTACTGGCAAGCGGAGTTACGTCATTCAATATCGGTCTGCTGGCTTGTCGCGTCGCTACACTATCGGCATGCATGGCGTTTGGACACCGGAACGCGCCCGTCAAGAAGCGAAAGCGCAGCTCGGGAGAGTAGCGCAAGGTGCCAATCCTGCCGAGGAACGCCAACTCGACCACAAGGCGATCACCGTCAAAGAGCTCTGCAATCTCTATCTCAATGATCTGAAAGCTGGCCTCATTCTCGGCAAGGGCGGACGCCCCAAGAAGCCAACGACGATCATCAGTGACACCGGGCGTATACATCGACATATCGTACCGCTCATTGGCGTGCGCCGCGTGAAAGACCTGACAAAGGCCGACATCAACAAGGTCCTGAAAGATATCATGGCGGGAAAAACTCGCGTGACGGTCAAGACCCAGAATCTGCGCGGCAAGTCCATTGTTCGTGGTGGCGTCGGAACAGCGACGCGTACTGTCGGGGTTGCTCGGCGGCATTCTGACCTATGCCATTGAAGCCGGAATCATTAGCGCAAACCCTGCGCACGGCATTCGGAAGCCTAAAGACAATGTGATGGATCGCCGGTTGACAGAAGCCGAGTACCGCACACTGGGCAGCATCCTAACTGAGGCCGCAAAGGATGAGAGATACCAAACAACCGTAGGCATCATTCGAATGATTGCGCTCACCGGGTGCCGCAGATCAGAAGTGATAACGCTGAAGTGGGCCGAAGCTGACATAGAAGCAAGTTGCCTGCGTCTGATGGATAGTAAAGAAGGGGCCTCAACCCGGCCAATCGGACTTCCCGTCGTGGAATTTCTTGAGAGCTATCGGCCACCAAATGCGGGCACCCACGTATTTCCTGGACAAGGTGACGAAAACGCATTCGGCAGCTTTCCCAATCAATGGGAGAAGTTATTCAAATGCACGCCGCTGTTAGACATTACGCCACATGTTCTCCGTCATAGCTTCGCAAGTATTGCGAATGATCTTGGGTTCACGGAGGCCACGATCGCCGCACTTGTCGGTCACTCTAAAGGCACTGTGACCAGCAAGTACATCCACACGCTCGATACTGCTCTGATCATGGCGGCAGATACTGTGTCAGGTTACATCCAAGGCCTGCTCGATGGCGTCAAATTCAAGCAGACTGCCTACGCGCTTGACCGAGACTCGCGGAAGGCGGCGCTGGCGCGCTTCCTTCGTGAGGCCGCTGGAGAAGGAATTCGCGTTCAAAACCACGACGATCGCATCGCAGCGTAGAGGTAACGCACTCTCACCGCTGTAACTGTCAATAAGCATTGAACATTGACCCGGTATCGGCATCCAATATTGACCCACTATCAAGGTTGGTTGAGGGAGCGCCCGGAGAGCGATGCGCGGAGC
>JANNNG010000133.1:0-3371 GCA_031398425.1 Hyphomicrobiales bacterium | reverse complement strand
GAGTTCGCATACCAGCGCGAGTCGGCCGTGCGGTTGACGCCGAGGCGAAAACCAATCGGGTTGATCTTCTGACCCATTATGCGGTCTCCTTGGTATCAGCGGCTTTTTCACGAACGATGATCGTCAGCTCACTGAAGAATTTGTGGATGTGGCCAACACGGCCACGCGCATCAGGGAACCAGCGCTTCATCACCAGGTTCTTGCCGGTCCAGGCTTCCGAAACGATCAACTTGCCGATGTCGAGATCATGGTTGTTTTCAGCGTTTGCAATCGCAGATTCCAAGGTCTTCTTGACATCCTTTGCAATGCGGCGGCGCGAGAAGGTGAGATGGGCCAGGGCCTTCTCCACTTTCATGCCGCGAATTTCCGTGGCCACCTCGTTGAGCTTGCGCGGATTGATGCGAATGGAGCGGGTCACCGCTTTCGCTTCATTCGCAGGCAAGGCGCGTTTTGTTTTGGGCTTGCTCATGATTACTTGCTTGCCTTCTTGTCGCCTGCACTGTGGCTCTTGAAGGTGCGTGTGGGCGCAAACTCGCCGAGCTTGTGACCCACCATTTCTTCAGAGACGTGCACGGGAATGAACTTGTTGCCGTTGTGAACCTGGAAAGTCAGGCCAACAAACTGCGGCAGAATGGTGGAGCGGCGGCTCCACGTCTTGATGGCCTGATTGCGTTGGCCGCGGGCGGCGTCGGCCTTCTTCAAAATATACCCGTCTACAAACGGGCCTTTCCATACGGAGCGTGTCATGTGCAGAAGCCCTTACGATTTCTTGGCTTTGTGGCGCGAACGAACGATCATCTTTGTCGTGCGCTTGTTGGTGCGGGTCTTGTAACCCTTGGTCGGCTTGCCCCAGGGTGTTGCCCAGTGCTTGCCACCATTGGTGCGGCCACCGTTTGGATGGTCCACGGGGTTACGGGCGATACCGCGCGATACAGGGCGTGCACCCTTCCAGCGTGAACGACCGGCCTTGCCAACAACTTCGTTCAAGTGGTCCGGGTTTGACACGGCACCAATCGACGCCATGGCGATGGCAGGAACCATGCGGGTTTCGCCAGACTTCAGCTTGATGATGACAAATCCGCCATCTCGACCAGCCACCATCACATAGGTGCCAGCAGAGCGCGCGAGCGAACCACCGGAGCCGGGCTTGATTTCCACATTGTGCACAATGGTGCCCACGGGAACCGAGCCGATGGGCATGGCATTGCCAGGCTTCACGTCGACGTTCTGACCGGATATCACCGTATCGCCAACAGCCAAACGCTGGGGGGCGAGAATGTAGGTCTGCACGCCATCTTGATACTTGATCAGCGCAATGAAGGCCGTACGGTTCGGATCATATTCCAAACGCTCAACCACTGCGGGCATGTCATACTTGGTGCGCTTGAAATCAATGATGCGATACGAAATCTTGTGACCACCGCCGATGCGGCGAGACGTGATGCGACCCGTGTTGCCGCGACCCCCTGACTTTGAAAGTCCTTCAGTCAGCGCCTTTACGGGCTTGCCCTTGTACAGGCCGGAGCGATCCACCTGAATAAGGTGGCGGCGGCCTGCGCTAGTTGGGTTGAATGTTTTCAGTGCCATTCTCTGATCCTCACAGACCCGTTGTCACGTCAAGGCGTTCGCCTTCGACGAGAGTCACGTAAGCTTTTTTCTTGTCGGACAGCAGAACTGTGCGGCCTTTGAAGGCGCGTTTCTTGCCCTTGCGGACGAGTGTGTTCACCGATGCGACCTTCACGTTGAAAAGACCCTCAATCGCCGCCTTGATCTCAGGCTTGGTTGCATTGGGTGCGACGTTGAACACGATTGTGTTTGACGCAGAAACCATCGTGCTCTTTTCCGTGATCGCCGGAGAGATGATGGTTGAATAGAATTTTTCCTTGCTCATTTGAACCGCGCCTCCAGCGCTTCCAAGGCGGCCTTCGTCAACACCAGGTGCTTCCTGCGCAAGATGTCGTAGACGTTGATGCCCTGGATCGGCAGCACGTCAATGTTTGGCACATTGCGGGCGGCTCTTGCGAAACCTTCATTCAGTGTGGCGCCGTCGATGATGAGCGCATTCAGAATGCCCATCTTTTCAAACGCAGCCTTTGCAGCCTTGGTCTTTTCAAAACCATCCGCCTTGTCGACGATTATGATTTCCGAAGCCTTGGCCTTGCTCGAAAGAGCATGACGCAAACCAAGCGCACGCACCTTCTTATTCAGCGCCGTTTCATGTGAACGGAAGCGTGGTCCAAAGGCCTTGCCGCCGCCGACAAAAATACCGGCTTTGCGTGAACCGTGGCGGGCCGTACCGCCACCCTTCTGCTTGCCGAACTTTGCCGTCGTGCGGTTGATTTCGCCGCGCGACTTGGCCTGGTGAGTGCCCTGCTGGCGCTTGTTGAGCTGCCATTGCACGACACGATGGATAATGTCAGCACGTGGATCAAGACCGAAAATCGCTTCGTTCAATTCAATCGAACCAGCATTTCCGGCATCAAAATTGGTTACATCGAGCTTCATGACTGTTCACTCACCTGTGCTGGCGCTTCTGCCGCTGCCTTGAAGGCACCGGGCTTGGGTGCGCCGTCGGGAAGCTTGCGCTTCACCGCATCCCGCACCGACACCCAGCCACCGGGGGCTCCGGGAACTGAGCCCTTCAACAGGATCAGGCCGCGCTCGACGTCGGTCTTGACCACAACAACATTCTGCGTGGTGACCGTATCAACACCGAGGTGACCCGGCATCTTCTTGTTCTTGAACACCTTGCCAGGGTCTTGACGGTTGCCGGTCGAACCAATGGAACGATGGCTCACCGACACACCGTGTGTGGCGCGAAGGCCCGAGAAGTTCCAGCGCTTGATACCGCCCTGGAAACCCTTACCCTTTGAAGTACCGGTCACGTCAACGAATTGGCCGGCAACAAAGTGGTCTGCGGTCACTTCTGCACCCACAGGCATGGCCATGTCAGCGCTGATGCGGAATTCCTGAAGCTTGCGCTTTGGTTCCACGCCTGCCTTGGCAAAGTGACCGCGCTCGGCTTTCGTCAGGCGCTTGATCTTGGGTGTGGCGGAGCCGAGCTGGACAGCAACGTAGCCGTCCTTCTCAACCGTCTTGTGGGCAACAACATGGACATTGTCGACCTTCAACACGGTGACGGGAACCTGGGTTCCCTCTGCCGTGTAGATCCGGGTCATGCCCAGCTTTCTGGCGATAAGGCCTGAACGCATTTTCTTCTCCAGAGGCTCTGTTACTTAGAGCTTGATTTCAACGTCTACACCGGCGGCGAGGTCGAGCTTCATCAGCGCGTCAACGGTTTGCGGTGTGGGATCCACGATATCGAGCAGACGGCGATGCGTGCGCATCTCGAACTGCTCGCGGCTTTTCTT
>JANNNG010000132.1:0-9418 GCA_031398425.1 Hyphomicrobiales bacterium | reverse complement strand
GCTGGCGTTGGCAAGACTGAGATTGCCAAGGTTCTGGCAGAGGGCCTGGGACGGAAGCTCATTCGGTTGCAGTGTTATGAAGGGCTTGATGTTTCGTCGGCGGTTTATGAATGGAACTATGCGGCGCAGATGATCGAAATCCGCGTGGCGGAGGCTTCGGGGCAGTTGGACCGGGATCGTTTGGGGCAGGATGTGTTTGCTGAGAAATTTCTGATCAAGCGGCCCTTGTTGCAAGCGCTCGAAAGTGATGATGGTGCTGCGCCGATTTTGTTGATCGATGAACTGGATCGCACGGATGAAGCGTTTGAGGCGTTCCTGCTGGAGGTGCTTTCGGATTTCCAGATCACCATTCCGGAACTCGGCACGATCAAGGCGAAAGAACCGCCAATTGTGATTGTCACATCAAACCGGACGCGCGAGGTGCATGACGCCTTGAAGCGGCGCTGCTTGTATCACTGGGTGGGATATCCTGATGCGGCGCGTGAAGTCGAAATCATCAAGGCGAAGCGGCCAAATGCTTCTGACACGTTGGCGAAGGAAGTGGTGGCCTTTGTGCAGGCCTTGCGCGGTGGTGACATTTACAAGGCTCCCGGTGTGGCGGAGACCTTAGATTGGGTTACCGCATTGCATGAACTGGATTGTGTGTCGCTTGATCCGCAGATGGTAAATGACACGCTGGGTGTGCTGCTCAAATATCAGGACGATATTGCGCGGATGGAGGGATCGGAGGCGAAACGCATCTTGAACCAGGTGAAAGAAGAGTTGCGGGTGATGGGGCGGTGAATACGTTGGCCCCACCCCCGGCCCCTCCCCGCAAAGCGGGGAGGGGTGAAGGTTGTCACCCCTCCCCAATTTTTGGGGAGGGGCCGGGGGTGGGGGCTTTAAACCCGCACCACCATCACCTTGACCACAGGCTTCTTGCCCCACGCCATATCGGCTGAACGACGGATGGCTGTTCGCACCACCTCTTCAACGACCTCGTCTTCCTTCCGACGGTTCTTCGGCATCGCTTCGAAGGCTTTTTCGGCTGCAAGCGCCAGTTCATCTTCGAGGCCCAAAGGCACGCCGTCGAGGATCACTTCGATATCTTCGGCGAGTTGCAGTTTCTCGTCCACAAGCACCTGCGCGAAGATGATGCCGACGTGGGAAAGCTTGCGGCGCTGTTTGGCCGGGCCGTCCATACCGTCGACAACTAGTTTGCCATCCACGTGCATCACGCCTGATGTGACCTGATCGATGATCTCCACAGGTCCGGGGCACAGTCTGGCGATCTTGCCGTCTTCCATCTGCAATGACTCTCTGATGCCATGGGCTCTTGCGAACTTCTCCTGGAAGTACATATGGCGCGGCTCGCCGTGCATCGGAATAAGCGCACGCGGTTTGATCCAGTCGTACATCTGCTTGAGTTCGCCTTGGCGCGGGTGACCTGAGGAGTGCACCAGTGCATCATCCGACGTGATGACATCGACGCGCAGCTTGGCGAAGTTGTTGATGATGGCCCCCACTTCCTTTTCGTTGCCGGGAATGGTGCGGGCGGAGAAGATGACGAGGTCGCCTTCTTCCAGCGCGATGTTTGGGTGGTTGTCCTCAGCAATGCGGGCCATGGCCGCGCGGGGTTCGCCCTGGCTTCCGGTGCAGAGCAGCATGATTTTGTTGTTGGGCAAGTAACCGAATGCATCCTCATCGAGAAAAGCGCCTGCATCTTTCAGCATGCCGCAAATGCGGGCCGCTTCAATGGTGTTGCGCATGGCGCGGCCGGCGATGACGATTTCACGCCCTGCGGCGCGGGCGGCTTTCACCGCCGAGGATATGCGTTCGACGTGCGAGGCAAAGGTTGTAATGGCGACACGACCCTTGGCGTGAGCGATGATGTCCGTGAGCGTTGCAGCAACATCAGTTTCTGATGGCGAGAAGCCTTCGCGCAGGCAATTGGTGGAATCGCAGACCAGGACGTCGACTCCAGCATTGCCGATGTCTGCGAAACGCTTCTCATCGATAGGCTGGCCGAGGATGGGTGTGCGGTCAATCTTCCAATCACCGGAGTGAACGACGGTGCCTTCGGCAGTCTTGATCAGCAACGCGTTGGATTGCGGGATTGAATGGGTGACACCGAGAAACTCGATATTGAAATCACCGACCTGAAACGGCTTGTTGGGCGTTATGATCTTGACCGGGACCTGATCTTCCAGTCCATGTTCGCGGAGTTTGTTCTTGAGAAGCTCTGCAGCAAACTGCGTGCAGTAGACATCGCACTCAAGCTGCGGCCAGAGCCAGGGTACAGCACCAATGTGATCCTCATGGGCGTGGGTGATGATCAGGCCTGCGAGATCGCGCTTGTTGGAGATGATGTAGCTCACGTCCGGCAGGACCACGTCTACACCCGGTTCTTTCTCGCCGCCGAATTTGACGCCGAGATCAACCATCAGCCACTGCCGGTCACGCTCTGTGCCCGTGCCATAGCAATAGCAGTTCATGCCAATTTCGCCGGTGCCCCCCAGTGGCAGAAGCACAAGTTCAGGAGTTTGGTCTTTGCGGCGTTTCGCGATCATGTCGTTCCACTTCTCAATCTGGCCAACGACGGGATGTGCATATCACCGGCGTGTAAAACATCTGGGGGTCCGTGCGGTGGTTTCAGCAGCACGGCCCCCTGCTCTGTGATGCCTTCAAAGGTCCCGGTCAAGTGTCGATCTGCCACAGTCATGGTGATGATTTCACCGATTCCGATGGCAAGGTTGGTCCAGGCAGAGCGGATGGCGGGAAAGCCTTCTCCGTTGTTCCAGCGGATGAGCTGCTTCTCGAGCATTGACTTATAGGATTGGAAAACATCATCCCGTGTTGTGTTGGCACCTTCCGCGTTAAGGCAGGTGGCGGGGTAGCTGAAGCCTGCCGGAGCGTGGGCGACGTTGATGCCACAACCGATGGCGATGGTGAGCGGCTGGTTTGACAGGACTTCACACAGGATGCCCGCGATTTTCGCGCCGTGTACAAGGACGTCATTCGGCCATTTCAGTTGGGGCTGAACGGTGTTTGTTTGCAGGACAGCAGCAATGGCGAGAGCGACGACAAAACCAATTTGTGGGACGACTGAAATTTCAGCATCAAGCGGGATGATCAGTGTAGAATAGCAATTGCCGCGCAGCGACGCCCATGTCCGGTCAAGCCGTCCCTTGCCTGCGGTTTGTTCATCAGCGAGAAGAAAGAGCGGTCCATGTTCACCAGACGCGAATAGGCGATGGGCTTCCCGGTTCGTAGAGTCGATCGTCGGGTAGTGGCGAGTGGGGATCAATACAGCGACTTTGCCGCAGCCTCAGCGAGCGTCAGCAGCGGTGAGGCAAAGACCACAAACAGCAAGGCAAATGCGCCTGACGCATAGGCGATCCATTTGACTTCTGTGTCCATGGCATCAAAGGCCGGTGCGGGTTCGTCGAAGTAAATGATTTTGACGATGCGCAAGTAGTAATAGGCACCGACGACACTGGCGATGACGCCGAGGATGGCAAGTGCCCACAGCCCCGCCTTCACGGCAGCCATGAACACGAAGAGTTTTCCGAAGAAGCCCGCCAGCGGTGGAATGCCAGCGAGGGAAAACATCAGCATGGAGAGTACAAAGGCAAGGCCCTTGTTGGTGCGGCCAAGGCCAGAGAGGTCTGAGATGCTTTCAACGGCCAGGCCCTGACGGCGCATGGCGAGGACGCAGGCGAAAACGCCTAACGTGCTGAGAGAATAGATCAGCATGTAGATGACAACACCTTGCACGCCTTCCTGCGTTCCGCTGGCCAGACCCACGAGTGCAAAGCCCATGTGGCCGATTGAGGAATAGGCAAGAAGACGCTTGATATTGTCCTGGCCGATGGCGGCGAAAGCTCCCAGTGCCATGGACAAAACAGAAACCACAACAAGGATTTGCTGCCAGTCATTCACAACATGGTTGAAAGGTCCGACCATGGTGCGGACAAGCAATGCCATGGCTGCGACCTTCGGGGCAGAGGCAAAGAACGCCGTGACGGGTGTCGGTGCACCTTCATAGACATCTGGCGTCCACATGTGGAAAGGCACCGCGGAAATCTTGAACGAAAGGCCAGCCAACACAAACACCAGACCGAATATGATGCCGAGACTGGAACCATTGGCTTTGAGTGCTTCGGCGATGCCGTTGAATGTGGTTGTGCCGGTAAAGCCGTAGACCAATGAAGCGCCGTAAAGCAACATGCCGGAAGACAAAGCACCCAGCACGAAGTACTTGAGGCCTGCTTCGGAAGATTTCGGATTGTCGCGATTGATTGCGGCCACCACGTAGAGCGAGAGGGATTGAAGTTCGAGGCCCATATAGAGCGCGATCAAATCGTTGGCGGAGATCATCATCATCATGCCGACGCAAGCGAGCATGACAAGGATAGGGTATTCGAATTTGCCCATGTGGATGCGCGTGAGGAACCGACCCGAAAGAATGATGGTGATCGCGGCGGCAAACAGCGCCAGCACCTTCATCAGACGCGCAAAATCATCCACGATGAAGGCATTGCCAAACGCCGTCACCTTGGCTTCGCCTGTTGCGTAGATCACAAGTACAGCGGTCAACAGCAACGCCGCCACTGCAAGGTTCTGCACCAGCTTGAAGGCTTCGGTCTTTGCAAAGGCTCCGACCATCAGGAAGGCAGCGGCCAATATAGACAGCAGGATTTCCGGAAAGGCGGCGACGGCGTCAGCAGATTGCAGAAGGCTTGTCATGGTTCGTCATTTCATCGCGATGCTTGATGACACAGCAGGCAGGGATTTCAAGAGGTTCTCAACGGAAGCGCCAATGGTGTCGAGGATGGGCGCTGGATAGACACCGAAGTAAAGTGTGAGAATGATCAGCGGCAGCAGCATTCCGAATTCGCGCCGCGTCATATCCGGCATCCAAGCAAGGGCTGGCTTGTCAAACACGCCAAAAATCACGCGACGATAAAGCCAAAGCGCATAGCAGGCCGACAAGATCACGCCGAAGGTGGCGAAAAAGGCGACCCAGGTGTTGCTGCCGAATGCGCCAAGCAACGTCATGAACTCACCGACGAAACCTGATGTGCCTGGAAGACCGACGTTGGCCATGGTGAACAGCATGAAGACGGCAGCGTAAATCGGCATCTTGTGGGCAAGACCGCCATAGGCCGAGATTTCTCTTGTATGCATGCGATCGTAGACGACGCCGACGCAGAGGAACAACGCGCCCGATACGAGGCCGTGGCTAATCATCTGGAACACGGCCCCGTCAATGCCCTGCCTGGTCATGGAAAAGATGCCCATAGTCACAAAGCCCATGTGGGCGACGGATGAGTATGCAATCAGCTTCTTCATGTCTTCTTGAACAAGCGCCACCAGCGATGTGTACACAATTGCCACGACAGAGAGCACGTAAACGAAATTCTGGAAATAGAGCGATGCGTCCGGGAACATGGGCAATGAAAAGCGCAGGAAACCGTAGCCGCCCATTTTCAGGAGGATCGCCGCAAGGATCACCGAACCTGCAGTGGGCGCTTCGACGTGGGCGTCGGGCAACCAGGTGTGCACGGGCCACATTGGCATTTTTACGGCGAAGGACGCAAAGAAGGCCAGCCACAGCCAGGTCTGCATTTCCGGCGGAAAGGTCTTGGGATTTGACAGCAACACGGCAACGTCTGTGGTGCCTGCATGCCAGTACATGGCGATGATGGCGAGCAGCATGAGGACAGAGCCGAGCAGTGTATAAAGGAAGAACTTGAACGAGGCATAGACGCGACGGGCACCACCCCAGATGCCGATGATGAGGAACATCGGAATCAGGCCTGCTTCGAAGAAGACGTAGAAGAGCACAAGATCAAGTGCCGAGAAGACACCGATCATCAGCGTTTCCAGAACAAGGAAGGCGATCATATATTCCTTGACACGCTTGTCCACATACCAGGACGCAATGATGCAGATGGGCATGAGGAAGGTGGTAAGAATGATGAGCGGCATCGATATGCCATCCACTCCCATGCGATAGTTGGCATAGCCACCCATCCACGAATAGTTTTCAACGAATTGGAAACCAGACTCGGCTGAGACGAAATTGAGGGGGATCAACAGCGAGACGAGGAAAGTGACGACAGTCGTCCACAAGGCAGCATAACGCGCGTATTTGACAGCAGCGGTATCCTCGCCCTTGGCTAACAGAATGGCCAGCACACCCAACAGCGGCAGGAACGTGACAACGGAAAGCACAGGCCAGTTCATTTAGTGTGCGCCTCCGAACGAGAACCATGAAACAATTGCTGCAACGCCAATCAACATGGCGAAAGCATAGTGATAGACGTAACCCGTCTGTAGACGGACGATCAGGTTTGAACCGTCGCCCACGAGCGCGGCAATTCCATTGGGGCCGAGGCCATCGATTGTGGCACCGTCGCCCTTTTTCCAGAACAGGCGTCCCAGCGCGAAAGCTGGTCTCACAAACAAGAAATCATAGATTTCGTCGAAGTACCACTTGTTGAGCAAAAATTGATAAATCGGTTGATGCATCGCCGCGAGTTTGCCGGGCAACGACGTGTTGCGGATGTAAAAGAAGAATGCCAGCAAGAAGCCTGCAATCATGGCTTCGAAGGGTGAGAACTTCACCCAGCTCGGCACGTCGTGAATCTTCTCCACAATCTCATTGCGCGCGATGGATGCACCCCAGAATTCTGCCTGATGGTGGCCAATGAAATATGGCGCGAAAATGAAGCCCGCGAGTATGGCACCGACAGCCAGCACATAGAGCGGCACCAGCATGACGGGCGGGCTTTCGTGGGTGTGCTCAATGGTGTGGTGATCGGCGCGGGTGGGGCCGTTGAAGGTCATGAAAGCCAGCCGCCATGAGTAGAAAGACGTGCAAAAGGCAGCGATGACCAAAAGTACAAATGCAAACATGTGCGGGCCCGCTTCGGCCATGTAGGCTGCCTCGATCACGGCGTCTTTCGAGTAATAGCCAGCTGTGAAGGGAAAGCCTGTGAGTGCCAGTGTTCCGATCAGCATCATGGCCCAGGTGATGCGTATGTGAGGGGCGAGACCGCCCATCTTGCGCATGTCCTGTTCACCGGACATGGCGTGTATCACCGAGCCAGCCCCCAGGAACAAAAGCGCCTTGAAAAAGGCATGCGTGAAGAGATGGAAAATGGCGATGCCATAGCCCCCAGCCCCCAGAGCCACAAACATGTAACCCAATTGCGAACAAGTTGAATAAGCAATGACGCGCTTGATGTCGTTCTGCACGAGGCCGACTGTGGCGGCGAAAAAAGCGGTCATTGCACCAATGATCATGACCACGTCACGGGCAACCGGTGCCAACTCAAACAAAGGCGACATGCGGGCCACGAGGAAGACGCCAGCCGTCACCATGGTCGCGGCGTGGATAAGAGCCGAGACGGGTGTGGGGCCTTCCATGGCGTCAGGTAGCCAGGTGTGAAGCAGGAATTGCGCGGACTTGCCCATGGCGCCCATGAAGAGCAGCAGGCAGAGTGTTGTCAGTGCATCGAATTCCCAATTCAGAAACTGCATGGTCTTGCCAACAGCCGCGGGAGCTTCACGGAACAACACGTCGAACTCCACAGAGCCAAAGACCCAGAAGCAACCGAAAATGCCAAGCGCGAAACCGAAGTCACCCACACGGTTGACCACAAAAGCCTTGATCGCAGCGGCGTTGGCACTTGCTTTCTTGAACCAGAAACCAATGAGCAGGTAAGACGCCAGCCCCACCCCTTCCCAGCCGAAGAACATCTGGATGAGATTGTCCGACGTTACCAGCATCAACATGGCGAAGGTAAACAGCGAGAGATAGGCGAAAAAGCGCGGCTGATGTTCGTCGTGGCTCATGTAGCCGAGGGAATAGACATGCACGAGGGCCGAAACCGTGTTGACGACGACAAGCATGACGGACGTCAAGGTGTCGATGCGGAAGGCCCAGGTCGCCGTGAGGGAACCGGAGGATATCCACTTCATCACCTCCACTTTCTGGTCATGGCCTTCATGCAGAAAGCCCACGAAATTCACCCAGGACAGGATGGCTGAGACGATGAGAAATCCGGTGGTCAGATACATTGGCCACTTCGGGCCGTGATCATGATGGTCAGCTTGCTCGTGTGAAGCGTGAGCGGCATCAACGTGATGTGCACCATACACATCCCTGTCATGGCCGAAGTTCTTGAATAGCGAATTGCCGAACAGGCCAGCGACAATGGCACCGATGAGGGGCAGGAATACAATTGCGTGATACATCATCAGCCCTTCATCATGTTGATGTCGTCAACTTCGATGGTGTTGCGATTGCGGAAATAGGTAACGAGAATAGCAAGGCCGATGGCCGCTTCACCTGCGGCCACTGTGAGCACCAGGAGTGCAAAAACCTGGCCCACAAGGTCATTCAGGTAGCTCGAAAAGGCCACAAGATTGATGTTCACAGCGAGCAACATAAGTTCAATCGACATCATGATGACAATGACATTCTTGCGGTTGAGGAAAATGCCGAAAATGCCGATGGTGAAAAGTACGGCCGCGACAGCAAGGTAGTGTCCAAGACCGATCATCCTTCAATCCCCTGCCCTGATTCAACTTTGCGGATTTCCATGGCCATTGCGGGTGTTCGCGAGACCTGCACATTCACATTCTGGCGTTTCACGCCTTCCTTGTGGCGCAACGTCAGCACGATGGCACCAATCATGGCCACAAGCAGGACGAGGCCTGCGGCTTCGAAGAAATAGATGTATTTGGTGTAAAGCACCTGACCGAGTGCTTCGGTGTTTGTGATGTTGGTTGGAGTAGCGGAGACTGTTTTCAAAGCCTCAGGTGCCACATTCCAGGTACCCAACACCAACATCAACTCGGCCAAAAGAATGAGACCGATGATGCCACCGATGGGCAAATATTGTGCCATGCCTTCCCGCAGTTTTACAAAGTCCACATCAAGCATCATCACCACAAACAGAAACAACACAGCGACTGCACCGACATAGACCACGACCAAGATCATGGCCAGAAACTCGGCACCCAGTAAAATGAAGAGCCCTGCCGCGTTGAAGAAACAGAGAATGAGGAACAGCACGGAATGCACGGGGTTGCGCGACAGGATGACCATCATCGCCGAGGCCACGGCCAGCGCCGAAAAGAGGTAAAAGAATATCGTTGCGGCCATGTCGGCGGCTCCTCAGCGATAGGGTGAATCGAGCGCAATGTTGCGCGCGATTTCACGTTCCCAGCGGTCGCCATTGTCCAACAGTTTTTCCTTGTTGAACATCAGTTCTTCGCGGGTTTCAGTAACAAATTCAAAATTCGGACCTTCAACAATAGCATCCACAGGGCAGGCCTCCTGACAGAAGCCGCAGTAAATGCATTTGGTCATATCGATGTCATAGCGCGTGGTGCGCCTGGTTCCGTCATTGCGGCGTGGGCC
>JANNNG010000094.1:0-12576 GCA_031398425.1 Hyphomicrobiales bacterium | reverse complement strand
TAAAAGGGTTGGAGTGAAATGGTTCAGCGGCAACTGTGTCCAAACCGACAAATGTACCGAGGAGCAACCAGTCTTTGCCTTGAAGTCTGAAAACTTCCAATATTCTCGACACGGGGTCGAGGTGCCACAAATGCGTCACTTCATATATCGCATAGATTCGCATCTTGTCGCGCTTGTCGTATCCCCTCGTTGAATCTGATAATACCTCGCAAATCCAGTCAGGCGAAATGTCGATCCACGGTGAGGCCAGCTTGCCTGCAAGTCGCTGTTTGTGCCAACCTGCAAGATCGGGCACGACAACGTGAGGACCCAGATGCAACTCGGGTTCATCATAAATGATCCAGCCCCCCGGCCCTCCACGTCCCATCTGGAAGGGGCTCCCCAACATCATCCCCAAGCCGCTTGCCGCCCCGATATGTGGAAATGCTGGCCTTGGTTGAGTCCGCAATACGCCAAACAAAATCTCGCCCACGACATCGGGAGGTAAAGCCTCAATGTCGGCGTAAGTTGCGGGAGATTTTTGCGGTGCTGCCATATCGACCTATCTAAGCATTCACATAGATATCAGTCCACAACTCCGCGGCATCCGGCTGTGGATCGTTGGTCGCAAAATCTGCCGACGCGGTGACGATATCGCGGATTTCCGCATCGATCTTTTTCAAATCCTCTTCCGTCGCCTGATTGGCACGCAACAGGCGGCCTTTCACCTGTTCAATAGGGTCGTGTTCCTCGCGCATTTTCTGCACTTCTTCCTTGCTGCGATACTTCGCAGGATCGGACATCGAGTGGCCGCGATAGCGGTAGGTCATCATTTCGAAGATATAGGGACCCTTGCCCGAGCGGCAATGATCCATGGCGCGGTCGGCGGCGTCTTTCACGGCGCGAACGTCCATGCCGTCTACCTGTTCACTGGGAATGCCATAGGCATCACCGCGTGCGCCGAGCGACTCGGCCTCTGCTGTTGAGCGTGTGGCCGATGTGCCCATGGCATAGCGGTTGTTTTCGATGACGAATATGACTGGAAGCTTCCAGAGGGCTGCCATGTTGAAAGTTTCATAAACCTGGCCCTGGTTGGCGGCACCGTCGCCGTAGTAGGCCATCGACACATTCTTATTGCCACGATAGCGGTTGGCGAAGGCAAGACCTGCCCCCAGCGGCACCTGGGCAGCAACAATACCGTGGCCGCCGTAAAACTGCTTCTCTTTCGAGAACATGTGCATAGAGCCGCCCTTGCCACGGGAATAACCGCCCCTGCGACCCGTAAGTTCGGCCATGACACCTTTGGCATCCATGCCGCAGGCCAGCATGTGGCCATGGTCACGGTAGGAGGTGATGGTTTGATCGCCATCAATGGTGGCCATTTCCATGCCGACCACGACGGCTTCCTGCCCGATATACAAATGGCAGAAACCGCCGATCAGCCCCATGCCATAAAGCTGCCCCGCCTTCTCCTCAAAGCGACGGATGAGCAGCATGTCGCGATAGGCCTTGAGTTCTTCTTCTGCTGTAAATCCACTGTTCTTCTGCGGGGCAGATTTAGCGGCTTTTGCGACCTTTGCTTCCTTGCGTGCCAGATAGGCTGACTTGACGGCCATGCCAATTCTCCCTGATTTTCGGCAAATCATAGCATCTAAAGTCTTGTGTGCACTGCAAAATATTTGAATTAACCGAATTTCGGTTTATCTGTCTCATAGACAACAGGATTTAGTTTTGCGTGAGCACAATCAGCTCGTTGGCATAGACCATCTTGAGGTCTCGGCGTGCCAGTTCTTCGAGCATGTCACGATCAATGTGTTCAGGCCGCAGCAGCTGCACCCGTTTTTCCAAGGCTGCTTTTTCACCCGCCAGCTTCGCATTCTCGTCGGCGAGTTCGGCAATCTGCATCTCGAGCCCGTAGCGATAATCATAGCCTCTCGGGCCCTTGTAGGCGTACCAGGCAAATGACGTCAGCAGTGCGAGGCAAGCCAAGCTTACCAACAGGTCATAGCGCCGGAATCGCAGGAGGTTCATCGCATATGTTTCGCACTGGCAAAGTTAATGAGCAGTTATCAATTCAGGGCCGTGGGGCTTGCAATTGCCTGTAAAAATGACGATTTAAGCATCATGTTGTCAAGCAGCCGCTTTGTTGTTGCCATCCATGCCCTGAGCGTGCTGGCCCGCCACACCGGAAAAGGTCCGGTGTGTTCGAATGCCATTGCAACGAGCGTGCATACCAATCCGGTTGTAATCCGGCGCTTGATGTCAGAACTTGAAAAATCAGCCATCGTCAAATCAACGGCTGGTCGAACGGGTGGTTTTGAATTGGGTCGCCCTGCCCCTTCCATCTCGCTGGCCGAAGTCTACAGCGCGGTTGAAGACGAGACGGTGTTCCGCATGCACAAGATGGACCCGAATGACGAATGCCCGGTTGCAGCACAGTTGAAAAATGTGCTGTCAAAACCCTTGAAGGCAGCAGAAGATGCCATGACGCAAGCGCTTGGTCGCACATCCCTGCAGGATGTGGTTCAGGCCTTTGCCTGAAGCTTTCAGGCCCGCAGCATCGCCCTGCCCTGATAGACGGCCGCCGACCCCAGTTCCTCTTCAATGCGCAGCAGCTGATTGTACTTCGCCAAGCGGTCGGAACGCGCAAGAGAACCGGTCTTGATCTGACCGCAGTTGGTGGCAACAGCGAGGTCGGCGATTGTAGAATCTTCCGTTTCGCCTGACCGATGTGACATGACGGCGGAATAGCCAGCCTTGTGCGCCATTTCCACGGCTGCAAGGGTTTCTGTGAGCGAGCCGATTTGATTGACCTTCACCAGAATGGAATTGGCGATGTGTTCAGTGATGCCTTTTTTCAAGCGCGTGGTGTTGGTGACGAACAAGTCGTCGCCCACGAGTTGCGTCTTCGCTCCAATCAAATCCGTTACCTGCTTCCAGCCATCCCAATCATCTTCTGACAATCCGTCTTCGATGGAGATGATGGGATAGTCCTTGGCAAGTTTGGCGAGATATTCAGCCTGTTCCGTGATCGAGCGAGTCTTGCCTTCGCCTTCATAGACATACTTGCCGTCCTTGAAAAACTCCGTTGCGGCACAATCGAGCGCCAGGAACATGTCCTTGCCCGGTTTGAAGCCCGCTTTCGTGATCGACTCCATGACGAAATCCAGTGCCGCTTCGGCGGATGGCAAATTGGGGGCGAAGCCGCCCTCATCACCCACGTTGGTGTTGTGGCCCGCCTTTTTCAAAGCGCCCTTCAGCGTGTGGAAGGTTTCAGCACCCATGCGCAGCGCCTCCTTGAACGATGATGCGCCCACGGGCATGACCATGAATTCCTGGAAGTCGATGGGGTTATCGGCATGCACACCACCGTTGATGATGTTCATCATCGGCACCGGCAAAGTCCGGGCGGCCGTGCCACCCACGTAGCGATAGAGTGGCATGGCGCAAGCATCGGCGGCGGCTTTCGCCACGGCAAGCGAAACGCCGAGGATGGCGTTTGCTCCGAGCCGCGCCTTGTTGGGTGTGCCGTCAAGGGCGATCATTGCGTGGTCGATGGCAATCTGGCTTTCAGCATCCATGTCGACAAGCGCTTCGAAGATTTCACCGTTGACGGCAGCGACTGCCTTCATGACACCTTTTCCGAGATAACGGCCCTTGTCGCCATCGCGCAGTTCAACGGCCTCGTGGGCACCCGTCGACGCGCCTGATGGAACGGCAGCACGACCGAAGGAACCATTCTCCAACGTCACATCCACTTCAACCGTGGGGTTGCCGCGGCTGTCGAGAATTTCGCGGGCATTGATATCCAGAATGGCGGTCATAGGCGGTTCCTTCACAAGCGGGAAAACGGTGTTTGGGCCGCGCTTATGTGAGGCTTCCATGACGATTGCAAGAATTATGAGGTGCGCACATCAGGCGTGACATAAATTTGCCTTTTGTGAACAGCACGAGGGACTGTACAACGTGTTCGCAAACAAAGGCGACGACCAAAATGACCCAGCAGGCTTCTGCCCAACCCATGACGTTCAAACAGAAGCGCCGGAAGTTTGTGAAAAACACCGGTCGTTCGATCACGCGCAAACTGGCTGACGTGCTGGGACGGCAATCGCTTGTAGGCGACACACCGATTATCGACGAGGCGCATTTTCCGGCCTTGCAGACCATCGTCGATAACTGGCCAGCCATCCTCGCCGAGGCCCAGGCCATTGTAAAACATCGCGATGCGATTCCGGCCTTTCACGAAGTGTCGCCAGATCAACACAAGATTTCCACGGGCAAAAGCTGGCGCACATTCATACTTTATGGCTTTGGCGAGCGGCTGGAAAAAAACTGTGCACAAGCACCGTTGACGACACAGCTCTTAAGCGCAATTCCAAACTTGCAGATTGCGATGTTTTCGATCCTCAGTCCGGGCTTTCACATCCGCGCCCATCGTGGTGTCAGCAAAGGTATTTTGCGGGCGCATTTGGGGCTCATCATTCCCAAGGACGCCGCGAAATGCCGCATCCGTGTGGGAGATGCCATCAAGGTTTGGCGGCCGGGCGAGTTGTTTGTGTTTGATGATACCTATGAACACGAAGTGTGGAATGATACGAACGAAGAGCGCGTGATCCTGCTGTTCGACTTTGATCGCCCCATGCGGTTCTGGGGGCGGACACTGAACAAGACGTTCATAAGCCTGATGAAGCGCACGGCGTTTTATCAGGAGCCGAAAAAGAACATGATGGATTTCGAGGAGCGCTTTGAAGCGGCGACGAAACGGCACAATGAGAATCTGGAGAAGTTGTCGGATGATGATTGAGGGCCTTGTGCGCTAAACAATCCCGCGATGTGTTGGGGATAAAATCATCAGATCTTCGCCCAGAATTCTACCCCCCCGCCCCGAACTGCCTCAACGCCAACATCATCACAGCATGCGCGTCTCCTTGCCCGACATTCACAATCCTGTGCAGCACGTCAGCTTTGAAGCGTAGTGCTTCTCCTTGCTTTACAGTCTTGGTTTCACCGCCCGTAGTGACTTCGAGTTCGCCGGTAACGAGGTAAAGGTGTTCCACGGTTCCGGGTGGGTGGGGGTTTGATTCCAGTACACCGCCTGCCTTGGCGTGGAAATCATACCATTGGAAGAAGTCGACGAGGTTGAGGGGGCCCGCTATAGCCAAACGACAAAGGCCATCCTGGCTTTCCAGCATGGGAACGCCGGATTTGCTTTGATGTTCGATGAATAACGACTTGTTTTCGCCGCGCAGCACTTCGTCGATTGTCGTGTCGAGGGCTTTGGAAAGCCTCACCACTGTGGAAATCGTCGGGTTGGTTTCGTTGCGTTCGATTTGCGAAATGATGGACTTGGCCACACCGGATTGCTCCGACAGTTCACCCAAGGACATGTTGTAGGCCTTGCGCAGCCTGGCAATTGTGGCTCCCAGGGCCTGGCCTTCCTGGTCGCTGGATTGCACCTCGGTTTTCTTGCCGCGCCGCGTTGACATTTGCGAATTCCTTATGTAATACGAGTGTTCGTTATATCGAACGATGCTTCATCGTCCACCTGTTTGCCAGATTTTTCGGCGGTTTTGGCTGTAAAATCAATCAAAATCGCGGATTTGGTCAATGCGGTGCGGGGCGTTGAAGGTCATATTGGACGATGTAACGAACGCGGGCAAGGCCCGCGGGACATGGAGAACAAGGCAATGCGCTATTTTCCGATCTTTGTAGACCTCAAGGGTGCCCGCGTGGTTGTGGTGGGCGGCGGCGAAGAAGCCTTGCGCAAAGTCCGGCTGCTGCTCAAGACGGATGCAAAGATTGATGTGATTGCTGCTGAACTCCATGACGAGTTGAATGCCAATCCGCGCGTGAACTGGTTGGCAAAGGTTTATGAGGCCTCGTTGCTGGATGGAGCTCGGCTGGTTTACTCATCCGACGCGACATTGAATGCGCGGGTGAGTGCTGATGCGCAATCGCGCGGCATTCAGATCAACGCTGTTGATCAAGCCGATATCTCTACATTCATTGTGCCGTCGATCGTTGATCGTGATCCTGTCGTCGTGGCGATTGGTACCGAAGGCACCTCGCCTGTGCTGGGTCAGGGCATACGCGCGAAAATTGATGCCATGTTGCCTATGCGCTTGGGAGCACTCGCTGCTAAGGCCCAGACCATGCGCGACCGGGTGGCGCGGCACATTCCCCATGGCAACCGCCGCCGCGCCTTCTGGCAGCACTTCTTTTTCGGCCCTCCGCGTGATGCCTTTGTGGCTGGCGATGCAGCAGGATTTCAAACGGCCTTGCATGATGCTGTCAGTAATGTGCTTTCGGGCAGAACTGGCCGTGTGTCGTTGGTTGGCGCAGGACCAGGTGATCCGGAGTTATTGACATTGAAGGCCCAGCGTAAATTGCAGGAAGCCGATGTGATCATCTATGACCGGCTGGTATCTGAAGGGGTTCTCGAAATGGCGCGGCGTGATGCGGTGCGCATTCCCGTAGGCAAAACGCCGTTTGCGCCTTCACCCAAGCAGTCAGAGATCAACGCCATCATCATTGCAGAA
The DNA here is from genome assembly GCA_031398425.1 of Hyphomicrobiales bacterium. GTDB lineage: Bacteria > Pseudomonadota > Alphaproteobacteria > Rhizobiales > Aestuariivirgaceae > Aestuariivirga. The sequence goes on along the minus strand of JANNNG010000094.1, from coordinate 6,058 downwards.
GCCAAAAAAGGACTGCGGGTAGTCCGTCTGAAAGGCGGCGACCCCTATGTGTTTGGTCGTGGTGGTGAAGAACAGGAAGCACTTGAAGCTGAGGATATTGCTGTTGATGTGGTGCCCGGCATCACCGCTGCACTGGGCTGCGCTGCATCCCTCAAGACACCCTTGACGCAACGCGGGCATAACCGCTCCATCACTCTGCTCACCGCGTCCAGCGAAACCGGCATTGCCGATCAGGACTGGCAGTCGCTGGCCAAGCCTGGTCAGGTGTTGGCGATCTACATGGGTGTGCATGCAGCAGGTACGATTTCGGCGCAGTTGCTGGGTGCGGGCATGCGGTCGTCGACGCCGGTGACCGTCATTGAGAATGGCACCCGCCAGAACGAACGTGTGCTTCATACAATTGTCGGCAATCTTGGGGATACGGTGAACATGGCGGGAATTCAGGGGCCAGCACTGATCTATGTGGGTCTGACCAAAGCAAAGCACGACGGTGAGGTTGTTCCCTTCCCCAGCCGAGAAGACATTCAACAAGCAGCACTGAGAGCCGTATCATGAGCACCATTGAAAAAGGCCAGATCATGACCGCAAACCGTTTGCGTGATGGGGATGTTGTATTCCTGACGCGCTCTGGCGAATGGGCACTGGCCATCGACAACGCCGTGCTGGCGCAGGAACCACAAGCGGTTGCGGCGCTGGAAACCCGCGCCAAAGCTGATGAAACAGCCACGCTGGTCACTGGCTCCTATTTGTTCGATGCCGAACGTGTTGACGGAAAAATTCGCGCCGCACACATCCGCGAGCGCATTCGCGCGCAGGGACCAACCGTTCGCGTGGACTTGGGCAAACAGGCAGAAGGCACGGCTGGCGCATTCGCCGCCGTGGACGCATAACATGTATCGCTACGACGAATTTGATCACAGCTTTGTGCAACAGCGCACGTCGCAGTTCCGCGACCAGGCGACCCGCCGCCTAAAAGGCGAATTGACAGAAGAAGAGTTCCGTCCTCTACGCTTGATGAACGGTCTTTATCTGCAACTGCATGCCTATATGCTGCGGGTCGCCATTCCCTATGGCACCTTGTCGTCCAAGCAGATGCGCCGCTTGGCCTATATCGCCGACAAGTGGGATCGCGGCTATGGCCACTTCACCACACGGCAGAACATTCAATACAACTGGATCAAGCTTGAAGACACGGCGGACATTCTGGAGGCCTTGGCCGAAGTCGAGATGCATGCTATCCAGACGTCAGGCAATTGCATCCGCAATGTGACGACCGATCATTGGGCCGGTGCTGCTGCTGATGAGATCGCAGATCCCCGCCCCATCGGTGAATTGCTTCGGCAATGGTCGTCGTTGCATCCTGAATTCTCATTCCTGCCGCGCAAGTTCAAGATCGCTGTGACGGGTGCACCGAATGATCGTGCAGCGGTGAAGGTGCACGATATTGGACTTCGTCTGCACAAGAATGACAGGAACGAAAACGGCTGGGAAGTCATGGTCGGGGGCGGCCAAGGCCGCACGCCAATGATTGCCGTCACCGTGCGGGAGTTCCTTCCGGAAATCCAGTTGATCCCCTATATCGAAGCCATCATGCGCGTCTACAATCTCTATGGTCGCCGCGACAACAAGTACAAAGCCCGCATCAAGATTCTGGTACATGAGATTGGTGCGGAAAAATTCCGATCCGAAGTGGAAGCAGAGTATGCCCGCCACCCCGCGCAAACCGCTGAAGTGGATGCCCGAGAACTGGTGCGCATTTCAAAATATTTCGCCATGCCGCCACTTGAAAAGCAGTCACGCTTTGCGCCGCATTTTGAAGACGCGAAATTCAAGAACAAAGACTTTGCACGTTGGGCGAAGAACAATCTCGCAGCCCATCAGGTCGATGGTTACACTATCGTTAATATTTCGCTGAAACCCGAAGGTGGCATTCCCGGCGATGCAACGGGTGACCAGATGCGCGTGATGGCGGATCTGGCGGAACGCTATTCGCATGATGAGTTGCGCGTGTCGCATGCGCAGAACATCGTACTGCCGCATGTGAAGCTGGAAGACGCCTATACCATTTGGCAGCAGCTGGTGAAAGTCGATCTCGCCGCTGCAAACTATGGCCTGCTGGGCGACATCATCGCCTGCCCCGGCCTCGACTATTGTGCTTTGGCAACAGCCCGCGCCATCCCGGTGTCGCAAGCCATATCACGCAAGTTTGCGGATATGGATACGCAGGAAAAATATGGCCCGCTGAAAATCAACATTTCCGGCTGCATCAATGCCTGCGGGCACCATCATGTTGGTCATATCGGCATTCTCGGTCTTGATAAAAAAGGCGAAGAATACTTCCAGATCACGCTTGGCGGGTCATCCGGTGACAAGGCCTCGATTGGCAGCATCCTTGGTCCCGGCTTTGCAGCCGAGGAAGTGCCGGATGCCATCGAGAAGATTTTAAACACCTATGTGAAGCTTCGGCAGCCTGGCGAGGAATTCCTTGCCGCCTATCGCCGCGTCGGTGCACAGCCCTTCAAGGACGCCCTCTATGCAGCTGCTTAAGAACAACAGTTTCATCAGGGATGCCTGGATTACGCTGGGGGACGATGACGCAATTGCCGATGGTGCACGCGTGGTCGTTTCGCTGGTGCGGCTGCAACGGGATTGGGACACGTTGGCGCGTCACACCGGACTGCTTGGCGTGGTGATCCCCAACAACGCCGATGAAAAAGCCCTGGCCCCGTATTTTTCCCAAGTGTCGCTTGTGGTGGTCAACTTCCCCGCCTTTACCGATGGGCGATCCTACAGTCAGGCGCGGCAATTGCGGCTTGATGGCTATCGCGGTGAAATCCGTGCCACCGGCAACATCCTGCCGGACCAGTTGCAATTCATGCTGCAAGTGGGTGTCGACAGTTTTGAAGTGGGAGACCGTTTCACGCTGGAAGAATGGCAGAAGGCGGCACAGCACATGCACCTCACCTATCAGCTTGGTTACAATCGTGCCGGCGTGGAGCGTGAAGTCTGGTCCCAGCGCCATCAGGGCTTTGCCGCCTGGGAGGAGCAGCCCCATGCCGGATGATCAACGCATCTCCAATCTCAACAACATAGTCGAAAGCTATGCGGGCCTTGAAGGTCGCCAATTGATCGCGGCCGTCATCAAGAATCATCCGGGTCGCGTCGCGCTGCTCTCCTCGTTTGGTGCGGAGTCATCGGTGTTGCTGCACATGGTGTCAGAACTTGCACCGGATTTGCCTGTGCTGTTTCTTGATACGGAAAAATTGTTTCCAGAGACACTGCTTTATCGCAGCCAGCTGGTGCGGGAACTGGGCTTGACACAGCTGATCAACATTCATCCGGACCCGGAGGATATAGAGCGCGTGGATCCCGACGGCTTTCTCAATACCTTCGACAAGGACCTGTGTTGCCATTTCCGCAAGACCGTGCCGATGCAAAAAACCTTCGCCAATTACGACATTATCATCTCCGGTCGAAAACGCTTTCACGGCGCTGCACGCAGTGACCTGCAGTTCATCAGCGTGCAGGATGGCAAAGTCAAAATCGAGCCACTGGCGGGATTTTCCGCCCTTGACTTGAGCAATTACATGATCACACATCATCTGCCTTCGCATCCCCTCAAGTTGCAGGGCTATCGGTCCATCGGCTGCGTGCCCTGCACAACCCTTGGCGGAACCGATGATGATCCACGGGCTGGCCGCTGGGCTGGCAGCGACAAGACCGAATGCGGCATTCACTTTTCAGCCAATGGACAAGTGATCCGCACCGAAACCCGCCAGGCGGCAGGCGTCTAACCTTACGTTTTTTCTATAGAGGCGGACAGATGTCTGAATTCTGGACTTTCGCAGTTGTGGGTTTTCTGGCGCAACTCATTGATGGAACATTGGGGCTTGGTTTCGGCATCATCTCCGCCTCGGTGTTGTTGGGCCAAGGTGTGGCCCCCGCACTGGTCTCGGCCAGCGTCAACGCTGCCAAAATACCAACTACCGCGACCGCCGCCATGTCACACTTCGTCAACAAGAATCTTGACTGGAGCATTGTCCTTGCTTTGGCACTCTTCGGCAGTCTGGGCGGCATCTTCGGCATGTTGCTGCTCACCAGCCTGAAGGGCAAAGCACTGACCACTTTAATCACCGCCTATTTGTTCCTGATCGGCGGATTGATCATCTGGCGCGGTTACCGGGGTACTTCCCCTCGCATTCTTCCCGGCGCATGGAAGCGACTCATCGGTTTTGTCGGCGGCATCATTGAAGGCATCGGCGGAAGTTGGGGACCCGTGGTCACCACAAGCTTATTGGGCTCTGGCGTGCAATCACGCTTTGCCATCGGGTCCAGCAACTTTGCCGAGTTTGTGGTCAGCGTATCCGTTTTTACAGCCTATCTGGTGGCATTTTATGTGGGCCATTGGGAAGGTGGCACCGACTGGCGCACTGTTGCTTATCCGGTGGCTGGCCTGGTGGCTGGAGGTCTGCCTGCGGCCGTAGCCGGAGGATGGTTGTCGCGCATAGCGCCAAGTCGGGCGCTGACAATAGCCGTGGGTTTGCTTGCGATTGCTATTGCGATTTACCGATTGTTTTGAAGTTCAGGGCTGCTTTGCAATCGCGTCATGGGCTTGCAGTTTTTTCAACAGTTCTTCAAGCTGTCCAAGCGGCACCATGTTGGGGCCGTCTGATGGTGCGTTGTCGGGGTCATTATGGGTTTCGATAAATACACCAGCCACACCCACGGCCACAGCAGCCTTCGCCAGTACAGGCACCATGCGCCTGTCACCGCCTGATGATGTACCCTGCCCGCCTGGTTGTTGCACGGAATGGGTCGCGTCGAAAATCACGGGCGCACCTGTTTCTGCCATGATGGGAAGTGACCGCATGTCGGATACGAGTGTGTTGTAGCCGAAGCTCGCGCCACGTTCGGTCAACATCACATTGGGATTGCCGCTTTCGATGACTTTGGCAGCAACGTTCTTCATGTCCCACGGGGCAAGGAACTGCCCCTTCTTGATGTTGACCACGCGACCCGTCCTCGCTGCGGCAACCAGCAAATCAGTCTGTCGACACAGGAAGGCAGGGATTTGCAGCACGTCGATGACCGGGGCGAGCACGGCGCATTGTTCTATTTCGTGGACGTCGGTCAAGACTGGCAGATCGAGTTGTGTCTTGATTTCGTCAAACACCACAAGCGATTTTTCCAGACCCAGCCCGCGCGTGCCTTTGAGGCTGGTGCGATTGGCCTTGTCGAAGGATGATTTGTAAACCAGGCCGATATTCAGGCGCTCACACATTTGCTTGAGCGCCGTTGCCATCATCAGCGCGTGGTCGCGACTTTCCATCTGGCAAGGACCTGCGATCAGACTGAGCGGCAAATGGTTGGCGAAGCGGACGTTGCCGACATTGACGATCATGTTCATGATGCCTGCTTGGGATAGACCAGAAACGTGCCGGAACCATGGGCACAGAGCTTGCCAGTTGCGTCCACAACTCTGGCCTCCGCCGTCAGCATGGTGCGACCAGCGTGGACCACGGTTGCTGTTGCGGTCAACAGACCGGTTTCCACATCAATCTTGCGGACAAATTTTATATTGAGATCAATCGTGCCAAAGCCCGTACCATCCACTAGTTTGCTCATGACGGCGCGGCCCATCACGGTGTCGATAAGCGTTGCGACGTAGCCACCATGCATACGGCCCATGTAGTTGTCGAACTTGCGCTGGGGCACGGCTGTAACGGTGGCGGTTCCATCGCCCACCGCAGTGATGGAAAATTGCAACAGATCCAGCATGGGTGACGAGCCGAAAGGCTCTGCATTCAGGGTCATGACTTTTTGACTTTCGAAACTTCAGGCGGCGGTGCTGGCAATGTGTTGGCAAAACTGCGTGCGGGCAATGTTGCAACGATGGTCATGCGGATATCGCTTGCAACCTGGGCTGCTTCAAAAACATCGCGCACATGGCCGTGCGCGTCAAACTCAATGCCTTGATGGGTGATCGTTGTTAGCTGCACGGTGGGTGGCGGATGGCGCATGACTTTGTTGTGCTCTTGCACAATTGTCAGGAGTTGCT
>JANNNG010000019.1:0-5299 GCA_031398425.1 Hyphomicrobiales bacterium | reverse complement strand
ATGGGCAGGAGATCGATCTCGTTTACAATCGGCTGGTCGATTTTTCATTGGCGGAACCGCACCATGCAGCGCTCGCTGAGGCCTACAAGGACGGCGCAGTTGTAGTGACGCCAAACCCGCACAACCATGCGATTTACGCGGCCAAACGAAATCTGACTTTGCTGTCCGATCAGACATGGCTGGAGGCGGCTGGCTTGCCGGACGAGTTGAGAACAAGGATGGCCGGTATTCCGCAAACCACATTGGTCACGCCTGAAAATCTCGATGCGATGTGGGCTGACCGCAAGAACCTGTTCTTCAAGCCCCTGTCCGGTCACGGCGGCAAGGCCGTCTATCGCGGTGACAAGGTAACTAAAGGCGTATGGTCCGACATTGCGGCTGGCGGATATGTGGCGCAAGCCTTCGCGGCACCGGGCCAGCGCATGATCAAGCTTGACGGTGCAGCCGTCGAACGCAAGATGGATATCCGGCTCTACACCTATGCAGGCCAGGTCTTACTGACGGCGGCAAGGCTCTATCAGGGCCAGACCACCAATTTCAGAACGGCGGGCGGCGGGTTTGCACCGGTGTTCATTATTTGACGCAGTCCAATGCTCACAATCTTCATGTGGCCTTCCTCCATTGGCACATTAGTTCGAGCGACAACACCACCACCCAGGGCAGCGTAAAGGCAAGCAGCAGCCATTTGAAATCAGAGTCGATTACGAAGTTGGTGATCGCCATCCAACCAATCGACGTCAATCCCGAGACCGAAACCACGGCGACCACCCCAAGCCGTCCGGTCCTGAAACCCACTGCCGCGATATAGACATTGAGCAGACCAGTGGCGAACATGTAGCCACCGAGCACACGAAAAACGCGGGCGAGCCATAACTCCAATCCGGGCAAGGCGGTTTGAATCTGCGCGAGAGATGCATCCATGTAGCGCAAATCCTCCGGAAGCAGCGGCGGTCGCAGAAAGATGAAGTAAATCCCCATGCCCATCAAGATTACGCCGCCCAGCGCCAGCGTCACTGATGCTATGTGTTGCGTTTTCATTTTCCGGCTCCTGTCGCGTTCTCGGCCAACCACCCGCCCGCAAATCCCGCTCGTCGCAGCCCGATAGGGATATGGGGGCATTCACGCATCAACCGCCACAACAGGCCACTATTATAATTTTCAATCATCAATACCGTGGGTCCGATGTTGAGCCCGAAGTGCCATGGCGATACCCACCAGCCAAAAGGATTGTCGGGCTCACCCGGATGCGTCGGGTTGAACGCAGCCTTGAAGCCATAGGCGTTGGAGTCTGTGAGTTCAGCTTGATGAATGCAGAAGCTGATCGTTGGCAGAACAATCTCCGGTGCAAAGGGGAGACTCGCAGCAACAGCCCAAGGTGCCAGCGTGCCGTCATCGGGACCATAGGGAACACCGCGCCCGAGATAGTCAAAAAAACTGCGTTCGACGCCTTCGAGCTTGAGCGTTTCTGGCCCCGGCCCTTCGCTGGCAGTGATGCCCCAGCAATGTTCGCCATAGCCTGCAAACTTGCGCGGATTTTCCATGGCGTAGCGCTGTTGCACAAAGGTGGCACGCCTGCTGTTCTCGAAGTAATCAATGCCTTTGTCACGCATGAACGCATCTTGAATGTTGCGAAAATCGATCCAGACGTGAGAGAGCTGATGCGTAAACAGTGACCCTGCGTACAGATAGTCAAAGCCATAGCAATGCTCCCAGCGATAGGTGGACAGCCAAGCGTCATAACTCTCTTTCGGTAAGGGATGAGTGGGTGAAGCAAGGCCCAGAACGTACAACAGCAGCGCTTCGTCAAAACCTTCCCAGCGATAGTTAATGAACCCGCTTTCGGGTCGCCAGCCATGCGTCACCGTGGCTTCACCGTTTTGCGCCCACACCCAATCAGCCCGGCGATAGAGCGTTTCGGCGAGGGCGCGGATTTCTTGCTCCTCGCTGGGTATCCGCATCAAAATAAACCCCAGCCGCCAGAGCGCCTGCCAACAGGAACGTACTGTCTATGGTTGACAGTTCGCAATCCCATGCACGCCGTCCCGTCTGCATGTCGAGGAAGTGATAGTAAAAACCTTTGTACCCGGTGGCGTCGGGCTCCGGACCCTGCGGACTGTTCCAGAAGAAGCGCAAGGTCGTCAACGTTCGTTCCACCGCTGCGCTTCGTGTCCAAAAGCCACGCTCAACACCCACCGGATAAGCCGCGAGCGCCAGCCCGGTAGCAGCGATGCTGGCAGGCCAGTTCGCCGCCGTCTTGTCGATGATCAACCCATTGTCGGGGTTCGCCTCATGGATGAAATACGTGAATGATTCGCGCTGCAACTGCTCAAGTTCCGCATCCATGGCGGTCATGGTTGCGTTCGCCTGACCCAATGCCTCATCACCGCGAAACCAATTATTGGCACAACGATCCATTGCAGCAACGGCGACAGCCCGGTTCCGAATGGCGGCAGCGTTGGCATGAGCTCCGAATAGGTCCAAGCCTTGCGGACGACGGTGTTCAGATATTCACTGTAGACGGTGTAGCCGATGCCAGTGGCGAGTGTGGCTAGCATGACCGGCGTGAACCACTCGCGTGGCCAAGCTGGACCACCGAAACAAATGAGTGCCAAGACCAGCGACAGCGTGACGATCATGAAGTCACCTGCGGTGCAATGAAACAGGGCGAAGGCGATCTCGCGCCGCGTTCCCGTACGCCAGATTGTGTAGAGCGGCAGTTGTACTGCTTCCCAGATCAAATGGAAAGCGATAGTGAATCCGAGATAGATCCTCAGCCCACCCAGCCAATGCCGCTCCGTGTTCAACTGATGCGCACTTCCGTCATCATGCCGGTGGCCATGTGATAAAGATGGTGGCAATGCAGGAACCACGAACCTTTTTGATTAGCATCGAAGACGACCGTGACCGGGTTGTGGGCGGGAACGATCACCGTATCGCGTAACGCACCTGAAAACCGTTGTCCGCCGATGGCGACGACCTGAAAATGATGACCATGCAAATGCATGGGATGCATCATCGAAGTTGGGTTCATGAACGTCATTTCGATCCGTTCGCCAAGGCGGACATCGAAGGGCTGATGCCCGCCATGGGCCCTGCCGTTGATCGTCCAGCGATAGCCCGGTTCCTCGCCGAGCATCAGCATGAAGGACTGGTCGGCCGACTTCTCCGCCAAAGGGTTTGCGGCGCGCAGCAGCGTTTCAAATGTGAGATCAGTCAATTCCTGTGGCTGGTCCGCTGTGACTGAGATTTTGGCAATTGACGCCCCCTGTGTCGCCAGCATTATGCCTGTGAGAAACCGGTCGGCTTCGACCTGTGCGAGGACTGGAAACGCACCGCCTTCTGGCGGAATGTCAACGACGAGATCAATGCGCTGTCCCTGTGCCAGTGGATAAGACGCTTGTGCAGCGGGCTGACAAGGATTGCCGTCAACAGCGATGCATCGTGACTGCAGTCCCGGCGTCGAAATGAAGAAGGCCGTTGCTGTTCCACCATTTATAATACGGAGGCGAACGCGACCGCCCTTTTCAACCGTGACAACGTCTGGATCATCAAGGGTACGGTCATTGGCAAGAAAGGCGTCGTATTTCACATCATTGGCGTGGGTCATGCCCATCATGCCGCCCTTCATCATTTTGCCCATCATGCCGCCACCGCTGCCTGCATGGGCAGCACCACCGACAAGTTCAGCCAAAATCTCCTGCGGCGTCCTGAAGGCGAAATCATGCAACATGACAACAACGTTTTGAATATCGCCCGCCTCTTTTTCAATGGCTACCATGGGTGCCGCCAAAAGCTGCTGCTCGCTCAGGCTATGGGAATGCATCCAATGGGTGCCGGGTGTCAGCGCAAAGTCATGGGCGTCGGTCTGGCCGATGGCCAACGCTCCGCCATCAGGCCGGGCGCGATCCTGAATAGCGGGCGCTTTAACCTGTCCGTGCCAATGCATTTGCAGCGGTTCGTTTGAACTGTTGAGAAGATCGCCTGAAAAGCGATCGCCATCTTGGGCTTTTATCCCGGGCTTACCATTTGAACCAAGCACGCTGAAAACCGTGGCCGCCTTCTTGTTGACCTCAAGCGTACGGGATGCCACCGAGAGAACAGGCGTTGCCGCCAAGGCTGGCATCCAGGGAACTCCGACAAAAAGCGAACTGACCGCTCCAGCAGATGATGTGAGGAAGGACCGGCGATTTGGCTTTGTGAAGGTTAGGTTCTGGCGCATGGGGAACTCCGTTGGACTAGTGATTTTCCGTCGTGAATCGCTGTCACAATCCAGCGATGACCTTTTCGAGCTTCGCCCGAACGATAGAGGCGGCTTGTTTGAGTGCAGGATTGTCAATCGCCTGCATTGAGGCAACAGGATCAACAGCCGCGACTTCAATCTTTCCACTGCCCGCATCACGAACAACAACATTGCACGACAGCATCGTCCCAACCTTGTTCTCAAGCTGGAGTGCTTCGTGGGCCAATGCCGGATTGCAGGCCCCTAGGATTCTGTAGGCGGGGTAATCGACGCCAATTTTTTTCTTCAATGTCTCACTGACATCGATTACGGTGAGGATTCCGAAGCCCTCCGTTTTCAAGGCCTCCGTCACGCGCGTTACCGCCTCGTCAAAAGTCGCAGAAAGCGTCTCTGAAATATAATAGGACATGGGTTTCATCCTCAATTTCTATTGCCGCTTGTCGAAGAAAAGATATTTCGCAAGTGCGGCCACGCCCAAGACCAATAGCAGCATAAAGAACGCACCGCCCCATCCCATGCCCCACATCATGTTTCCATCCATCCAATTGTTCATTTTTTTGTTCCCTTGCGGCTGAAGCATTGTCCTGTGAGGGGCGAATTTCTCCGCCCCTGCATTTGTGGAAGGCACGTACAACCGTCACATTTTCTTGTTCAACGCATCGATCGCTTCGCCCATATGCATCATGCATTCATCGGGCTTGCTGTCCTTCATGGACGTCTTTGCCAGATCCATGTGTTTCATGGCCATTTCCTTGTTGGGCTTCATGGCGGGGTCAGCCATGGCATCCATTTCTTTTTGCATCATCATCATAGAAGCATCGTCACACTTCATTTTCATGCTCATATCGGCCATCCCCATATGCATGGAGCAATCGTCCATCTTGTTGTCCTTCATCGCGGTTTTGGCCATGCCCATCTGTTTCATGGCCATCTCCATATTTGCCTTCATAGCGGGATCCTTCATTGCATCCATGTCGGTTTGCATTTTCATCATGGAAGCATCATCGCATTTCATGTGCATTGCAGCATGGGCGGGGGCGGATAGAAAAAGCGCGGCAA
>JANNNG010000043.1:0-4693 GCA_031398425.1 Hyphomicrobiales bacterium | reverse complement strand
AACATCATGTTGCTGTCAGTGTCAGTCTGGAATGGTGCAGAAGGGGCAACCAAGGACCTGTTTCATTTTGTTTCGGCTCTCATTGCGATCCCGGCTGTGGCTTATGGCGGCTTGCCCTTCTTCCGGTCTGCCCTTGCTGCCTTGCGCCATCGCCGCATGAACATGGATGTCCCCATTTCACTGGGGGTGCTGCTGGCCACTGGCATGTCGATGTATGAAAGTTTCATTGGCGGTGGCCATGCCTATTTCGATGCTGCAACATCGCTGCTGTTTTTCTTGCTCATTGGCCGCACACTTGATCATATGATGCGCAGCAAGGCCCGGGCTGCAGCCGATCGTCTTTTGCGCATCGCAGCCAAGGGTGGCTTCGTGGTCAGCGCTGCAGGTGAACTTAGCTATTTGGCTTTGGACGCCCTTAAAGCCGGCATGCGCATTCGCGTTGCGGCGGGCGAACGCTTTCCTGTAGATGGCAAGGTCATCGCAGGTGAAAGCGATGTGGACCGCGCTTTGGTGACAGGCGAAAGTCAAGCTTTACGCATCAGATCCGGTGCAGAGGTTGAAGCAGGCACTCTCAATCTCACAGGTGCCATTGATATACTGGCCAGCCGTGCCGCAAAAGATTCTTTCCTCGCCGAAGTCACCAAGATGATGTCATCAGCAGAGAACGGGCGTACAGGCTATGTGCGCGTTGCTGATCGCATGGCGAAGATCTATGCGCCCGCTGTTCATGTGCTTGCCTTGGCGTCCTTCGTCGGCTGGATGCTGTGGACAAAGGGTGATTGGCACCAATCCCTGACGGTTGCCATCGCCGTCCTCATCATCACGTGTCCATGCGCCTTGGGTCTTGCCGTACCTGTTGCCCATGTATTGAGTGCCGGCCGCCTGTTCAAAGCAGGCATTCTGATGAAGGATGGTTCGGCACTGGAACGGTTGGCCACAATCACCGATGCGGTGTTTGACAAGACGGGTACCTTGACAACGGGCGAGCCTGCTCTCCGCACCACAACAATTCCGTCTGGCCCCATGGCGGCAATTGCAAAGGCCTTGGCGCTTCGCAGTTCCCATCCCGCCGCTCGGGCATTAGCCAGATATCTTCCAGAACTGCCGCTCGGTGATGTCGGTAATGTTCATGAAGTTGCGGGCCAAGGTGTTGAAGCGCAGTTTGAGGGTAAGAGAGTAAGACTGGGTCGGCCGGACTGGGTGGCAGAAATCAGTTCCAAAAAAACGCCAGAAGCCAACGCTCAAGGTTCTGCTTTTGCGCTTGAAGGTCGTCCACTTTATTATTCCTACTTTACCGAAACACTCCGGCCTGATGGAAGCTGGATGGTCTCGGCGTTGCGTGGCCAAGGCATTTCGTGTCGCATTATTTCTGGTGACCACGAAGCGTCGGTTGCAGCCGCCTCGAAGTCATTGGGCATGGATGGCTTTCAGGCCACCATGCGCCCCGGTGACAAACTGGACTATCTCAATGGCCAAGCCGCAACACAGCGCAAAGTCTTGATGGTTGGTGACGGATTGAATGATGCGCCAGCACTCGTTGCTGCGCATGTTTCCATGGCACCATCAAGTGCTTCTGATGTCGGCCGCACAGCAGCAGATTTCGTGTTTACCCGCAGCAGCCTCGCTGCTGTTGTCTATGCCTATGATATGGCGATGGCCACCCATCGCATTGTGAAACAGAATTTTGGACTGGCAATCATCTATAATCTCTTCGCGGTGCCCTTGGCCGTTTCAGGACAGCTTAACCCGTTGCTGGCAGCGATCGCCATGTCCACGTCCTCAATCATTGTGGTGGGCAACAGCTTGCGGCTTCATTTGCTCAAGCCACGCACACCTGAAACCATAGTGGTTCCAATGGGGAACTGCGATTCAACCGCTATCGAGGAACATTACGCATGAATATGTTAATGTATCTCATTCCCATTGCATTGGGTTTGGGCGCATTGGGTCTCGGTGCATTTCTTTGGTCGCTCAAATCCGGGCAATATGAAGATCTGGATGGTGCAGCCCATCGGATTTTGGATGACACGGAAGAAAAGTGAGTTTGAATTTTCAGATTGAGTAGAGACTTAGTTACTCAAAGAACGCTCAAGACTGGTCACTGCTTTAACCTCAAGTAAGTCGGTAATCCTCCCCTAGACTAAGTGGCCTTGAAGGTAGAATTTTCTCGGAAAGCCCAACGAGGAGATTCTGATGAGGAAGAGCAGATTTAGCGAGGCCCAGATCATGGGCATTTTGCGCCAGGTTGAAGGTGGCATGGCCCTGGCCGATGTGTGCCGGGAGCACGGGATCAGCAGTGCGACATTCTACAAGTGGCGATCGAAGTACGGCGGGATGGATACGTCGATGATTGCCGACATGAAGGTCATGGAAGATGAGAACCGTCGCCTGAAGAAGATGTTTGCAGATCTCAGCATGCAGAACGAGCTGCTGAAGGAAGCTCTTGGAAAAAAATAGCCCGGCCAGCCAAGCGTCGTGAACTGGCCGAAACTGCTGTGACGCAAAGAGGGGTGAGTGTTGCCTTTGCCTGTCGGACGTTTGGCGTGAGTGAGACCTGCTATCGCTACACACCGAAGCTGGATCAGGAGAACGAGAGGATTGCTGATCTGCTGGTTGGCTTGACGCAAGCGCGACGGAACTGGGACTTTGGCCTGTGCTTTCTGTATCTTCGCAATGTGAAGGGCTATGGTTGGAACCACAAGCGGGTGTACCGGATTTACTGCGAACTGGAGCTCAACATGCGGATCAAGCCGAAGAAGCGCCTGAGGCGTGAGAAGCCAGAAGAACTGACAGTGCCAGACCAGCCCAACACGGTGTGGTCGATGGACTTCATGGCAGATCGCCTTGAAGACATGCGGAGCTTCCGGTTGCTGAATGTTGTCGATGACTTCAACCGCGAAGGGCTAGGCATTGAAGTTGACTTCTTACTGCCTGCAACGCGCGTCACACGTGCCCTTGACCGCATCATTGAATGGCGCGGATCACCTCTTGCCATCCGCGTGGACAACGGCCCTGAGTACATCAGCGCGCAATTGCACCAGTGGGCCGAGACACGCGGCATTGCCATCCAGCATATCCAGCCCGGCAAGCCGCAGCAGAATGCTTATGTCGAGCGCTACAACAGAACCGTCCAGCACGAGTGGCTGGATCAATACATGTTTGCAACCATCAAGGAGGTGCAAGACTACGCCACAGACTGGCTCTGGACATACAACAACGACCGCCCCAACATGGGGCTTGGCGGGATCACACCCGCTCAGAAACTGAAACAACAATTGGCCGCGTGAGTTCTACAATCAGGTCCCATTAAAAATGGGAGGATTACCAGTCTGCATTACCAAACACACCGCTTACTGCAGACGTTCACGTCTTTTTCCCAAGCACTGCCGTATTGTACCAGAGTGGTTATCTTGTCTTATAACACAGCCTAATAGCTCGCGGACGTTTTCGAGACCCTTTCCCAAAGTTTGAAGGGTAGATTGTTCGCGGTAATTCAAATTGTGAGGTTGAGTGAACTTTTAACAGTTTCCGCTTTGGGTCAATTGTGCCGAACTGACACGACAAAAATCTCCTCAAGTTTCTGCAGCTCGTTGTTTGCGGACACTGGAAACCCAATTTCTTTCTGCAAACTCTTTGGTGTCGGCAATCAAGCCTGCAGTTAAGGAGCGTAACCATGGAAAGTTCAAACAGCCTAATCCCATTGCCTGCAAGACGTCACCCTTGGAACAAAGGAAAACTGATTGGCCCAAAACCGCCCCTGCGTTCCAAGCACGTTTGGTCAATCCGAACGAAATTGCAAATCGAAGGACGTAAACGTGATCTTGCCGTATTCAATCTTGCCATTGACAGTAAGCTGCGTGGTTGCGACGTCGTGGCCATCAAAGTGGAAGATATTGCACCCATTGGTTACGCAGTTGACCGAGCTACTGTGAGACAAAAGAAAACCGGTCATCCAGTCCGGTTCGAAATCACCGAACAGACTAGACAGGCGCTCGACGATTATATTCGGGGAGAAGCCAGACAGAAAGGAGATTTCCTTTTCCGAGGCCGAAAAGGCTCGGGTCGTTGTCTCACCACCCGTCAATATGCGCGCTTGGTTTCTGATTGGGTTGCGAGCTGCGGCTTGGACCCAAGCCTCTTCGGGACACACTCGTTGAGGCGAACCAAAGCCACCATGATCTACAAGCGCACTAGCAACTTGCGAGCAGTGCAACTGCTGCTTGGACACACCAAGATTGAAAGCACTGTCAGGTACCTAGGCATCGAGATAGATGACGCCCTCGAAATTGCCGAGCAAGTCGACATCTAAATTGGATGGGCAGAGCAGACATCCTCTGCCCATCATCTCACTTCAAGTTTGGGCCAACAGGAGAAGTCGGCTAGAATTTGGATCACATAGCTAGGGCTAGCTTCGAAAGAATAGAAACGACCTAATACCCACGGTTGGATGAATTGACTCTGTGGGGGGATTCCCAAATCATTTGATTGGTGATTCACTGCTGACCTCGATTGAGGGAGGTGAGCGATGTCTGGAGCTGTGCGGATTACGCGTTTGGATTTGTCTGCGGCGGAGTTGCGCAAGCTTGCGAAGAAGCAGACGAAGCCATTGATTGTTCGGCGAATGCTGGCGATTGCGTTGGTTCTGGAGGGTGTGGACAGGCAAACTGCGGCCCGCAGCTGTGGCATGGACAGG
>JANNNG010000284.1:0-3885 GCA_031398425.1 Hyphomicrobiales bacterium | reverse complement strand
CCCAAGGCGTTGGTGTCGATTTCATCAGCACCTTCCAGGAACAACACATCCATGTTGCCATTGCCCGCAGCATTGATCATCTAATTGGCTTTAATGCCGCCGTCACCCGGCAAGGCGCAGACGTCAAGCGCACCAACGCGCCCTGCCGCTGTGTGCAAAATGTTGAAGCCGTTCCAACCGTCTTTCACCACGCCCATGGCGGCAGCGGCTTTGGCGACCTTCGCCAAGACAGCGGCACCATCGGCACGGGCGAGAGCACCCTGGCCCACGATCAACATCGGCTTTTGTTTCGAGATGGCGGCGTGATTTACGAATTGATCCAGACTGTCAGGACTAGCGCCCAAGTAATTGTAATCATAGGTCAAGTCAGCACGTTCGCCGACGACACCGATCAGGCAGCCGCCCTTCGACACACGCTTGCGAATGCGCGCATTGAGCACCGGTGCTTCAAGGCGCGGGTTGCAGCCGATGAGCATGATGGCGTCAGCCTCTTCAATGCCCGCAATGGTGGAATTGAAAATGTAACCGGCACGTCCCCCATGTTCACCCAGTGGCGAACCATCAACGCGGCAATCGACATTGTTGGACCCCAGCGCTGTGGCCAGCACCTTGATGGAGAAAGCTTCTTCTGCTGACACAAGATCGCCGACCAGGAACCCCATGCGTTCAGGCTTGGCGGCTTTCACTTTTCTGGCGATGTGACCAAGCGCCTCTGCCCATGTGGCAGGCCGCAACTTGCCCATTTCACGCACATAAGGCTGGTCAAGCCGTTGTGTTTTCAACCCATCCCACACAAAACGTGTCTTGTCGGAAATCCACTCTTCATTCACGGCATCATTGGTGCGTGGCAAAATGCGCAGCACTTCACGGCCCCGCGAGTCAACCCGGATCGCTGATCCGACTGCATCCATCACGTCGATGGTTTCGGTCTTGCGCAGTTCCCATGGCCGCGCTTTAAACTCATAGGGCTTCGACGTGAGCGCACCCACCGGGCAAAGATCAATGATGTTGCCTTGCAACTCCGACGTAATGATGCGGTCGAGATAGGTGGTAATCTCCACATCTTCGCCACGGCCCGTAAGGCCCATGTCGGTAATGCCCGCCACTTCGGTGGTAAAACGAACACAGCGTGTGCACTGGATGCATCGCGTCATTTCTGTTTTGACAAGTGGGCCAAAATCCTTGTCTTCTACGGCCCGTTTGTTTTCAAAAAAGCGATTGCCGGATTTGCCATAGGCCACGGCCTGGTCCTGCAAGTCACACTCGCCACCCTGATCGCAAATCGGGCAATCCAGCGGGTGGTTGATGAGCAGGAATTCCATGACGCCTTCACGCGCCTTTTTCACCATGGGTGATTTGGTGAACACCTCAGGCGCTTCACCATTGGGGCCGGGGCGCAGGTCATTCACAGACATGGCGCAAGAGGCTTGCGGCTTCGGCGGGCCGCCCTTCACTTCGACCAGACACATGCGGCAGTTGCCGGCAATCGACAGGCGTTCGTGGTAACAAAACCGCGGAACCTCAGCGCCCATCAGTTCGCAGGCCTGGAGCAACGTCAAGCCGTTCTCAAATTCGCCTTCAACACCGTCAATTTTGATCTTTGGCATTATGCACACCTCAAGGAACGCATGCGCTCCACATCCATCACTTCAGCCCATCCGAATGCAAAATCGGCCGCGCCATTTTTTTCATAATGCTGCAAACGCTCCCAGGCCTCGTCGAGCGAGGGAAGGTGTCCCTCTTCCACATGCCAGAACACCATGTGCGGCTTTTCCATCAAGTCGAACCATTCCTGTTTGCGCTTGTAGAATTGCACATGCACGGTTTTGAAAACGTAGTTCTCCAACGACTTCGCATCAGTCCAAACGGAAAGATTCACGGCCATGTCTTCGCCAATGCGCAAGTCCGTCGCGTTGTTGTTGTCGCCCTTCAAGCGCCAGACAAAACCGGGACTGCGTTCGGCCAAAGCATTCACGCGGTCCAGATTATCCATGAACCCCGCCATGCGCGGATCGCTGGTGGGGAACCTGAATTTCCCGATGTTCAGTTCAGCGAGGTGCATTTATTGAACCTCGCGTGCAATCCACAAACTTCCGCTTTCCCAGTTTGGAAGTTATTTCCAAATAGTTGTCCTGATTTAAGCGGAACTCCGAAATCAAAATTGCAGGAACTCCAGCTGTGCAGTCTCGTTCATTTCGAACGAAATAGCGGCGTTCCACGATGTTATAGTCAACTATGTCCGTTAGGTTACATTTATGGCTGCCGTCAATAACCACATAGTTGGAACCAATCTGTTTGAACTGTAACGTATGTTTGGCTTTCTTAAGGACACTACAGAATTCCGACCAATCCCCACTTAAGTCAGGAGGAAAAGCGTCAATCGCACATTCCGTGCAGTCTGGCTTCCCAATCTCAGTCACCCCCGCCGTTGCACAGGAATACTGCACCAACGTTGAAGCTAGCACTAAGGCCGCGAGATAAAACATCGGGCGTGACGATAAATTCAACACACTACGCGATCGCACAGCGCACTGTGCAATTTGGATCAAAACTTCAGAACTCTTCCCTCTCCCCCTTGTGGGGAGGGTCGGGGTGGGGGTCGCTCGGATTTTGAAAGTGGATAAGAAACTGGACTGGATAGATCGGAGCGACCCCCACCCCAGCCCTCCCCACAGGGGGGAGGGGATTTCTTTTACGATTTGCAGTTCAGCGAGGTGCATGGTGGGCCTTGTGTGCGTCCAGCAGATCTTGCACCAGAATGCCGTTGATGGTCATGCCGGTCATGCGGCATTTTTCGATGGTGAGGCCTGTGAGGTTCGTGCCTGAAAATTTGGAGCCTGCAAGATTGCCGCCCTTGATTTTGCAAGACGACATGTTCGACCCGTCAAGGCTTGCACCTGTGAGGTCCACAGCTTTGAAGACTGCACCTGTCATATTGGTATCGTTGAAGGTCGAACCTTCAAGGTTCGAGTCTTCCACGTCCAATATTTCCGTCATCTGGTGCAGCTTCATATCTCTTACTCCGCAGCGTGGCGCACGGCGCCGTCAGGATCAGAACGATAGGAATAGTCTTCGATGCGCTTTTCGAGCACGGGGCGGAAATGGTTGATCAGGCCCTGGATGGGCCAGGCCGCAGCGTCACCCAATGCACAAATGGTGTGGCCTTCGATTTGTTTTGTGACATCGAAGAGCATGTCTATTTCGCGCTTTTCAGCGCGGCCTTCGCTCATGCGGGTCAAGACGCGCCACATCCAGCCCGTGCCTTCGCGGCAGGGCGTGCACTGGCCGCAGGACTCGTGCTTGTAGAAATAGGCGAGGCGGGCAATGGTGCGGATCAGGTC
Source organism: Hyphomicrobiales bacterium (assembly GCA_031398425.1). GTDB lineage: Bacteria > Pseudomonadota > Alphaproteobacteria > Rhizobiales > Aestuariivirgaceae > Aestuariivirga. The sequence goes on along the minus strand of JANNNG010000284.1, from coordinate 544 downwards.
AGTGGATTTGTCCATGACGATGACGGCTGCCGTGCCGAGGCCCGACTTCAGTTTCGACAGGGAGTCAAAGTCCATCGGCGTGTCGATGATTTGCTCCGCAGGCACCATCCGAACCGATGATCCACCGGGAATGACCGCCAGCAAGTTGTCCCAGCCGCCGCGTATGCCGCCACAATGCTTGTCGATCAATTCGCGGAACGGAATGCCCATGGCTTCTTCGACGTTGCAGGGCTTGTTGACGTGGCCGGAAATGCAGAACAGCTTGGTGCCCACATTGTTGGGGTTGCCGATGGCGTTGAACCACGTGGCACCGCGACGGAGAATTGTTCCCGCGACGGCAATCGATTCCACATTGTTCACCGTCGTCGGTGCGCCATAAAGACCCACGTTGGCGGGGAATGGCGGCTTCATGCGGGGCTGGCCTTTTTTACCTTCGAGGCTCTCCAACATGGCGGTTTCTTCGCCGCAAATGTAAGCGCCTGCGCCATGGTGCACGTAAAGGTCAAAATCCCAGCCATGAATATTGTTCTTGCCGATGAGGCGG
>JANNNG010000280.1:0-42003 GCA_031398425.1 Hyphomicrobiales bacterium | reverse complement strand
CCGATCGAGCAGTTGGCCGAGAGGGGTGACTTTCTCGAAATCTGCTATCTGCTGTATTATGGCGAGTTGCCGAATGCCGCCCAGCGCAAGCAGTTCGAAAAGAACATCACCTACCATACCATGGTGAACGAGCAGATGGTGCTGTTCTTCCGCGGCTTCCGGCGCGATGCGCACCCTATGGCGGTCATGGTTGCGGTCGTCGGTGCATTGGCTGCATTCTATCATGACTCGACCGACGTCAACGATGCGCGGCAGCGAGAGATTGCATCACACCGCATGATTGCCAAGATCCCAACAATCGCCGCCATGGCTTTCAAATATGCCATTGGCCAGCCCTTCGTGTATCCGCTGAATTCGCTGGATTATGCCTCCAACTTCTTGCGCATGTGCTTTGCCGTTCCGTGCGAGGACTATGTGGTCAATCCAGTTCTGGCGCGTGCCATGGACCGCATTTTCACGCTGCACGCGGATCATGAGCAGAATGCTTCAACGTCGACTGTGCGGCTCGCAGGCTCGTCGGGGGCCAATCCGTTCGCGTGTATCGCCGCCGGAATTGCCTGCCTCTGGGGACCTGCTCATGGCGGCGCCAATGAGGCAGCTTTAAAGATGCTGACGGATATCGGCACTGTCGACAAGATTCCGGCCTTCATCGAAAAGGTGAAAGACAAGAACTCGAATGTGAAGCTGATGGGCTTTGGCCATCGCGTCTACAAAAACTACGACCCACGCGCCACCATTATGCAGAAGACGGCCTATGAGGTGTTCGACGCCTTGGGTGTTGATGATGACCCATTGCTTTCGGTGGCTAAGGAACTGGAGCGCATTGCGCTGCACGACGAGTACTTCATTTCGCGCAAGCTCTATCCGAACGTGGATTTCTATTCGGGCATCATTCTGCGCGCCATGGGTTTTCCGACATCCATGTTCACGGTGCTGTTCGCGGTCGCGCGCACCATTGGCTGGGTGTCGCAGTGGAAGGAAATGATCGCAGAACCCAATCAGAAGATCGGTCGTCCAAGGCAGCTTTACGTGGGGGCTGCAAAGCGGGATTATGTAGAGATGGCGAAGCGCGGATAAGAAATTCCCTCTCCGTCATCGCTGACGCGATGCCACCTCTCCCGCAAGCGGGCGAGGATATGATTCGTGCTCCTCGCCCGCTTGCGGGAGAGGTGTCGAGCGCAGCGAGACGGAGAGGGACTTTCTTCATTTACTCTTCCCATCAATCAACATCGCACCAATTTCAGCCTCGGCGACCTTTTTTCCATCGACATGTGCCTCAGCTGCGTACTTCCACACGGGCGCCCGCTTTTGAATCAACTTCACATGAAAATGCACCTGATCACCGGGCACCACGGGCTTTCGAAAGCGACACTTGTCGATGGACATGAAGAACACCAGTTTGCCCGCATCGCCATCGCCCAGATTTTCGAGCACGATGGCACCCGCCGTCTGTGCCATGGCTTCAACCAGCAGCACGCCTGGAAACACCGGTTGCCCCGGAAAGTGGCCCTGAAAGAAAGGCTCGTTGATCGTCACGTTCTTGATGGCCGTGCCGCTGCCTTCGCCATCCACGTTGATCAATCGGTCAATCAGCAGAAATGGATAGCGGTGCGGCAACAGTTTCATGATGCGGATGATGTCGATGGTTTTGCCGGCGGTTTCAGTCATGGCAGTCCTCAAAACAAAAGGGCGGAAAAATCCCGCCCCTTGTAGCCGATTGTGCAGCATATTCTAGAAGCGCGTGCCGATGGAGAAACGAATGATTTCCTTCTCGTCGAACTTCTTTTTCAGGATGGGGTAAGCCGCTTCGAGACGCAAAGGACCGAAGGGCGATTGCCATATCAAGCCTGCACCAACGGAGGCACGGAAGCCCATGGAGTCGAGGACGGAACATGGACCCAGGTAACCCGGAGCAGGACCGTTGCCAGCGCAATTTGCTCCTCCATTTGGAACCGACTTCTGATCGGTCCCAAACACTGTACCAAAATCAGTGAACACGGTTCCGCTGATACCCCAGGCTTCTGGAATGCCAACCGGGAAATTGGCCTCAAGCGTGCCGATGGCATAGGTCTGGGCGCCAATTGAGTCGGTGCCGCCATCGTTGCCGATCTGCTTGGGACCAATGCCCGATTGGGAAAAACCGCGGAAGCTGTCAGCGCCTTTGAAAAAACGGTCCTGCAGGGGAACATCGCGCTTGCCAAAGGCTTCCTGATGACCAACGTTGCCTTCCAGTTTCACGACAACCTTCTCTTCCAGCAACGGAATGAAGTACCAGGCATGACCTTCAACCGAGGCATACTGCGTCGTACCGCCCAGCCCTGCGAATTCAGTTTCAAGTTCTGCCCGCAGACCTGAAGATGGGTTCAGCGGATTGTCGAGATCGTCATAAATATAGGTCGCAGACAGTGCTGATTTCCAATCATTGCCCTGCTGCTCGATAATGGCTGGAGAAGCCGAGGTAATTGTCACACCTTTGACCTTGCGATAGGCCAACAGATATTTGAGATTGAGCGACGAGAATTCATCCAGTGCGAAACCTGCGCGCAGAGCGCCACCGATCTGTTCACTGGTGTAGGACGATGCATCCTTGTTGTCGACTTTGGTTGCAAACAGATCAACACCAGCCGAGATCGGCATGCCCAGGAAGTAAGGCTCGGTAAAGCTGAAATCGATCTGCTGCTTCTTGAAGCTCAAAGTGGTATTCAGTTTGACATTGTAGCCACGACCAAACAGATTGCGTTCTTCAAGGCCAACAGAACCCACGACGGTTTCAACCGAAGAGTAGCCGACGGAGAAAGTTACTGACCCAGTAGCTTTTTCGGCAACCTCAACAACCAAGACAACCTTGTCCGGTGCCGAGCCTTCCTCTTCGCGGAAGTCAACCTTTTCAAAGAAGTCCAACGCCGTGAGGCGTCGGCGCGCACGTTCTATGAGTGTGCGATTATAGGCATCGCCCTCATAAAGACGCAACTCTCGGCGGATCACGTCGTCCAGCGTGCGGGTATTGCCAATGATGTCGATGCGCTCCACATAGGTGCGTGGACCTTCCGTGATGTTATAGCTGAGATTGACCGTCGCGTTGCCGGGATTGCGATCAATTTTTGGTTCAACCTTCGCAAACACAAAACCCTGATTCGACGCTTCAAGCGTCAGGCGCTCAACAGATTTGTCCACCTTCGCGGCATTGTAGGTATCACCAACACCGGTGGTCACTCTGCGTGCCAAGGCATCGGCATTGAGGTTATTGTCGCCGATATTGACTGCGACATCGGCAATGGCATAGCGCGGGCCTTCGGTGACGACGAAGTCGACCAAAAAGCTCTGGCCGTCGTCAGTCAGGCGGGCTTCCGCAGACACGACATCGATATCGGCGTAACCATTTTTCAGATAATGGCGGCGCAGCAGTTCCTTGTCGTATTCGAGACGATCGGCATCATAGGTGGTGTTACGCAGGAAGAACAAAAGCTTGGAGTATTCCTTGGTGGCGATCACATCCCGCAGGTCACCGTCGCTGAAGGCATTGTTGCCGGAAAAATTGATTTGCTCCACTTGCGTCTTGCCGCCCTCGCTGACTTCGAACACGAGGTTGATGCGATTCTCTGGCAGGCGGATCAGTTTCGGCGCAACACGGACGTTGTAAAACCCCTGCTTCTGATAAACTGCGAGGATGCGCTTGGTATCCGCTGCAACCCGAGCCTTGGTATAAATGATGCTTTCACGCGCTTCGACTTCTTTCAGCAGCGTTTCATCATCAACCTCTTCATTGCCTTCGACGTTCACGATGTTGATCAATGGATTTTCTGACACGGTGATCACGAGCGAACTGCCCTGCCGCACAATCGAGACATCGCGGAACAGGCCGGTTTGAAACAAGGCCTTGATCGAGGCGTCAATTGCCTCATCGCTGAACTGGTCGCCCTGCCCCAGTTGCATGTAAGAAAGAATGGTTTCGTTCTCGACGCGCTGGTTGCCATTGAAAATGATGTTGTTCACCGTAGCAGCAGCGGCCGAACGCACAAACAAATCCGGCGCTGCCACAGGCAACACGCCGAATATCAACGCCAGAACCAAACCGAATACCAGTCGCATACGCATCAAATTGCTACTCTCGAAACTCCGGAGTCCGCCCCCGCAGCAAATCAGGCTACGAAACGTCTTTTAGCCAGTTTGCTTGCGCTTGCAAACGAAACATCTGGGCAATTTCGTGGCTTTTGTTCAGGTGCCGAACAGCACGTTGGCCACGCGCCCGGTGTCATTGAACAGGCCCAACAGCATGAGCATGACAACGCAGGTAAAGCCAATGCGAAAACCCCATTCCTGCGCCACCGGGCCTAGCGGTTTTCCGCGAAGCGCCTCGATGGCGTAAAACACCAGATGCCCACCATCCAACATCGGGATTGGCAACAGGTTAACAATTCCGATGGACACGCTTAAAAAAGCAATGAATGAGACAAATGCCATGGGTCCGTCCGACGCGGCATCGCCTGCCCCCTTGCCGATGCTGATGGCCCCACCAATGCGCTTTACACTTTCGGTGCCGAGAAACAGCTTCTTGATGGTTTTGCCTGTCATCGATATGATGAACCAGGTGCGTTCTGCACCCTTGGCCAGCGCCATGTGCGGTGGCAGACGCTCCACCAGTGGCTCATCACTGCGCTTGTTATGGGTGATACCCATCTGGCCGATGCGAAATGTGCCGCCGAAATCGTCCCTGATTTCCTTGGCCTTCGGCGTCACATCCAGATTGACCACGGCTCCTTCGCGCTTGACGCTCACAAGCATCTTCTCGTCGGGGCGGAACATGACGGCTTCCTGGATGCCCTGATAGGTGGTGATGGTCTTGCCATCAATGCTGATGATCTCGTCGCCCTTTTTGATGCCCGCGGCTTCGGCAGCGGACCCTGGCATGATGTCGTCGACGATGGGGCGCAAATATTGAGACCCCACGATCATGTAGCCAGCCGCAAAGAAGAAGATCGCCAGAATGAAGTTGGCGATTGGCCCGGCGGCAACAATCGCTGCGCGTTGCAGCACAGGTTGCGCATGCAGGCTTCCTGCCGTCGATTTGCCCTCCTCACTCAGATCAGGCTTGCTTGCTGCGTTGGCGTCGCCTGCAAATTTCACGTAACCGCCGATCGGCCACAGGGCCAACTTCCAGCGTGTGCCGCGCTTGTCTGTCCGCCCCCACAATTCCTTGCCAAAGCCGACAGAGAAGACCTCTGATTTCACACCACACCAGCGCGCGACGATATAATGGCCGTATTCGTGGACGAAAACGATCAGCAGCAATGCGACAATAAACGCCGCAATGTTGAATAACACCAGCAAGGGTGAAATATTCTGGATGGCCTGTAGAAACGTCATTCACTCTCGCTCCGCATCTTCGTACTCTCGTTAATTCAGGATTGCGTTCCTGTTGAGGCGTCATTTACCGAATCTTAACCAGAATTTTGCCGTTTTGGCTTCAGTTTCCGGGCACCATGGTTACCAGACCAGCAGGCCCTCTGCCAAGCTGTTGGAATGCCTCACAAATCCAATGATCGCAGCGACAACACCCACAGCCACCAGACCGTCAACCCGGTCGAGTATGCCGCCATGGCCCGGGATTAAGTAACCCGAATCTTTCACGCCATATCGGCGTTTCAATGCGCTCTCGAAGATATCCCCCAATTGGGCAACCACGGCGAGGCCAAGTGCCACAAGTGCCAAACCCAGCCAGCCCGGCAACCATATCGCCGCGTAGATTGCGGAAATCATGGCAGCACCCAGCATGCCTCCGAACAGTCCGGCCCAGGTTTTTTTGGGTGAAATCACAGGAGCCAGTTTTGGACCTCCGATCATGCGTCCGGCAAAATAGGCAAACGTGTCTGTGGCCCACACCACCAGCATGATCCACATGATGGCATGCACGCCCCACAGGTCATGGGTGCGCAGCAACACCAGCGCCAATACGGGCAGTGCAACGTAGGGAATTCCGAGGAAAGCAAAAATCGTCTTGTCGCGGTCGCGGAAGGCATTGGCAATGAGGCCGACTGTTGTGATTGCGAGAATGATGGCGAGTGTCGGCAGTACACCTATGTCGCGTGGCAGCAGAGCCGCACACAGCACCGCCGCCGCATGCAGGGCAAATTGCGTGGAACTGCGTTGATGCACAATGTTGGTCCATTCATGCGCCATCAACAATCCGAGGAACGCCATGAACAATTCAAACCACACTCCGCCCAACCAGATATCGAGCAACACCGCAGGTATCAGGATCAACGCTGAACCCGCGCGCACGCTGAGGTCAGCCCATTTGCCTTTGGGCGGCGTCACTGCTTCGCTCATGCGGATTTGACTTTGAGTCCACCGAAGCGGCGTTCACGGCCCCGGAAGTCGGCGATGGCGCGGTCCAGCAGCTGGCTGTCGAAATCTGGCCAATACTCGTCAATGAAGACAAATTCCGTATAGGCACATTGCCACAGCAGGAAATTCGAGATCCTTTCTTCACCACCTGTACGAATGAGCAAATCAGGGTCCGGCCATTCGGCGGTGTCGAGATGACTTGCAACCATATGGATGGAAATATCGTCAGGCTTCAGCCGCCCCGCAGCCACCTCGACGGCAAGGTTCTGGACAGCACCCAAAAGTTCCTGCCTGCCTCCGTAGTTGAAAGCCACAACGAGCGTCATGCCGGTATTCTCAGCGGTCAGGCGCTCGGCATCTTCAATCAACTTGATGATGGATTTATCAAGCCCCTCGCGAATGCCAATCATGCGGATGCGCACGCCCGTGGAATGCAGTTCCGCCACGTCCTGACTGACGAAGCGCCGGAACAGCTGCAACAGAAAGCTGACCTCGGCCTTCGGGCGTGACCAGTTTTCTGTCGAGAAGGAATAAACAGTCAGAACTTCCACGCCCAGTTCGGATGCAGCCTTGACAGTGCGGCGCAGCGCTTCAACACCCCGGTTATGGCCGGCGGTGCGGGGCAGCCCACGTTGCGCGGCCCAGCGGCCATTGCCATCCATGATGATGGCGATGTGGCGAAGCGGAGATTGCGCGTTCAAATGAGACATCAACGTGAGGCATCAAACCTGCAAGATTTCCGTTTCCTTGGCCTTGGTCGCGGTGTCAATGTCCTTGACGGTATCGTCGGTCCATTTCTGCACCTCGTCGGCCTTGGTCTTGTGTTCGTCCTCGCTCATCAGCTTGGCTTTTTCCAAGAGCTTCAAATGGTCCATGGCATCGCGGCGCACGTTGCGCGCGGCAACCTTGGCCTTCTCGGAATATTGATGCGCCACCTTTACCAGTTCCTTGCGGCGATCCTGCGTCAAGTCTGGCATACGAAGACGGATGACGGTGCCCTCGGTTTGCGGATTGAGTCCGAGGTTCGAGGCATGGATGGCTTTTTCGACAGCAACTACAAGGCCACGATCCCAAACGCTGATTTGCAACAATCGCGCCTCAGGTACTGAAACGGATGCAACCTGGTTCAAGGGCATGTTGGCGCCATAGGCATCAACTTGAATGGGATCGAGCAGACTGGCGGCGGCGCGCCCCGTGCGCAGTCCGCCAAAATCATGCTTCAGCGATTCGACTGCGCCATGCATACGGCGCTTGACATCAGGGGCATTGAAAGGTTCTGGGGCGGCCATTTTGTCTTCCTCGTCAGTTCTTGCTCACGCGGGTGAACTGGCCCTGACCCTGCAAGACCAAGGCGACGTTCCCCGCATCGCGGATTGAAAATACTACGACTGGCACATCATTGTCACGCGCCAGTGCAATGGCCGCCGCATCCATGATTTTGAGGTTGCGGGCGAGCACTTCATCGAAGGTTATTGTGTCATAGCGTTTGGCGGCGGGATCCTTTTTTGGATCAGCGGAATAGACACCGTCCACGCTGGTGCCCTTGTAAAGTGCATCACATTTCAGTTCTGCTGCGCGAAGCGCTGCACCTGTGTCCGTGGTGAAAAATGGCAGCCCCGTACCACCCGCACAAATCACCACCCTGCCCTTTTCGAGGTGATGAATGCCCTTGGAGGCCGAATAGGTTTCACAGACTGTGGGCATGGCGATGGCGGAGAGAACGCGTGCATCGCAACCCTTGCCCTTGAGCACTCCCTGCATGGCCAGCGCATTCATCACCGTTGCCAAGATGCCCATATGATCGGCGGAAACCCGGTCCATGCCCTTGGCCGCACCGGCAATGCCTCGGAAGATATTACCGCCGCCAATGACGAGAGCAAGTTCCGCGCCTGCCTTCTGGCACTCCAAAACTTCATCGGCCACGCGGCCCACAGTAGCAAGGTCAATGCCAAAAGGCTGTCCGCCCATCAGCACTTCGCCGGAGATTTTAAGGAGAATACGTTTTTCCTGGGCAACCATCGGGAAATCCTGAACGATTCGGGAGTGTTGAAAGTGAATAGCGGGAATGACTTAACCACGCATTAGGGGAAGTCGTGGCAGCTTTCAAAGCCACATTTTGCGGGGGGCGGACATGCTGGGTCAGTTTTTTGGATTTGAAGGTCGCCTTGGTCGTGGCAGTTGGTGGCTCGGTCAGATTTTCGCCGGCGTTCTTGTTGCACTGGCATTCGGATTGCTGGCGATCGTGGCTGGCCCAAACAGCAATCCTTTCATGAAAATTGCCGTAAGCCTGATGTCGCTGGCCGGTTCAATTGCATCCATGGTTGTCAGTGTTTGTGTCACTGTGAAACGCTATCATGACAGGGACAAGAGCGGCTTTTGGTGGTTCATTGGCCTGGTGCCAATCATCGGCTTTTGGCAAATCATAGAATGCGGGTTTTGCTCTGGCGACGATGGCGATAACAGGTTTGGTTCGCCGCCCGGTTCGGAGCAGCGCCGTGCCGATTTGGGCAAGGAAATCTCAGCACTAGCGGCCTCAAATGGAAAACTGGCAAAAGACGATAATTACAGTGCTGACTATGCGAAGAATCTGATGCAGAAAAACCTTCCGCCAACCAGCAGCTTTGGCCAGAGCAGCGGTGCCAAACCCGCTTTTGGTAAACGCTGAAGAGACAGCTTACCCAGGAGCAAGCTGTCCCTGCAATCACGTCGTACCAGACATCTTCGCGACTTCTGCCGCAAAGTCATCCGTTGTCTTTTCGATGCCTTCACCCAACTGCATGCGAACGAAGGCCCTTAAAACGAGCGCAGAACCAGACTTCTTGCCTGTTTCTTCAACGGCTTGCGCCACTGTTTTTGAAGCATCATGCACATAAGGCTGTTCCAGCAAACAGTTTTCCTTGGCGAAGGATTTGACGCCGGAAGCCACGATCTTTTCCATCACGTTGGCGGGCTTGCCTGCGTTCTTCTCTTCGAGAATGGCTGCTTCACGGGCGAGCACGTCTTTCGGCACCGAATTGATGTCGAGAGCGACCGGGTTAGTTGCCGCGATGTGCATGGCGAGCAGGCGACCAAAGCCTGCGATCTCGTCCTTGTTGCCAGTACCTTCAAGAGCAGCGAGCACGCCGATCTTGCCCATTCCGGGGGCAGCCTGGTTGTGCACGTAAGAAGCCACAACGCCATCGCTGACTGACAAGCAAGCGGTGCGGCGTACCGTCATGTTCTCGCCGATTGTGGCCACCATTTCGGCGACGTAGGCGGCAACCTCATGCTCAGAGCCTGGGTAGCGCATGGTTTTCAGCTTTTCGGTTGAACTATCAGCATCCAAGGCCAGCTTGGTGATTTCCGCCACCATGGCCTGGAACTTTTCGTTGCGGGCCACGAAGTCGGTTTCGGAATTGACTTCGACTGCAGCACCTCTGGTGCCTTTGGTTATGACACCGACCAGGCCTTCAGCGGCCACACGGGTCGATTTTTTTGCTGCCTTGGACAGGCCTTTGGCGCGCAGCCAATCGACGGCGGCTTCCATTTCGCCGTTGGTGGCGACCAGCGCTGCCTTGCAGTCCATCATGCCAACGCCGGTTTTTTCACGCAATGCGCTTACGAGTGCAGCTGTAATTGCAGCCATGGGAATTCTCCTGAGTTCCCCCTCACTCCCTCCCCGTTGTGGGGAGGGCTGGGGTGGGGGTCGGGTGGTCTTGGAATTTGATTGAAAAACGGCTGAGAGTTGAGCGACCCCCACCCTGACCCTCCCCACAAGGGGGAGGGAAAGAGACTTGCGAGTTACGCCGCCGGCAATACTTCCGCAGGCAGTTCTTCCATGGCGCCGACGTCAACACCCGAAGATGTGGCACCCTTGGAAATGCCTTCGATGATGGCCTTGCCCACGAGATCGCAATAGAGCGCCACGGCACGGGCCGCGTCGTCATTTCCTGGAATCGGGAATGTGATTCCGGCAGGATCAGAGTTCGTGTCGATGATAGCCACAACCGGAATGCCCAGACGATTGGCTTCCTTGATGGCGATCTGTTCCTTGTTGGTGTCAATCACGAACAGGATGTCGGGAACGCCGCCCATGTCCTTGATGCCGCCCAACGCCTTTTCCAGCTTGTCGCGCTCACGCGTCTTGTTGACCAATTCGCGCTTTGTAATGCCAGCGCCATTCGAGGTCACGACTTCGTCGAGTTGGCGCAGCGTCTTGATCGAATTGGAGATCGTCTTCCAGTTCGTCAACATGCCGCCGATCCAGCGCGAGTTCACATAATACTGAGCCGACTGTTTGGCAGCCGTTGCAATTTGCTCTTGCGCGGAACGCTTGGTGCCCACAAACAGCACGCGACCGCCCTTGGCCACGGTATCGGTGATCGCATTCAAAGCCTGGTGCAACAGGGGAACCGTCTGAGACAGGTCCATGATGTGAATGCCATTGCGCGAACCATAGATGAAGCTTTCCATCTTGGGGTTCCAGCGGTGTTTCTGGTGACCGAAGTGTACGCCCGCTTCAAGCAGCTGGCGCATGGTAAAGGGTACCGTGCCCATATTTCTTTCCTTTTCCGGTTGATCCGCCACAGAGGAGATTGCACCGGAGAATTCCGGCACCGGACGGATGCCTGCTATGAGGGGAATTCACATTCCCGTGCAGACCTCCAACCCCTGTGTGAGTATTGAACGGGAGGGCTGCTAGCAGCCCTGCCCGGTGTTGTCAAATCAGCTGTTCAAGGGTGTTACCAACTGGAATCGCCGCCGCCACCGCCACCGCCGGTGCCACCACCACCGCCGCCACCGCCGGTGCCACTGCCGCCACCAGCGCTACCTCCGCCACCACCGCCACCGCCGCCAGCGCTACCGCCGCCACCGCCGCTACCTACCAAGCGTTCACCTGGTTCAGCGTAGCGTCGCTTTGCTTTGATCGGAGGATAATATTTCGCAGCTTTCACCCTCACGTATTTTGGGGCTTTCAGCTTTTTGTAACGATAGACCGTCTTCTGCTTTTTATAGGGCGCGTAAACAACTTTTTTCTTCACGGCCTTGGGCTTCCAAGCCTTGGTATAGGTCATGACGTGCTTTGCCTTTTTGGGTTTGGCAAAGATCGATTTTGAGTATTTCTTGGATGGAGGCTCGTACGTTGCCTTTCTCTTCGGCTTCACGACGATGGGTTCGTCTGGAGTCTCAGTGATGATTTTCGCCTTGCCGCCGAGTTCCTGGTAACGGACGATGGCGACATCGAGAAACATACCATCAGGAAAGGTTCTCAAATAGGTTTCATAGTCCTCAACATCATCAGACGTCTTGATGCTGTTCCAATAGGCTAACTCGCCTGCTGCACTGGTGTCGGCCGGAGGATCAACCGTTGCCGCCTGCGCTCCTGCCAAGAAGGCAAAGATCGCAAAGGCAAAGGCTGCCATTGCCATTTTCAACGAAGAGTATTTCATGATCTGCTCCTTCAAAATAAGTCGAGGCGTGGGTTGCGGGTTTGCCAGGCTTTTCGCGACAACAAGACCAGGGTCTGGTCGAGGTCATCAGTGGTTTGAACCTCATCAGTTCCAACCGTTGCGATCAGCTTTTTGACAGCACTCTTCTTGGCTTTATCGGAAAGGTTGGCGAGAATCGTTTCTGAATCCTTGTCGATCCGATAGATATCAAGGGCAACGGCCAAGGCCGCGAACTGGACTGCCTTAGTCACATCGCGATAATCCTCAGGCCCTTTCGAGAATATCCAGCCCAGATTGGCAGCGGCGGCACGGTTGCCGCGCTCGGCGCCCTGCTCATACCATTTGATAGCCTCGTCCAGATTTTTCTGCACGCCGTTGCCATTGAAATACATCGCCCCGATATCGGTCGATGCACCAGGATGGCCGCTCTTGGCTGCCTTCTTCAAAAGTGACAACGCAGTCGCGGGATCTTTTTCAACACCAAGGCCCCGAAGATAGGCATCCCCCATGTTGCGAATGCCATAGATGTCACCCCGCTCCATTGACGCCTGATAAAAACGAATGCCGCGTTTGGGATTGGCTTCGACAGGGTTACCATAGGCATAGATGGCGCCGAGTTCGTTCATGGCATAAGTATGCCCCATTTCCACGGCGCGATTGAGCAACGTCATTCCGACCGAGATGTCAGCCTTGACGCCACGACCATGCACTAGGTTTCGACCGTAGGCCAGCATGCCGTAGGGGTCGCCCTTGTCGGCCGCCTGCTTGAAATAGGTGTTGGCAGCTTCAACGCTCTGAGTTCGGCCCAGCCCATGTTGTGTCATGTAGCCGAGTTGATACAAGGCACGAACATGTCCTGAAGCGGCGGCCTTTTCGAACCAAGCATTGGATTTATCGGTTTGCTTCGCTGCCAGTTCTACCCGGCCCAATTGATACTGAAACCGTCCCAAACCGGGATGATCCCTGACTGCGTCTTCGCAAGCGGCAAGTGCGGCTTCGATGTTGATCTCGTTGGGCAGAACGCCATTCTGTGTGCCCTGCAAATCCAAGGGCTCGCCCGCTTCCGTGTCACAAAGATTCACTTCAACGCTTTGCTTGACCACCACTTTCAACACTTCACCTGTTGCCATGGTGGCGTCCAGTTCAATGTCAGGCGTAAAACTGGTCGCCCCGATCGATGGCTCAAACTTCAAGGTTGACAGGGCTTTGGCATCAAACTCCGTGCCCTCCGACAGCACTTCACCTTGTTTCGAAACGGTTCCGGACTCTGGCATTTTTGCGAGCTTTAGTTTCGTCGTGTCTGCAAATTGTTGCAAATCCGTTTCCGTCAAAACCTGCTGGGCGCCGAGACCCACAGTTGACGGCTTTGCGACAATTTCGATCTTGCGATCCACTTTCGGCGCTTCAGCAACGTCTTTGGTATTGACGCCAAGGTTGAGAAATACCGGTTCAGTCAAAGTTACATTCGACCATGGTCTTTGTTTTTCCTGAGTGGATTTCCATACATCCCGCGTCACGGACATCAGGGCGGTCTGCACGTCCACGCTGGCCTCGAACGAATGCCGCAAGACGGCTGTTGTGAAAGGCGAGTTCGCTTCATCACCATCCAGCGCAATGTTGCCGGGTTCCGTGGCGTAGGCGATCAGGCTGCCAATCGCGATTTTCTCTTTGGCAAGCCCGCGGCCAACCTGTTTCTTGATCTGGTCAGCGCCGACGAGAAAACTTTTTACTTTGAACGGATTGTCACGGCAGGCATCGAGATAGAGCAACTGGGCGCGTGAATTGTTGCGCATTTCCATCATGATGGTTTGCAGGCTGACGGTTTCAACTTCCAGCGCTTCCTCGGTCGACAAGGTCGCGTCGATGGGAACGATGCGATTTTCGCCACCCACTTCCACGCCGTGGCCAGAATAATAAAACACACTGAGATCAGCATCGGACAGGGAGCGGATGAAGGTTTCTACGGATTTGTCAAAGGCCGCGCGATCAAGATCGATCGCGGTCACAACTTCAAAGCCAACTTTGCGCAATGCGGCGGACACGGCTTCAGCATCGTTCTTGGGATTGGCCAAGGTTGGCACAGCTTTGTAGGCGCTGTTGCCGACAACGAAGGCCACGCGCTTTCCTGCGGCAAGTGCCAGGTCTGCTGAGCCAATCAACAGGCATGCGGATACTGCGGCGGTTTGCAACACACGGCGCGTCGCGGAAGACAACAAAGCTCTTGTCACGTCAAGCCTCCTCAGCATGAAGGCCCCCACATCGTTTTATCATTTGCGTACCACCTTGGCGAGTCGAATTACTCGCATCAAGCATGGCAGAGTCTAGATGTACCCGTGATGAACAACTGTAAGCGCGGTCACAGTTCGTGATCACAACAGGGATTGTTTGCTCTTTGGCAAACTGTCCCCTGCGCCTCATCGATCAGTGCATTCACCCCCGTGGCATGGATTGTCATCGCGCTGCGGTTTTTCAAAGCCCGGAATGCGGAGCTTGAGCTTGAGCTTCAATTTAGGCCGCCTTGGTGGTTCGTCGAATTCCGGTTCTTCAAAGTCGGGCTGTTCATCTTCAATGATCACACGTGGAGGCCTCGGCGGCCTTGTTGGCTTGGGAGGCTTCGGTGGCCTCACGCGCGGGGGTGGACGCCGCACCGGCTTTTCAATGACTGGCTTTGGACGCACAGGCTTGATCACCGGAGGCAGTGGTTTTGGCCTGACCGGATCAACTCGTTTCACGGGCTTTTTCACGACCGGTTCAAATCTTTTCTTCGGTTGTTTCACCAGGGGCAGCGGTTCGCAAGCGGCCACAGTGGGTTCCTGCTTCACGCGCTCCAGCAATCCACCCAGGCGGTTGCGGGCGATGTCGGCGAAAATGCCGTCGGGGAACGCTTCCAGATAGGCGAGATAGGCCGCATCGCTGCCTGCTTCATTGACAAGGTTCCAGTATTTCAGTTCATCCGCAGCACCGGTTCCATCAGGCCTTGAAAATGTTTCGTCCACGGAGGGAAGCGCCATTTCACCGGAATCTGATTGGCGTTGCAGCCATGCTTTGCCGGACAGCATCACCAGGGTATCATCAAGACCATCGGCGGTATTGGTGTTGCACGGACCGACGAGATTGACGAAGTCGCGCATCGCACTGCGCTTGGCGTCATCCGGCAAGCCAGCGAGACGCTGCAGCAGTTCAGCATTGCCTGCGAAGTCCCGCGACGCCAATGCGAGTGACGTATACCATACCGCCTTTGTCAAATTGCGAAGGTCATCCGGCCCTTCGCTGAAAATGAGGCTCAGGTCGGCGGCACCGCCCTCGTTGCCCCGCTCAGCGCCCCGCTCATACCATTTGATGGCCTGGCGCAAATCCTTCTCGACACCGTTGCCGTTGAAATAGAGTTTTCCAATGTCCGTAGGTGCCGTCGGGTGACCGCCGAAAGCTTTACCCTGACGGCGGGATTTTTTCTGTACGCTGCGGGTGATCGAAGCATCATAAAAGCCCGCTGCCCTTTTCGGGCTGGCCTTGATGGCACCGCCGTAGAGGTAGAGTGAGCCCATCGCATCAAGCGCCTCAGTGTTGCCGAGTTCTGCAGCGTGTTTCAGAATGGCAATACCTTGTTTGGGATCAGCCTTCATGCCGATGCCTTTGACCATGTTGCTGCCAAACGCGAGCAGCGCCAGGGGATCGCCCTTGTCAGCCGCCAGTTTGAAAAATGTGTTGGCAAGTTCAAGATTGATGTCCATGCCGATGCCATCCGTGGCCATGACACCCAGTTGATTGTTAGCCCGGACGTAACCGCCATCAGCTGCTTTCTGGATGAGCGGCAGTGCTTGCCTGACGTTGCCAGCACTCAATTGCGCCCGACCCAGCAGATAGACATAACGAATATTTTCCGGATGCTCTTCCACCGCCTTCTGGCAAGCAATCAGGGCTTGCGACACGTCGATCTTGTCAAGCTCAACACCCTTGCCCACACTCTGGAAATCAAGCGGTTCGGCTGCCAGAAGATCACACTCGTGCATGCGCTGCTGGATCTTGATCTGAACCGGTAAAGCTGACCCATCAGCTGCAATCGCCACAGTCTCCACGTTGATGGCAGGCACCAGCAAAGCCGAAGAATTCGCATCCTTGAACACCTGCACATCGGTTGAGGGTTCAAACTTGAAGGTCCTGAACTTGGCAGAATCAATGACGGCGCCCTCGGACAAGACCTGATCATCAATCGACAGCGTGCCGGACACCGGCATCTGCATCAGTTTGTAGGCTTTTGCATCGGGCAAGGTTTGCGCAGTCTCGTCACTGAACACTGTTTGCGGGCCAGCCCCAATCGTCACCGGTCCTGCACCAACATCGCGCGTTGTTTCCGTTGACTGGATCTCCGCAAGGGTCTTTGTCATCGGCGGCACATTCAAAGCAACAGTCTGCTTGGCCAGACCATTGAGAAACACGGGCTTTACCAGCGAACTGTTGATCCATGGGCGCTGGCTTTTCTGTGTTGCTTCATAAACATCCGCCGTCACCTGCATGAGCGCGGACTGCACATCCACATCTTGCGTGAACGAATGCTTGATGACGGCCGTGGTGAAAGGCGAATTGTCGCCTGTGCCATCCAGCGCAATCTTGCCTGGCTCCGTGGCGTAGGCGATCAGGCTTCCAATTGCACTTTTCTGTTCGGCCAAGCCTTTGCCCGCAGGTTTTTCTGTATCATCGGCCCCCAGCAGAAAGGCGCGGTCACTGAAGGGGTTATCACGGCAAGCATCGAGATACAGCAATTGCGCCTGGCTGTTGCTTTGCATGTAAAGCAGAATGGTCTGCAGGCTAAAGGTCTGCGTCTCCAGTTCCTCGGGCTTGCTAAGTGTCGCGTCGATGGGAATGATGCGGTTTTCGCCGCCCACTTCCACTCCATGGCCGGAGTAATAAAACAGGCTGATATCAGCGCCGTTCAACGCGCGTGTATATCGTTCAACCGCTTTCTCCAGTTCGACGCGAGAAAGATCAACGGCTGTTACAACTTCAAAGCCCTGTTTGCGCAAGGCCGTGGACACGACTTCCGCATCTCTTCTGGGGTTGGGCAGTTGCGGCACGGATTGATAGGCACCGTTGCCGATGACAAGCGCCACGCGCTTGCTTCCGGCCTCTGCCACACCTCCGAAAAATGCAAGCCACAAGCACGCAAGCACTGCGCAGTGCAGTTTTGAGAAAATAGAACGCACCGTCTGCTTCCTTCTCAAGAAGCCCCCATGGTTTCGACTATCACGGTAGCCCTGTGCGTCAAAGTCGAATGTGAGATTAGCTAAACTGCTGATTCTGGTTTTTTGGTGGCGGGGTTGCCGATGTATCTGGTGTAAAGCCAGCCGACTCCTACAAGACAAAGCCCAAGCCCGATGATGCTGGCAATGCGCCAGAGCCCACCCAGCGAGAACAGATCAAAGCCAAACACTTTCAGCACCGTCAGCACAATGACGGCAAGACCACCATAGCGGATGGTCTGCCGCTCCAGTCTGATACCGGCAATGAAAATGCCAATCCCCGTCACCAGCCAGGCCAGAGACACGGCATAGGATTCCGCCTGTGTCTCAAATCCGAGTTCCAAGATAACGCCCTGGAACTGGCGCTTCACCTGAAAAGTCACAAACGTCATCAACAGCACGAGTGCAAATGCACCGATGGCACTGCGCAATTGGGCCCAGCCCAGGGCATCAAGTTTCCGTGCGATCAGTGCCAGCAGTGGCACCGGTGCCAGATAGGCCAGCCACAAGGCATTGAACACCTGCCCTCCTGCGACAGCCTGCCCGGTGAATACAGGGTTGCGTATCGTCAGTGTACAGACGAATGCGAAGCATGACGCTGCCAGCAGAATTCGCGCACCCCACATCGACACAAAGGTAGAGTAAAGCTGCTGGCGATAGGCAAGACCATAGGCAGCCCCTGCCCACGCCACGCCGTGGGCGGCAAGTTCCAGGAGTCCCAACTCTTCTCTCACGATGCCGCCGCCAATCCACACGCGCAGCACCAGCGATACCAGTGCCACGGCAAGGCCAAGACTGATGCCTTCAAACGCCACACGCCAGCGCAGGAAGCCCTCGCGATGCAGCCACTTCGAGGCCTGCCAGAACAGGGCTGCGGGAATGCCATAGCCGTAGATGACCCAATAGCCACCCAGCGGCAGGTCACGCGGTTCACCCCAGAACTCGCGACCAACAAACAATCGCAAGGCCGCAAAGCTTGCAACGGCAGAAGCGATGCCCGCCACATTGGGCAAGGCGGCTATGCGAGTGACAAAGGCGAGCACTGTTGCGAAGGCGGCAATCGCCAGGGTCTGCCAAACACCATCGAATGCGCGGTCGAGGGCAAAGCAGCCGAGCAGTGCGATGGAGCCGATCAGGAGCTCGATGCTGCGGGCCGCGTGTGGTTCGGTCTGGCTTGGAAGTTTGCGCCAAACCGTAAAACAAAGTGCTGCCATCAGGAGCACTGCCAACACGGTCCAAGTTTGCCAGCTCAGAGTGAAATCCGCCCTGCCCCAGGCACCAAACAGAAACAGGAAAGCAGATCCTGATGCAAGTGCCGCCCAGGGTCGTGGGTCAGTTTTACTGAGAACACCAAACAATCCCACAGCGGTGAATGCGGCCGAGGCAATGAACATCGCGTTGCGAAAACGTGGCGGCTCGAACAGACCGGGCACCGTGGTCCAGAAGCCCTGCTCGTCAAAGGCCCAGGTGTGGAAGCCTACGTCGTGCCACGCCATCAACACCAGCAATGTGGCAGCAGCGGCCAGCAGGGGTGCCACCACAAAGCCCCGGCGCAGCCAGCCGAAACCCACAACGGCGGCCATACCGATGGCAAACATGATCAATGGCAAAATGGCGTGGCCACTTCGTACGGCGAGGGCGGACAGGATGATGGCACCTGAAGCACAGCCCATGATCGCAACACCCATGGGCGGTGCGATTCTGTTTGGCTCCGACAGATTGCCCATGTTGTCATCAAGGATGGCTCGCCCACGTGGCACCCAAACCGCTGCCGCAGCGATGGCCAATCCAAAGATGCCGATGGGCAGACTGGGCGTGATGCTGAAACCCTGGACCCAGATCAGCGACCATCCCAGGCCAGCGCCCAAAGCGGCATAACCCAGCCACCACCATTCAAGCCTGCGCAACAGCCAAAGCGAAGCGACAACAATCACTAGAAGATATGCAAAGAAGCCCGACACACTGGGATTGTTGGTCGAGACAAGTGCTGGTGTGACCGTCGCCCCGACCAGTCCCAATGCCGCAATCAACGGTCCCTGCCGCGTGGCCAGCCAGAGCGCGCCCAGACTGATGCCAGCCAGAACCGGAAAGCACACGGCTGGCGCAAAGATATCATAAAGCGCGTAAGCCGCGTAGGACACACCGAAGGCAATCACAAGACCCGCAGCAGACAGGGCAGCAGGCACATAGTCCTTCACATCCTCACCGCGTCTGCGCCGCAGCCATTCCGCTGCAACAACAAGAACAGCCGCGGCGAGCCAACCAATCAGTACACGGACAATCGGCGGGATCAGCCCGTTGTCATGGGCATATTTGACAAACAACAGCCCGCCAATTGCAATCGCTGCACCACCCAACCACACCAGCCAGCGTGACGCCAGTGCCTGTTCCACATTGCGCGGCGGCGGCATGAACGCAGGTTCTGGCGCAGCCTCGGACGGGTCGACATCGACTGCAAGAACACTTGCTTCAGGCTCAGGCACGATTGATTTGACGACGGCGGTAACCGGCTCCGCTTGAACGTAAGACTTTGCAGGAGCAGGTGCCTCCGTGGCAGCCATGGCTGCCGAAGTGAGGTTTTCAAGTTGCGTCTTGAGCTGCCGAAGTTTGGTTTCCAGCGTCGATATCTTGACCAGGGCCACAATTGCCAAAATGGGGGCAATGAGAAACAACAGAATCGCAATGGCAAACAGGGCTTCCATGGCCTGAACCTAGACCACTTGCGTCCGGCTGTCGAACCCCGCAAAAGCCTGGTCCATGGCGCTGCGGCAAGACATTCACACAGATTTATCGCTCACTGATCTGGTGCGCTGGGAGGTGGCCCAGGGCCTTGTGCCCTATGCATACGCTGTTGCCCGCATGGAAGCCGAAGCCGAGGCCATTGCGAGAGATGAAGCCCAGGAACTGGTTTGGTTGGTCGAGCACCCTGCCCTATACACCGCCGGCACATCCGCCAAGCCCGGAGACCTCATCTCCCCCGACCGGTTTCCGGTTTTTCAGACCGGGCGCGGCGGGCAGTACACCTACCATGGCCCTGGCCAGCGCGTTGCCTATGTCATGCTTGATCTGAAAAAACGTGGCGGCGATGTGCGGGCTTTTGTTGCGGCACTGGAACGATGGATCATCGCAACATTATCTGATCTTGGTATTGTCGGAGAGACGCGCGAAGACCGCGTGGGTGTCTGGGTGAAGCGCCTTGGTCGCGAAGACAAGATCGCGGCCTTGGGCATCAGGGTCCGGCGCGGTATTTCGTTTCATGGCATTTCCATCAACCTCGATCCTGACCTCTCCCACTTTGATGGCATCGTGCCCTGTGGTGTGACGGAACACGGCGTGACGAGTATCCGCAACCAAAGCTCAGCAATCAGCATGGACCAGCTTGATGCGGCGCTGCGCGCGCAATTTGCCAAGATTTTTGGTCCTCCCATAAAATAGTACCTTGACTTGTTTCATATAATGGCAGCAATGGCGGCGTGAAAATCAGGAGAATACCATGAAGCTTTATTATGCACCGGGCGCATGCTCGCTGGCACCGCACATTATCTTGCAGGAAATCGGCAAAAAGTTCGAGCTTGAGAAGGTAGACCTGCGCGCCAAGAAAACCGCCATCGGCTCCGACTTCATCAAGATCAACAGCAAGGGCTATGTGCCCACGCTGGAACTGAATGCCAAGGGCGACGTGCTCACGGAAGTCGCCACCATCGTGCAATATCTGGCCGACAAGGCCAAGGCTACCAAGCTGTTGCCGAAGGCTGGTACCATGGCGCGTTACCGCACGATGGAAGCGCTGAACTTTGTTGCCTCTGAATTGCACAAGGGCATCGGCGGCCTGTTTAATCCCGCCATGCCTGCTGAGGGCAAGACGGCCATCATTGAGCGGGTTTCGACGCGGCTGAAATGGCTCGACGGTGTTCTTGGCAAACAGAACTTCCTCACCGGCAAATCCTACGGTGTTGCCGATGCCTATGCCTTCACGATACTCAATTGGTGCAAGAATGTGGGGATCGATCTTGCACCGCTGAAAAACATCACAGCTTTCCAGGCGCGCGTTGCCGCCCGCCCCGCCGTGCAAGCCGCCATGAAAGCCGAAGGTCTGATCTAAACAAATTCCATGATCACCGCGTCAACGCCAAGGCTGTCACCGGCCTTGGCGTTGATCGTCCTGATCGTCACATCGCGCTCGGCACGCAGCACGTTCTGCATCTTCATGGCCTCGATCACGGCAAGCGTGTCACCCGCCTTCACTGATTGATTTTCAACGACAGCCAGCGACACGACAAGCCCCGGCATCGGGCAGCGCAAGGTCTTTGATGTGTCAGCGATCATTTTCTCGGGCATCAAACGCGCAAGTTCAGCCTCTCGCGGTGTGAAAACGTGAACATCAACAGCAGTGCCACGCCAGGACAGGTGATAGCCATTGGTGATGGGTTCTACCTGCACAGTGATCTCGCCCATGGTCACCATCGGTTCGCCCGCACGCCAAATCGCGGTTTGCGCTTTGGCATCCAGCGCATCGGTGACCTCCCGCTCAACCCACTCTGTTCCCACACGGACATGGCGTTTCCGGTCAAACATCACCGTCCGGCCATTCAATTGACCAGTAATTTTCCGTTTTCGAATGTTTTCGATGTGATCAACATAGACAGCGACGTCCGCCATCATCAGCGTTGACTCCGGTGTCAACGCGACACCGGCAAAACCTTGCGGAAATTCCTCGCCGATGAAGCTGGTCGAAAGATCACCTGCTTGCCAGCGCGGGTTCTGCATGATGGCGGACAGAAATGAAATGTTGTGTCTGATGCCCCTGACCACGAAACTGTCGAGTGCTGACGACATGGCTGTGATGGCGGCACTGCGGGTTGCTGCATGGGTGCAAAGCTTCGCGACGATAGGGTCATACCAGATCGAAATCTCGCCACCTTCACAAACACCCGTATCGCTGCGGACTGACAAGTCCTCCGTGGGCGGACGATATTTTACCAGCCGCCCTGTTGACGGCAGAAATCCGCGCGTTGGATCTTCGGCATAGATACGGCACTCGATGGCCCAGCCCTTGAACGTCACGTCCTCCTGACGAAGTTGCAATTTTTCTCCGAAGGCGACGCGGATCATCTGTTCGACGAGATCAACGCCGGTGATTAATTCCGTCACCGGATGTTCCACCTGCAACCGTGTGTTCATTTCGAGAAAGTAGAAACGCTGGTCCTGGTCTGCCACGAACTCCACCGTGCCTGCACTGTCGTAATTCACCGCCTTGGCGAGTGCTACAGCCTGCGCACCCATCAACGCACGTGTGGCATCATTCAGCAGTGGTGATGGCGCTTCCTCGATGACTTTCTGGTTGCGACGCTGAATAGAACATTCACGTTCGCCGAGGTAAATGACGTTGCCATGCTTGTCACCCAAGACCTGGATTTCGATGTGCCGTGGATTGCTGATGAACTTTTCGACGAAGATGCGATCATCACCGAATGCGGACAGAGCCTCAGCTTTGGCCAGAGCAAAACCCTCGCGGCATTCAACGGCATTGTACGCAACCCGCATTCCCTTGCCGCCGCCCCCTGCCGAGGCCTTGATCATGACGGGATAACCCATGCCTTCGGCAATCCTGACTGCCTCATCAACGGATGCAATGATCCCCATATGCCCCGGCACGGTAGACACGTCTGCCGCCATGGCTGTTTGCTTTGATGCAATCTTATCGCCCATGGCCTCGATGGCATGAACGTTCGGGCCGATGAAAATGATGCCCGCTTCATTTAGGGTTTTGGCAAACGCCGGCCGTTCCGACAGAAATCCATAGCCTGGATGAACCGCCTCAGCACCCGTCTGCTCACAGGCCATGATGATCTTTTCGATCACGAGATAGGATTCGGAGGCTGGCGCTGGTCCGATGTTGACAGCCTCATCCGCCATCTCCACATGCAGCGCCCGAGCGTCCGCATCGGAATAGACTGCAACAGTCTTGATCCCCATGCGCCGTGCCGTCTTGATGATGCGGCAGGCAATTTCGCCGCGGTTGGCGATCAGGATTTTGGTGAACATGTCGGGCCTTGTGAAATTCAGGTCCCCTTTTGGCCACGCTTTAAGCAAATGAACAAGCCCCAACCGCGCGGTGTTTCATTCCCTGCGCAAATGGTCTAAGGCCCCCGCCATGACAATGCATATACCAAAAGTGGGGCTGGTCCAACTGGGTTGCCCAAAGAACCTTGTCGATAGCGAACGCATTCTGACTCAGCTTCGCGCCGAGGGTTATGTCATTGCACCGGGCTACGACGACGCTGATGTGGTGATCGTCAACACCTGTGGTTTTCTCGATTCAGCGAAAGCGGAAAGTCTGTCCGCTATCGGTGAAGCCATGCAGGAAAATGGCCGCGTCATCGTCACAGGCTGCTATGGCGTTGAAGCCGATGCCATCAAGTCCGCCCACCCAGGCGTGCTCGCTGTCACGGGTCCGCATCAATATGAACAAGTGGTCGGCGCCGTGCATGCAGCACTTCCCCCGCTGCACGACCCCAAGATGGATCTGGTGCCACCCCAGGGCCTGCATCTCACACCCCGCCATTATTCCTATCTGAAAATTTCCGAAGGCTGCAACAACCGCTGCAGCTTCTGCATCATTCCCTCGATCCGCGGTGATCTCGTGTCGCGCCCCGCTGCTGCTGTGCTCTATGAAGCCGAACGATTGGTGAAGGCCGGTGTCAAGGAATTGCTGGTCATTTCGCAAGACACGTCGGCCTATGGTGTCGACATTAAATACGCCACCTCGAAGTATCGCGGTCGCGAGGTGAAAGCGAAATTCTATGATCTCGCGAAAGAGTTGGGCGACTTTGGCGCGTGGGTGCGCATGCACTATGTCTACCCCTACCCGCATGTGGACGATGTGATAGAGTTGATGGCGGCTGGCAAGATTCTGCCCTATCTCGACATTCCCTTCCAGCATGCGTCCCCGTCGGTGCTGAAAGCCATGCGCCGCCCCGCCAACCAGGAAAAGGTGCTGGAGCGTCTCGCAAAGTGGCGCAGCATCTGCCCCGACATCGCCATCCGGTCCACTTTCATCGTGGGTTTTCCGGGCGAGTCAGACGCCGATTTCGAGCATCTTCTGCAATGGATGAGAGAGGCCCGCATCGAACGCGCAGGCTGCTTCAAATACGAGCCCGTATCAGGCGCCACCGCAAACGATCTCGGTCTGCCGCAGGTTCCGGACGAAGTGAAGGCTACGCGTTACGGCCGCTTCATGGAACTGCAACAGCAGATTTCGGCAAGCGTCCTGCAAGGCAAGATTGGTCGTGAAATCAACGTTTTGGTGGACGAGATTGACGTTGAGAATCAAGAAGCCATTGCCCGCTCGCCCTGGGATGCGCCAGAGATTGACGGCAACGTTTTCATTCCCGATGCGACCGATTTGAAACCCGGCGACATGGTGCGCGTAAAAATCGTGGACGCTGAGGAATATGACCTCGTGGCCGAACGGATTTAACGGCTGGCGATGTCGCGTGACGTCACGCCTTGCGGGCGCGCGTTCCTGATCGGGTTTCCCCCTTCTTGTTCTTCACGCCACCACTGCCATAAAGCTTGGTGAATTCGGCGTCCTTGCCTTCGAACAGCAGCCGCGCCTGGCGGATCCATTCCTCGCGCTTGATGCGGCCGTTGAACTTCAGGTGGTCATCGACCCAGTTCACTTCCGTTGCTGTCCAGGCTGATATCTGGTCGAAGTGGAAGAAGCCAAGCGAGTGCAGAACGCCTTCATTCTTGGGACCAATGCCGCTGATGCGTTGCAAGTCATCAGCTTTTCCGTCGCGCGCCTTGTCAATACCCTTGGGTTTGACCATCGTGCCGGAGGCGGCAGCCTGTTCATCGTCGGCCACGACCTTCGCCGTCATCAAGGCTGCCGCCGGCGGAGCCGCCTGGGCCCTTTCTTGCGGGCCACGCGCAGTGCGCAGGCCTGCATCGTTGGCATCTTCACCACCGGTTCCATAAAGCTTGGCAAATTCTGCTTCGTCGCCGGCTGCGAGCAGGCGACACTGGTTGATCCATTCCTCACGATCAATGCGACCGTTGAACTTCAAATGATCATCCACCCAAGAGACATTCTCCGGCGTCCAGGCTGCAATCTGGTCGAAGTGGAAATAACCCAGGGAATGCAGAATCTTTTCGTTTTTTGGGCCAACTCCGCTGATGCGAAGCAAATCGTCGGGCTTGCCACCTCGCGCCATGGCAATGCCGCGCGGGCGTTCCATGCGTGCCATGCGAACCGGTTCTGCCGCTGCAACACCAGGGGCAGTCACCGGAATCGGCGCCACGACGGGCCGCGGTGTTTCCATGCGCGGCATTTCTGCCACGGCAACCGGTGCAACAGCCGGTTTTGCCACGTAATCGTCAGCGCCAAAAAGTTTGCGGAACAGACAACCGATGCAAGCACCGGTGAAATACGACGCCAACAGCCAGACGGCCAGTTCTATGATATAGTGAAGCATTGCATCCCCGCTCAGTTCGAATTGCCAGACGATGTGTCACACGTCCGCCAACCCACCCATGCGCCGATCGCAGCAGCCAGCAGCATCCACCAAATATTGTGCTGCACCACCAACCATGTGTCGTTCCAATTGAAAAACTCGTTCATGACATTCCCCCTTATGGCTTGACCGTGATTTCGACACGGCGATTCTTGGCGCGGGCCTCATCCGTCGTTGCCGGATCAAGCGGCTCTGATTCACCCAGCGCCCGCAACGACATTCTGGCAGGATCTACGCCCGCAGTTTCAAACATGCCCCTGATGATGTCTGCGCGGCGTTCACTCAAGTCGATGTTGTAGGCGTCGGAGCCGCGAAAGTCGGCGTGGCCCTTGATCTCGATGTTCAGTGAAATGCAACGTGAGTCTTTCAACAACGCCGAATACTGGCCGACTGACACATCAAATGGCTTGGTGATGTCGGTGAGGTCATATTCGAACCGGATCGGGAAGACATTCGCGATGCGGTTCATCACGCCCACGCAGTCGTAAGGCGGCGGCGGTGGCGGTGGGGTTTCTCCCTTTGGAACAACAATGACCTCTGCTTCCGACACATCGGTTTGGACGCGTCCGCGCGAGTCTGTTGATTCAGCAATCACGTTATAGTCTCCCGGTGGCAAAGGCGTGGCCAGGTTCAGGCGCCATTTGCCCGCACCATCGCTGGTCAAGGCGGTGCCCGCAGCCCCCAATTCCGCCGTCAGGCTCACTTGTGGCACGGTCACTTTCAGAGATCTCGCCCCAGCCTCATCCCAGGTACCCGACAGGTGATCAGGCGATGAGTCTCCCGACATGGTCATCACAGTGGGGGCTGCAGGCTGGGAAACGTCCACTTCCAATTCGTTCGTCGTTACATCCCTGCCGACATTGCCAGCAGCGTCGCTGGCTTCAACGACAACGTCATAGATGCCGTCCTTGAGGGCAGTGCCGGGAAATAAAGTCCAGGTATCATCCTTGGTACGCAAATTGCCGTCTGCGCCGAGCCTGTAGGTGCGACCATCAAGGGTCACATTAAGTTTGCTTGCCATGCTGTTGGGCCAACGGCCCTTGATGAGAGGCGCACCCGTCAGGTCCAGTTGTGACATCACCGTGGGGGATGGAATATCGATGGCAGGAGGCGGCGGTGGAATGACCGCCGGTGGCTCGGGAATGACGATGGCGGCTTTCAGCGTTGTCACCAGCTGCGCTCCGGAAGCATCGGATGTGATGACATCAACATCATAGCTGCCGGGGGCAAATCTGGCCGACGGCGCGAAGCTGAATCTGCCGGGTTCAGGGTAGGTGAGCGCTGCACCACGACCCAACAGATAGGTCCGTCCGTTGACCACGGCTTTCAGTGCATTGCCGGATCGATCATCCCACGTGCCGGTGATGGCGTAGGGCCAGACACTGTCAGCAGGTCTGACGTCGACACCTGCGGCTGCCAAAGGTATAGGCGGCGGCGGTGTAACATTGACAGGCTCCGGCACTATGATGGCCGCCTTGGCGGTCACGACCTTTGCTTCGCTCGTTGCATCTGTTGTGGTGATCACCACGTCATAGCTGCCGGGAGCGAATCGGGCTGACGGGGCGAAGCTGAATTTGCCTGCTCCATCACTCGTCAAGGCCGCACCGCGACCCAGAACATAGGTTCGGCCATCCACCGTGGCTGACAGGGTGTTTCCCGGTTTCTCGTCCCAGGTCCCGGTCACCGCATAGGGCCATTTGGCATCAGCGGAGACGGCGTTCACAACAGCGGGTGCTGCGGCCACGATCTTGACAGGCTCAGGGATCACGACCGCTGCTTTCAACACCTGCTTCGCCGCGTTGCCCACGGCATCTTTCACTGTTACTTCCAGGTCATAGGAGCCGGGAGCAAGATTGACGCGAGGGTCGAGTGTAAAATTGCCCTTACCGTCGGTTTTCAGTTCTTCGCCCTTGTTGGCCTCGTAAGTTTTCCCGGCCAACGCGGCGGCCAGTGAGTTGCCGCCCACTTCCGGCCAGCGCCCGGTGATGGCGAAGGGCCATAGCGAGTCGGCCTTGGGCATCACAAGTTCGGGCAAGGCAGGCGGTGTGAGATCGATCACGGCCTTGGCAGGAGCCTCCGCCTTCTGCCATTTGCCATCGGTGCCGACGATTCCCGGCATGACTTCAAACTCGCCCTCGAGCAAAGGCAGGGCTGGAACCAATTGCCAATTGCCTGAACCATCCGAGCTCAACTCGGGGTTTTTGCCTAGCACAAACAGGCTTTCCCCAATCTTGACCTGCAAATTCTTGTTGACCGCCTTGGCAGCAACCTCAGGCCATGTGCCTTTGAAGGTTGGCAGCGCCGAGTTACCCACAGAGTTTTCCACAGTTGGTGCTGGCAGCACCACGGGCGGCGGTGGTGGATCCGGCAAATCAACCGTCAGCTTGCCCGGAGCCGCAGCCGCCAGGTCGACTTTTCCGTCCGATGATTCGACCGTGACGTCATACTTGCCTTCGGGCAATGGTTTGGCGAGTTTCAGCAACCAGTTGCCACCCATGGATGTAAGCTCAGGGCTGCTGCCAAGCGTGTATGGCGTCTCCCCCACCCTTACTGTCAGCTTCTCTGCCACACCTTCATGCCATGTGCCCTTGATCTCCGGCATGTCGGTTGTGGCATCAACCGACTCGACCGTTGGTGCCAGCATTTTCACCGGCTCGACAATCTGCACGGTGTTCGTGACAGTTCGAACACCATAGGTGCCGGCAACCGATTTGACTGCAAGATCAAGGGCTTCCTGACTTGGTGCAGTGCCGCTGATCTGGTAGTCGCGAACGTTGCTGTCCAGCTTGGCCCAGGCCGTCTGCTCATTCGCCGAGAGCAACTGACCGGTCCTGCTCTTGATGTCATCCGTCAAGGACCCGGTGCCCGTGACATAGGCCGCCAAAAGAGGCAGACCCGCGCCAAGCAGCGCCCAGGGCAGCCATTTTGTTGGACGACATTTCGGCATGACAGTGATTCCCCCTCAATGATGTTTTGATGATCGTCGTAACCAATGGAACTGTTGAAAATAGTCTTGGGCACAACGCAAATTTAAGGATTTGTTAGCATTATCATGACGCTTTGGCTACTCGTTCATGAATGGCTCTGGCTTTGCGGCACATCGATGTGAAGGAAACCCATTCAGCCTCGTGCGCACTGTTGCACCCCTGCCACATGTGGCTGAATTCTGGCCAAGTCGTGGCCAAGTAGGTTGACGTTAACTGTGCAAGCAGCGACAAAGACGAGGTGTGAGGTGACTCGAATGCCTCATTGCCTTCCCTTCAACAATGCAGGGGATCGGGGGGCTCATCCAACCTCCAAGATTGGGAGAATATAAATGAACGCAGTGAAAATTGCACTTCTCGGTACAGCCGCACTCGCGGCCGTGTCGGTTAGCGCCCGCGCCGACGACCTGTCGGACCTGAAGGCTCAGATCGAAGGTTTGAACGCCCGTATCTCGCAGCTTGAGTCATCTCCATCGGTTCCAGCTGGCTATCAGCTGTTGTCGGTATCACAGGCCGATGCCATCATCGTTCCTGGCCTCAACACCGAAAAAGACAAGTTCTACGGCCCGAAGGCTCACAACATCGGCGTGATGCCAACAGCTGACGTGCCTGCCTCGACCAATATTCAGTGGTCTGGCTTCGTGCGCGCTGGCGTGTTGTACCGCAACAAGCGCGTTACAACGACTGTGGCTACGGCCGCTGGTCCTGCTAACGTTCCGCCTGCAACGACAGTTGTAACGACTGCCAGAGACAAGAGCGTGGATATCACGACTCGCGCTGGCTTGAAGGTCGTCGGCACAACGGACACCGCAGTGGGTGAAGTTGGCGTTCGTATCGCTCTGCTCGCAGAAAAGGGAACACACGGCAAGTTCAACCGTGGTAACCCAAGCGTTGCGACTGACGGTTACTGGGGCTGGTGGAAAATCACTCCTGAACTGACCCTTGGTGGTGGTGTGGATGGTTCGTTGGCTGCATCAAGCAATGCCTTCGACAACCGTTGTATCTGCGCATACATCCAGACAGGCGGAAACATCGGTGGTCACAGTGATGACCCATCGCAGATCCGTTTGAGCTACTCCTCAGGTCCAATCTCGTTCGCGGTTGGCGTTGAAGATGAAGACAACAACGTTCTGCACGGCTCGGGCCCAGGCACGAAGAGTGCATTGGGTGCAGCGGCTGAATTGAAGTATTCGGGTGACTCCTTCGGCTTCGATTTGAATGCTGGTTACTGGGATAGTTCGGGTCCGGGTACCGACGAAGACTGGACAGTTAACGCTGGTGCCAGCCTCGCCCTTGGTGACATGGCCAATCTCGGCGTCGCGTTTGGCGTCGGTGAAGATGGTCACTTGGCCGGAAACTCTGACCGTTACAGCAGTGCGTCCATTTACCTGGGCTTCACGTTGAGCGATTCACTTCTCGCCGAATTGGGCGGTAAGTACACCGACCTCAAAGGTCCTGGTTATGGCTACGTCATCGGTGGTGGTCTCTATTACACCCCTGTTTCGCAGCTGACATTGGGCGTGGAAGCGTCTTATGGTCGTGCCAAGGCAGTTGCAAATAGCGTGGTTCTCGCACCAGTCCGTGCAAGGGTAACGACAGTGAAGTCGCGCGAAACCCGCGTCGATGCAATCGCCGTCTGGCGCTTCTAATCCAGGCTTTGCCTGAATTGCAGAACGGCCCGCTTCGGCGGGCCGTTTTTGTTTTTACTTGCGGCGTTGGGGACTGCTTGCTCTTTTCTTGCAAGCTGTCCCCGAACTTCGAGATCAGGGACAGTTTGCCAAAGAGCAAACAGTCCCTTTCCAAGTTCGAGTACTCAGTAGGCCTTGGGCCTTGCCTTGTGGAAACCTGTCTCAGCCTCATAGGCAGCGCAGACCTTCAACACAGTCCGGTCATCAAACATCCGCCCAACCACCTGCAGTCCTGCTGGTAGTCCACCTACCGTGAACCCGCAATTCGTCGACGCTGCCGGTTGTTGCGTGAGGTTGAAGGGATAGGTGAAAGGGGTCCAGTTGACCCATTTGCTTTGAGCATCAGTTTCACCGGGTTGCAGTTTTCCGGCTTCAAAGGCCGTGATGGGAAGTGTTGGTGTGACCAGCGCGTCGTAGTTTTCCATGAACTGCCGCATCTGCGTGCCGAGTGCGCCTCGCATTTTGTTCGCTTCAGCCAAGTCCCTCACAGTGATGGAAGCCGCCTGCTCCACAACCTCTGCCAAGGCAGGGTCGAGAAGCGCCTTCTTCTCGGGCGATAAATCACCCAGCAGTGCTCGTGCCCCCGACCACCACAGCGTTCGAAAGACCGGCGCGGGGTCGGCGAAGCCTGGATCAATCTCCGTCACTTCAGCGCCGAGGTTTGACAAAACGTCAACGGCCTGTTTCGCCAAACCGGCAATCTCAGGATCAACTTCGACATAACCCAGCGTCGCTGACCAGGCCACGCGCAAGCCCTTCAGCTTGCGCTTCTGTCTGTCAGTGTAGTCCACATCATTATAGGGTAATGAAAACCAATCGCGGTTGTCTGGTTGACTGATGGCGTTCAGCATCATCGCAGCATCGCCCACGGTGCGAGTCATCGGCCCAACATGGGCCACAGTGCCAAACGGCGACAAGGGATAGGCGGGCACACGCCCGAATGACGGCTTCAAGCCAAAGGTGCCTGTGAATGCCGCAGGGATGCGGATGGAGCCTCCCCCATCGGTGCCCAAGGCCAGTGGCGCGTAGCCTGCGGCCAATGCCGCTGCCGATCCGCCTGATGAGCCGCCAGGCGTCAAGCCCACATTCCACGGATTGCGCGTGATGCCCGTCAGCGGAGAATCAGTCACACCCTTCCAGCCGAATTCCGGCGTGGTGGTGAGGCCCATGAAAACCGCACCCGCCTCTCGCAGCCGTGCAACGGCTGGCGCATCCACATCCCAAGGACCCTCTTTCGAGATGGTTTTCGATCCCCGCAAGGTGGGCCAACCCTTTGTCAGCAACAGGTCCTTGATCAGAACCGGCACACCGTCGAGCGGGCTCAACGGCTCGCCCTTTTTCCAGCGCTTCGCACTGGCCTCGGCCATGGCAAGTGTTGTCTTTTCATCCAGAAAACTCATTGCATTGAGGGCGGCATCAAACGTGTAAACCTGTTCCAGACAAGCCTTGGCCACATCAACAGCAGAAAATTCTTTCTTCGAAAACCCTTTTTCCAGCTTGGCGGCAGACAGCCAGTTTAAGCGCTTAGCCATTGTTTTCTCCTGTGTTTTCGCCAGTAAAGCAGAAGCGATTGTCACAAACAGTCGAAAATTATCATTTCTAAACAGAGTATGAACGCGCCATTCAGTCGGCGTTCCAATGGAACTTCCTAATGTGTCTGCAAGTTCAAACGATGACTAACACAGAGGGAAACAAAAAATGATCCGTTACACACTCTTCGTTCTCGCCGTTGCCGGTTCCGCTGCCACTGCCTGGGCCACCATCATTCCGGTTGCTGCGATCCCCGCCACGCACAACATGACAGTCGTCGAGAAGAACCAGTTCTGGCCCGTCGAAGGCACATTAAAAGTCGAGAAGTGTGAAGTGGAAGACTGTTCCGACACACCGCAAGGTCTTTAATTGCCAGCAGGCTAAAAGTTTCTGACATACGTTTGCACGCCGGGACGGCAGGCAGACGTCGAAAAACCGGGGTTGGAACAGGTCGTCTGTTAACCCGCCCCCTCGCCAGACGGTTCGTCTCCGGCCCCGGTTTCCTTCTTTCTTCTCCCAAGGCAGTTCCCCCGATCCCCTGCAAGCGATCTCCCCAACTGCCCAACTTGAAACCCCGGCTTTCACGCCGGGGTTTTTTTTATGGCACGGTTCACACCGCTGACGATGGCCTTCAAACTGGCGACGACAATGTTCTTGTCGATGCCCACGCCAAACAACGTTGCCCCATCGGGCGCACGCAGCTCCATGTAGGCAACCGCACTGGCATTGGCGCCGTGCCCCATGGCGTGTTCGCGGTAGTCGACAACGTCGAACAGCAAGCCTGATTCTTTTCGAAGCGCATCAACAAAACCGTCTACCGGGCCATTGCCTTGGCCCTTGATGGTTTTCACGTCACCATCAACGGTGATTCTCGCTGTGATCGGCTGTTGACCGTGGTCCGAGGCGGCCTTGTGTTCGATGAAGCCATAGCGACCGTTGCCATCAAGGTATTCACTTTCAAAAGCGCTCCACAGCCGCGAAGCTTCGACTTCAACACCCTCACCATCGGCAATCAATTGCACGACCTTCGAGAACTCGATCTGCAATCGGCGCGGCAATTCGATTCCATGTTCCGTTTCCATGATATAGGCGATGCCGCCCTTGCCTGACTGCGAATTGATGCGCACCACAGCTTCGTAACTGCGGCCCAAATCCATGGGGTCTATCGGCAGATAAGGCACTTCCCACAGCGGCTTGTTCGACGCCTTCATCGCTTTGAAGCCCTTGTTGATGGCATCCTGATGCGAACCTGAGAAGGCCGTGAACACGAGTTCACCTGCATAGGGGTGGCGTGGATGCACGGGCAGCTGTGTGCAGTATTCCGCCATGCGGATCAGGTCGTTGATGTTCGACACATCCAATCCTGGGTCAACACCTTGCGTGAACAGGTTCATTGCCAGCGTGATCAGGTCAACATTGCCCGTGCGCTCGCCATTGCCAAAGAGTGTTCCTTCAACACGATCCGCCCCCGCCATGATGGCGAGTTCAGTGGCGGCTACAGCGCTGCCGCGATCATTATGCGGATGCAGCGAGATGATGAGCGATGGGCGGTTCTTGATGGTACGGCAGAACCATTCGATCTGGTCGGCGTGAATGTTCGGTGTCGACATTTCAACGGTGGCGGGCAGATTGAGGATAAGTGGCTTTGCAGATGTCGGGCGAATTTCGTCCATTACCGCTTCACAAATTTCGACGGCATAATCAAGTTCAGTGCCGGTGAAACTTTCTGGTGAGTACTGAAAGCGGATGGCATCTTCCATAGCGCTCTTTTCAGCCAGTGACTTGATGAGGCGCGCACCATTGACAGCAATCTGCTTGATGCCCTCTCGATCAGACTTGAACACCACCCGGCGCTGCAATTCGCTCGTCGAATTATAAAAATGCACGATTGCCGACTTCGCGCCACGAATGCCTTCAAAGGTGCGCGTGATCAATTCCTCGCGACACTGTACCAATACCTGCACCGTTACATCATCGGGAATCTTGTTGTTGTCGATCAGGAAGCGGCAGAAATCAAAATCCGTTTGTGAAGCTGACGGAAAACCAATCTCGATTTCCTTGAATCCCATTTTCACGAGCGCATTCCACATGCGCAGCTTGCGCTCATGGCCCATCGGCTCGATGAGTGACTGATTGCCATCGCGTAAATCAACACTGCACCAGGTTGGCGCTTTCGTGATGGACGCGTCGGGCCACGTGCGATCAGCCAAGGAAACGGGTGGATAGGCGCGATATTTCTCGCGGGGGGAAATCATCATGATCTTGGAATACTCTCTGCTGCTGCTGGCTCTTATTGGAAATTCCCCAGAGAGCCAAGGCTTCGCCCAGGCGGCCCTCAGGGGCAGCTAAGAAGCAGCAATGTGCACAGCGCAAAGTTCATGATGCGATGCATAGACGGTTTTGATGGCGCTGACAACCTGACCAGAATTTAATGTTACTTTGATTGTTGCATATCTTGCGCAGCCTCAATGCAGCGCCCAAACTCCAGCTGACGGCGTAGCATCAGGAGAATGGACCATGGATCGCAGAACATTTCTGGCCGCTGGCGCAGCAACCAGCTTGGCACCGCTGACCGGCTTTGCCGCAGCCCCCAAGCTTGGCACACAGGCGCCCGGCTTTTTCCGTTTCAACGTTGGTGATTTTGAAATTACGGCATTGCATGACGGCAGTGTGGCGGGAGAGTTTGACCCCAAGCGCATTCCCAATGTGGCCGTGGAAGATCAGCTGAAACACATGGAGAGCCAGTTCATTTCAACCAAGCCCTTCATCAACCAGTTCAACACCATGGTGGTGAACACGGGCAGCAAGCTGGTTCTGATCGACGCAGGCTTCAACAACAATGGTGCGCCCACCACTGGCAGACTGGCCACCAACCTGGCCGCCGCTGGCATCGACATAAAAGCGATTGACACCGTGTTGATCAGCCACTTCCACCCCGATCACATCAACGGCGTGCGCACCAAGGAAGGTGAACTGGTTTATGCGGGGGCCGAACACGTGGTGCCAGCGGGCGACTTTGCGCACTACATGGACGAGGCGAAAATGAATGCCGTGCCCGAAGCCGCGCGTGGTGCGTTCAAGACAGCCGCGCGTGTGTTCGGTCCGCTTGCGAAGGATGTGCGCCAAGCCGAGTGGGGCAAGGAATGGGCGCCGGGCATCACGGCCATTCAATCCGACGGGCATACACCGGGGCACACATCCTTCGTGGTGTCGTCCGGCAACAAAACGCTCCTGGTCATTGGTGACGCTTCGAATGACCCGCGCGTCTTCGCACGCAATCCCGAATGGCACCTGGGCTTTGATCTCGACAAGGCAAAAGCAGTTGAGACCCGCAAGAAGTTGCTCGACATGGCATCGGTCGACAGGATGCAGGTCAGTTTCTACCATGCCGCTTTTCCTGCGACAGGCTTTGTTGCAAAGAATGCAACGGGCTATGACTGGTATCCGATCAGCTATCGTGAAATGAACTGACAGGCTTCTGAAACAATCCCCCGTTCGGCGAAAAACTCTTGCCAACGGGGAATTTCAAC
This sequence comes from Hyphomicrobiales bacterium, assembly GCA_031398425.1. GTDB lineage: Bacteria > Pseudomonadota > Alphaproteobacteria > Rhizobiales > Aestuariivirgaceae > Aestuariivirga. Next base: position 6,744 of record JANNNG010000280.1, on the reverse strand, counting down.
AGCGCGACAATCTGTCAGGCAACTGCCACAATTGATCACAGTGTCGCCCCCTCATCGCACCATTCCCAGACCAAGTTTCCAGCGCGTCGCTTGAAGCGGCGCATTCATGGAAGCTGGTACTTGGGGTCATTGACCTCAAGCAGAACTCAATGTGGATGGCGTCAGTTTCTGACATTCTAACAAGGAGAATATCCATGAAGATGACTTTGATTGCCGCCGCCTTTGCCACAACCTTGCTGGCGGCCCCGGCCTTCGCTGATTGTGCAGGTGACATCACCAAAATCGAAGAGGCCATGAAGACCATGAAGCTGGATGAAGCGGGTACCACCAAGGCCAAAGAGCTGATGGACAAGGCGGTCACAGCCCGTGACGCCAAGGACGAGGCTGCCTGCACCGCATCCGCCACGGAACTGAAGACTCTCGTTGGCTTGACCTGAAGACAGGCCGGAACTGGGGGCGGAGGTGTGCGGGGTGCGCACATCTCCGTTCTGTCGGACGCTGATTCGGGCAAACTGTGGTCACAATTTGCCGCTAGGGCCGCACAACCAATTCATAGACGGGAACTCTTTCATCATGATTCGTAATATCGCCGCTGCGACCCTTGTACTTGGCTTTTTCGCTGGCCCCGCTTTTGCTGATGCTTGCCAGGACGATGTTGCCAAGATTGACAAGGCCATTGCCACACAAGGCCTTGATGCTGACGTCAAGTCACAGGCTGAAAATTTGCGCAACAATGCCGTGCAGCTCTGCGGGGCTGGCAATCTGAATGAAGGTCTCGCTGTGACAGCAGAAGCAAAGTCGCTGCTCAAGGTCGAATAGACTCATACTTCAATTTCACCATTCATCATGTGCACGACCGATCCGCCAACGCGGACGGCTGTCAATTTGCTCGCCTGCACATCAGCTTCCAGGCGCAGGTCTGACGGACGACCCATTTCATAGCCCTGCTCCAGCCGCCAGCGGTGTGTGCCGTTTGCCAAGTTTTCTGCAGTGAGCAATTGTGCTGCAAGCAAAGCCGTGGCAGAGCCAGTGGCGGGATCTTCAGGAATTCCGCCTGTCGGAGCATACATGCGGGCGCGAAAATTCGTCTTCACACCATCGCCACCGCGCGTGTAAAGGTAAGCCGCATCAACGCCATTCATGGGCTTGATGAGTGCCGACCAGTGGGGCTCGAGTATCTTTGAGCTTTCCAGGGCCGCACGGGTTTTCACAGGCAGATAAAAAAACCGTGGTCCGCCTTCAAGAGACGCAATTGCGTGGCCATCAAAACCAATGTCTTCTGGAGTGAGGTTCAGTGCGCGGGCTGCTTGTTCAATTGTCGGCAGGTCTACGGCAGCGTGAAAGGGCACAACAGGTGCAGTGAAGGTTCCGCTGATGCGATCAGCGATCCGCGTGATGGTGACAGGCGTCAGGCCCGCTTTCAGTTCCAGTCTGATTTTCGATTCGAAACTGCATCCGGGTTTCTGTTTTTGCATGGCCAAGAGTGCCGCTGTACCCAATGTCGGATGACCGGCAAACGGCATTTCACCCCCTGGAAAGAAGATGCGCACTTTTGCCGTGTGTGTCGGCTCATCAGGTGTCATCACAAAGGTTGTTTCCGAAAGATTGAATTCCCGCGTGATAATCTGCATTTGCTCCGTGGACAGATGATCGGCACCCAGCACGACAGCAAGCGGATTGCCACTGAACTTGCGGTCAGTGAAAACATCGAGGGTGTGGAATTTGAGTTTCATGACGCGAGGCTAATCGCGCCAAGACAACTCATTCAAGCAAAACATTGTGCTGCTTGTATCGATCAGGGCAATGCCACTTCCACACGCTGGCCCGCAACCACCGTCACATCTGCCTCGCCAATTACGGCATCACCGTCACCGTAGGCCATGATATGATAGACTCCGCTGTTGGCGGCATAGTTGAGTTCTGTGGCATATTCAGTGCCCAGGCGCGCACGCGTTCCGTCCAAAGCGGGCTTTCCCGCTTGCACGTCAATGCGCTTGGCTGATGGCGACTTCACGGCAATGAACCCTGCGTCAAGATTGACATTCGTGGTCGCCTCCTGGCCAGCGACTATTTTCAACGGCACTTCCACTTCTGCAATGTTGAGTTTGACAATCAACACATAATCACCAGCCGGAAGCTGGAAACGTTTGTTGTTGCCATATTCCGTGGCCACATGGGCTTTTTCGCCGCTGATGCCTGCCGGTTTGCGGACTTCAAACGTGGTGCCGTCGGGCACACCCTCACCAGCTTCGGAATAGGTGGCCGAAACCAGCGCCGTGCCGGCACCGAGGGTCACCACCATGTCGCCAATCTTGCCGGGATTGACCGTGAAGCTCGCTTCAACTTCGGCGGATCCCATGGACAGTTTGACCAAATAGTCACCGGCAGCAAACAGGTTCTTTGGCGCGTTGCCGTAGTTTGTACCGTAATACTCGCCGCCGGCCGTACGAAACACCCATGTTGGGCCATCTTTCGGCAGATCCGTGCTCTCGTCCATCATGCCCTGAAATTGCATGATGCCCGCATTCAGGTTCACATCAAGTGAAACCGGCTCACCTTCCTTGTAGGCAAAGGGAACGGAGACATTGGTCATATCGGCTGTCACTGTCGCAAACATGTTGCCATCAACCGGCAGGTCCGCTTCGAGATTCTTGCCATACTCGGTGCTCTGATATTCACCTGGCTTGCCATCAACAGCGGTGCGAAACACCCAGACGGGTTGGTCGAAGGGGGTTGGCAGCTCAATACCCTCTGCCATGTAAACATGACCGATGAAGTCTTTCGAAATGACCGGCTCAGGTGTTGGTGCTGGTTTCGGTGGCGGCGGGGGTGGCTCGTCTGCTTCGACGGCTTGATTGAGCGCCGTCTCCAGTTCCTCGGCATTATCGGCCAGAACGCTGATGCCGCCTGTCTCTTCTGCCATGCATTTCAATTGGCCAACGGCATTTTGATCATCAAGACCAAAACCAACGGTGTGAACCGTGAGCTCAACACCGGCCTTTTCCATCTCCCGCGCCACTTCGCAAGGGTCAGCGTCGCAAGTCTCGAGACCATCGGACACCAGAATGACCGTTGATTTCTGTTCAGTATATTTCAAGGCCTCTGCCGCTTGCCGCACGGCCTGCGTCATTGGCGTCTTGCCCCTGGGCGACAGATTCTTGATGGGCGACATGAACTGCGAAATCGTCAAAGGCCTGGGTGGCCAGACGGTTTCAATGTCCGTGCACGACCCCTTCTCGCGGTGGCCATAGACGACAAGCCCGATGTCATCCTCCGGCTTCCAGGTCGACAGCACCTTGCCCACTACAGATTTGGCGATATCAATCTTCGCCTTGCCGTTGATCTTGCCCCACATGGAACCCGACGCGTCGAGCACAAGGATCACACGCTGGCCGTCGGCGAGAGCGGACACAGACAGAATGAATGACAAGATCAGGGCAAGGCCGAAACGCTTCAGCAACATGGAAGACTCCGCAACATATGCCCCTGCTGCAAAGGTGCAGCAGTGCTTGCGATTTGTCAAACCCAGCCGAAGCCTTTCGACGCGTCCCAAATCAGTTTGAGTGATACCAGAAACAACGCCACCTCGACGCATCGGAAAAATATCTTCTCCGGCAGAAGCTTGGTCAGCCTGAAGCCTGCCCAGGCACCAAGCAGCGCAACAGGCGCCAGATAGAGCCCCTGTTGCAGACTGCCCAGATTGATCTGCCCCAGCAGCCAGTAGGGAGGAAGCTTCAAGAGGTTGATGAAAGTGAAGGTGATGGTGGCCGTGCCCGCATAGGTCATTTTGTCGAGTTTTTGCGGCAGCATGTACATCTGGTACGGTGTGCCGCCGGCGTGAGCCACAAAGCTGGTGAAGCCTGCCAAAGTGCCCCAGAACAGCCCGCGCGGTACATCGGCAGGGCGTGGTGCCACATCCGCTTTGCGGGAACTTTTCCAAATTAAATCAGCGGTATACCACAATCCGATGAGACCGACCATGAACTTCACCAGCGCATCGCTGTTGTAATGCGCAGTGGCCCAGCCAATGGCGAGACCGATGCAGGCCGCCAAGGTCATGAATTTGACGTGCCAGGCACTATAGTTCTTGCGGTACAGCCACAAACCATACCAGTCGCTGATGACATAGAGCGGAAGCAGCAGTCCTGCGGCCACCACAGGCGAAATGACTTGTGTAAGAATAGGCACTCCCAGAATGCCAACGCCAGGCATGCCACCTTTAGAAGCACCGACCAGGAATGTCGCCAGGGCGGCGAGAAGCCAGAACAGAATACCCTGCGACATCAGAGGGTTTCGGGTGGTAGTTGAATATCTTTGTAAGCAATGCCCAGGAATTCTGCCAGGCATTCCACCACGAAGTTGTGGTCATCGCGCTGGGGGACGCCTGATACTGTCACCGCCCCGACAAGATTGCCCGCAAGGCGGATGGGAAATCCACCGCCAGCGGGTGCGTATTGCAAGGGATCAATTCCACGCGACTGGTCAAACGGATTTCCCTTTGCCTTGTACTCCAAGGCAATCCGGTAAGAACTGCCCTCAAAGCGATAGACTGTGTTGATTTTTCGCCGCACCCAATCCGGGTTTTCCGGCGTTGTGCCGGGCATCGCCACGTAAAACAAAGGCCTGATGCCGATGCGGATATCCATCACCAGCGGCAGCTTGCGTTCAAGTGCCCGGGCCCGCATCTGACCGCCAATCGTCCATGCGTCGTCTTCAGCGAAATGCGTGAATCGCAAGGTATCTTCCTGCCGCTTCAAAATCGCAATATCGTTGGCAATTGTCATCTTGTCCTACTCCCCGCAACAGGTATGTCTTAGACGATCCCCTGCCCTCAACAGAACTGATTTTTTAGCATGGATACAGTGACGATCAGTGCCGTTGGAATGCTGCCCCGATCTGACATACCCGGCAATGACCTCGATAGTGCAAGTGTGAAACTTGAATTTTAAAAGGACTGCCTGCGCCTCTGTGAAAGCACCAGCGGCTGCAACGCATTTTCCTACGAAACTGCCAACAAGGCTTGCTGGCTGAAGGCAAGTGCCGACAGCATCGTGGCCAATCCACTGGTGGTATCAGGTATGCGCGTGGCCTAATGCGTGATCATTTTTGGTTGAAGCAGTTTGGGAACAGCTTGCTTTTTCTTGCAAGCTGTTCCCAAACTTCAAGTTCAGGGACAGTTTGCCAAAGAGCAAACAGTCCCTCTGTTTGCTGTTGAGCCAACCAAAAATGATCACGCTCTAATTCCGCCGCAGCTTTTCGAAACTACCAACGGCCACTGCCACAATGATAATTGTCCCGACCAGAATGTCGCGAACATAGCTGTCTACACTCAACTGCGTCAAACCATTGCTGAGAACACCAATCATCAGAACGCCGATCAGGCTGTTCACCGCGCGGGGCTCGCCGTGGCGGCTGATGGTCATGCCAAGAAACACTGCGGCGATGGCATCCAGCATCAGGCCGCTGCCTTGCGTGGGGTTGGCTGATGCCACGCGCGAGGCATACATCAGGCCAGCGATGGCAGCACCAAGGCCCGTGATGGTGAAGGCGGCAAGACGTGTGCTTTTCACATCAACGCCTGCAAGCCGTGCGGCTTCTGCACTGCCCCCCATGGCATAGATGTGGCGGCCAAAAGCCTTTTTTTGCAGCACAAACCACACGACCCCAAGCGCCACAGCCGCCAGGATCGTCAGATTGGGCAACACCAGCACCTGTTCGCCGCTGGACCACAAAGGAATTCCACCCTTGGCAAAGCCGGAAAAACTTGCAGGGATGTCGCCACCGAAAATGGTTTTACCCTCGCTCAGCAGGAATGCCAGGCCACTGAAAATCGTCAAGGTACCCAGCGTGGCGACAAACGGCAGGATGCCCACATAACTCACCAGCATGCCGTTCATCGCACCACCCAACATGCCGGTCACCAAGGCTGCCACTATGCCGAGCGCAACAGAATCCGTCGCGCGAAACATCACGGCGGCTACAATGCCGGACAGTGTCGCCATGGAGCCCACGCTCAAATCATAATCCCCCATGGCCATGACCACCGTCATGCTGAAAGCAACCACAGCCAGCATGCTCATCTGTTGAGTGATGTTGACGATGTTGCGGGCGGTCATAAAAGTATCTGGCAACACCCACCAGAAAAACGCAATCAGGACGACAAAGCAAACAAGCGTGCCATAGGCTTGAAAGGCCTTCAGCACGCCCGCATGGTCAGGAAGACCAGAAGAACTCATTCACTCACGTTGCTGAAGGTCACAAGCTTGGTTGGCACATAGATCACCCCCTGAACGATCTTCTCTCCACCGATGTGGCGCTTCACGGCCAGAGCCACAGCAGCACCGATGCCCTTGAAATCCTGCGCCATGGAGGCTTCGAAATTGCTTTCCTTGCCAATGGCGGCGCGGGCTTCAGGGTTTGCATCGATGCCGGTGATCACAATGCCTTCCTTGTCACGCCCTGCGGCCTCAATGGCTTGCAGCGCACCCAAGGCTGGCTGGTCCCACGCGGCCCACACGGCTGCAATAGAACCCTTGGCAGGATTGGCCGCAAGAATGGCTTCCATCTTGGCGCGACTGTCGGCAATGCCGCCATCTTTCACATCCGGCGTCACCCGATCCAGCACCTTGATATCCGGATTGTTCTTGAAAATGGCATCTGCGATCACACCACGCTGCTGCACCGGCGGGAAAGCGTCGAACACGAACATCACAACACTGCCCTTGCCGTTGATGCGGTTGACGA
>JANNNG010000262.1:0-3909 GCA_031398425.1 Hyphomicrobiales bacterium | reverse complement strand
GAGCCAAAACCGGAATCGCCCATGCCATCCAAATAAGCAATCTTCATTTTGGCCATCACCGGGTGTGGTGTCCAACCCAGAAAAATGACCCATTCATTCTTGGCCATCGCCTTCTCAGCTTCGGTCAGCATCCCGGCCTCGGAACTTTCGACCAATTCAAATCCGGACAAGTTGTTTTTTGGATTGGCAATCATTTCGCCAATAATGCGGTTACCGTCGTCGCCGGGTTCAATGCCATAGAACTTGCCTTTGAACTGGTCTTTGTGGGCACCAACATCAGCGAGGCTTTTCACGCCTGCGTCAAAGACATATTGCGGTACAACCAAACCGTAGCCTGCACCTTCAAGATTAAGACCAACCGTATCAACTGATTTTTCGTCAGCATATGGCTTGAGCTCCACACTCATGCTTGGCATCCAGTTGCCGAGGAACACATCGATGTCTTTGCTCTTCATCGTGGCCAAAGCCACAGGCACGGATACTGTCTTTACATCAGTTGTATAGCCAAGCGCTTCCAGCACGGCTGTTGCAGCGCCGGTTGTAACCTGAATATCAGTCCAGCCGACATCAGCAAAACGGACTGTCTTGCAACTTTCATTGTCGGCAAAAGCACTGGCTGTACCAAGCATCAATGTAAATGCGTATGTTAAAATTCTCTTCGTCATGTTTCCTATCCTTTCCTGTGTTTGAGATGTTTATGTCTTGCTGGCCTATTCGAACGACGACGGGACCGCATATCATGCTGCCTCCATCGGAACTTTGTCGCCCCGCGCATTCGCAAGCAAAGCTGCAGCAAGTGCACTACGATTATTGGAGTAACAACGACTGATCTCAGGCCCGCGCTGGCGGGCTGCCCAATTTGGGTCGGCAAGCAATGCAGCGCCTTCTTCTTCTGGCAGATGGCGACCGCGAATAAGGTCAGACACACGCTCGGCAAGTGCGAGTGTAGGAGCATTCAAGTCGCCTGCTGTTGCCTGAGGCATCAGCGAAGCATCGACGACCCGTAGGCGCGTGACACCACGAACCCGCCCATCAGGCGCCGTGACAGCGTACTCGTCGCTTCCCATTCTGCATGTACCACAGGGATGATAGGCACTTTCAAGCTTCCGCTTCATGAAGTCATCAATCGCTGCAACGCTGGTGGCCGATGCTCCCGGTGCCAATTCCTTGCCGCGAAATTTCGAGAATGCAGGTTGCTCGAATATCTCGCGCGTAAAATCGATGCAGGATCGAAACTCATGCCAATCGTCCGGATGTGACATGTAATTGAAACGAACACGTGGCAGGCTTTCTAGCCGTGAATCGCGCAAACGAACATACCCCCGACTCTTCGATCTCTTAGTACCGACATGCACCTGAAAGCCGTGCCCCTTTGCAAGCGTCTGCCCATCATAGGAAATGGCAAGCGGCAGAAAATGGTATTGGATGTCAGGGTAGACAATGCCGGCACGGCTGCGAATGTGGCCGCCACTTTCAAAGTGATTTGTAGCACCGAGGCCGCGTTTCGTGGCGAGCCATTCCATACCGATCTTGGCCTTGCCCCAAAGACTTTGCGAAGGGAACAAGGTTACCGGCTGGGTGCATTCCATCTGAACATAAAGCTCAAGATGATCCATCAGGTTCTCTCCCACCTGAGTTGCATTGTGAACGACGGGAATGCCAAGTGACGAAAGCTCCGTCCCAGGACCAACGCCTGAACGTTTGAGGATGACAGGTGACATGATCGCGCCAGCGGACAAGATTACTTCTCGGGTTGCGGTTACGTCATGGATCTTTCCGGCTGCAATGAAGCGGACGCCAGTGGCATTTCGATCTTCAAAGTTTACGCGATCAACCACTGCATCTGTTATTACTTTCACATTGCCGCGCGACATGGCCGGCCTAAGATAAGCCCGCGCCGCATTCATGCGTCGACCATCGCCGACGTTCATTTCCATGGGGCCAAAGCCCTCGTGCTGCAATTCATTCATGTTCTGGCTGCGCGCATATCCTGCCTGAACACCGGCATTGACAAATGCGTTGTAGAGCGGATTTTTCTCAGGACCCCGCGTGACTTTGACAGGGCCACTATTGCCCCGAAGCGGGCCTCCGCCTTGAACGGCTTCCAGCCGTTTGAAATAGGGAAGCACATTCGACCAACGCCAGCCCTCGGCGCCAAGGGCCTCCCACAATTCATAGTCCATTGGGTTGCCACGCACCCAACACATGCCGTTGATTGTGGACGATCCTCCCAATCCCTTGCCGCGCGGCAAGTTCACTTCGCGCCCGCCTAGCGCTGGCTCAGGTTCAGTTTTCATTCCCCAGTTGAAGCGCGCGGTGTTCATCGGAATTGACAGTGCTGCTGGCATGTCAACAATCAACGACTGGTCGCTTCCACCCGCCTCTATAACAAGAATGCGCGTTGCCGGGTCTTCTCCCAAGCGATACGCCAACACGCAACCGGCCGAACCTGCGCCGACAATCACGTAGTCGAATTGGCCCTCGTCCGGCATCTCATTCGACAATCACGTAGAATTTTACCATAGCAACCGGCTGGTGCCAGGTTCCCTTGAAGCCCTTTGGCACAAAGAAGGCATCACCCTTACGGTAAGTGTCTTTGAACCCCTCGCCCTCAAGCATGACTTCACCTTCAAGCACGATCATGAACTCATCGGCCGGATAATCGTCATAACGTTCTGTATAGGGACCACAGCGCCAGATTCCCGTGCGCAATCCCTTGTCAGGTCGCGTGAAATAGGCGTGGTCAAGCCCCATAGGAATACCAGTCAAAAGTTCCGCGTGCTCTAGGGCCTGATCAGGTACGGAACTCCAGCCATCGGGACCCAAAGGCGAAAAACGGATTGGATTTGACAAGGTGGGCTCCCGCAGTGATGTGGCGAAGCTTACTGCGTAACGAGCAAGCTCTGGGGTGACAAGTGACAACACGTCGACTAGAGTAACCTGAAGTTACGGAGGCATTTTGCGAAAGAACCAAAACCTCACGGCGTTGCGAGCATTCGAAGCGGTCGCACGAATGAAAAAAGTTTCGGCAGCAGCCGACGAATTGCACGTCACGCGGCCAGCAGTGTCAAAACAGGTAACGCTGCTAGAGGCGTCGCTGGGTGTCGCATTGCTGACGCGGTCCGGCAATGCCATTCACTTGACGCCTGCCGGTGAAGCGCTTTCTGCCGGTCTCAGGCGGGCATTTGATATCATCTCCTCGACAATTGAAGCCGTTGAGACGCATAATCAGCAAAGCAAACGGCTCCGAGTTCTGGTGTGCCGGGACTTCGCTTCGAGTTGGCTTGCAGGCAAGGTTGGTGGATTCCTTGTGGAAAATTCAGGCATTGCCCTTGAAGTTACGGCAGAGAAGAATGGAAATCTGAGGCTCGACGAGGATTTTGATTTCCGGATTTTTTATGGAGAGGCCGGGCAACACAATGGCACAGGTCTCATCGAAACCGAGCTCTGCCGCTGGATCGACATGCCGGTCTGCACGCGTTCCTTTGCGCAGCGCTATCTTGATGGCAATAGCAAACCAAGCGATGTGCCCTATCTGACTGACGCCAACTATGACGTTTGGGACGAGTGGTGTGCATTCACAGGATTTGACGCTGGAGGTCCGCGAAAATACAACACGATCTTTAACGAGACGACGCTGTGCTTGTCGGTTGCGACGTCTGGTGGTGGACTGACGATCGGCGATAGTTTTTTGACGCTGCCAGCCATAGTCGCTGGTGACCTGATTGCGCCATTTCCTGTGGGCCTTTTGAGCGCCCAAACCTACTCCTTATACCCACGGTTGGATGAATTGACTCTGTGGGGGATTCCCAAATCATTTGATTGGTGATTCATTGCTGACCTCGATTGAGGGAGGTGAGCGATGTCTGGAGCTGTGCGGATTACACGGTTGGATTTGTCTGCGGCGGA
>JANNNG010000249.1:0-3322 GCA_031398425.1 Hyphomicrobiales bacterium | reverse complement strand
ACAACCTGAGGCCCGCGGCATCCTGTCTGCCCGGGCATTAACTTAGGGCGGGACTTGTTCAACCCCCCCCCCCCCGCTCCGGTCGACCCCCCCGCATTGGGCGTGGGACAATTGTTTTTTTTTGACCCCCGCCCATGGCGGGGGAGTACCCCGAAGGGGGGAGGGGGTGTTTCAACATGAACCGCTCTTCGTTCATTCCCGTGCTGACTGTCTGCCTCGTGTTGCTGGTTGTCTGGTACATCGCCTGCATTCCCATGAATGCCGTCGTGGCAGAAGCCAAAATCAAGGCGGCGGGCGGTGGCATGTGGGCTGCGTTGCACGAGTCATGGAACCACACGCGACCCAAGATCCCGGCACCGCATCAGATCATCTCCGAACTCTGGACCACGGTTTTCACAATCGCTCCATGGAAAGTGAAATCCTTACTCTACCATTGCTGGGTGACGCTCTCTTCAACGTTGCTGGGCTTTGCTCTCGGGGTCATGCTGGGCATTGTTCTGGCCGTTCTCATTGTACATTCGAAAATTCTTTCCAAGGCGCTGATGCCGTGGATCATTGCGTCACAAACCATTCCGATCCTGGCGATTGCGCCCATGATCATCGTCGTCCTCGGATCACTGGGTCTCACCGGGCTTTTGCCGAAGTCGCTGATTTCGATGTATCTGTGTTTCTTCCCCGTCACCATTGGCATGGTAAAGGGCCTGACTTCGCCCGATGTCATCCACCGGGATTTGATGCGCACCTACAATGCCAGTGCATCTGAAATCCTGTGGAAGCTCAGACTGCCTGCCTCCGTGCCCTATCTGTTTACATCGCTTAAAATCGCCATCGCCATTGCCTTGACGGGGGCCATCGTGGGCGAACTGCCAACTGGGGCGGTTGCAGGCATCGGTGCACGGCTGCTGGTTGGATCGTACAACGGGCTGACATTCATGATCTGGGGTGCACTGGTGGCCGCTTCCGTCATGGCGGCTCTGCTGGTTTGGCTTGTGGGTTTTGCTGAACGCCGGACGTTGCTTCGCATGGGAGTAAAGTCGGCATGAAAACCTTGCGTGACCTTGCTGCTCCCGCTGTTCTCGGTGTTTTCATTCTGCTGCTGTGGGAGGTGGCGTGCCGCTTGATTCCCATTTCCCCTATCTTGCTGCCAGCACCGTCGGTGATCTGGCATCGACTGATCAACGAACTGCCAACACTGCGACTCGATTTCTTCATGACGGTTATTCAAGCTGTTATTCCAGGCTGGCTGATCGGGTGTGGGGCGGGTCTTGCCGTGGCTCTGCTTTGCGACCGCTTTGATTTTCTCAAACGAGGGCTGCTGCCGGTAGGCAATTTCTTTTCGGTGCTGCCGCTCGTGGGCGTGGCTCCCATCATGGTGATGTGGTTTGGCGTGGGGGTTGCGCCCAATATCGCCGTTGTCGTGATCATGACCTTCTTTCCCATGCTGATCAATGCGCTGGCGGGGCTTGAAGCGTCGTCGCATCTGGAGCGGGATTTGATGCGCTCCTACGGCGCGTCGTGGGGCCAGGCTCTCACTGCCTTGCGACTTCCTGCCGCCATGCCTTTCATCTTCAATGCCCTCAAGATCAATTCGACACTGGCGATGATCGGTGCCATCGTGGCAGAGTTTTTTGGGACACGGATTGCAGGCATGGGCTTTCGCATTCAGACGGGATCAGGCAGTCAAAGCCTTGACCTGGTTTGGGCCGAAATCGCCATGGCGGCGGTCACGGGGTCGACGTTCTACGGGCTGCTGGTTCTCGCCGAGCGCAAGACAACATTCTGGCATCCGTCTTACCGAACGTGAGGCGTGTATAATTGTAAACTTAACAGGGAGACTACCGATGAAAAAATATCTGATGGTTGCAGCCGCAGCCTCTGCCTTGCTCGCATCGTCTGGCGCAGCCATGGCAGAAAAGGTGACGCTGCAATTGAAGTGGGTAACGCAGGCGCAATTTGCTGGCTACCTCGTGGCGCAGGCCAAGGGCTTTTATAAGGAAGCGGGGCTTGAAGTTGAAATCAAGCCAGGCGGGCCCGACATCAATCCACAGCAGGTGCTGGCGGGTGGCGGTGCTGACGTTGTGGTGGACTGGATGCCCTCGGCACTTGCCACGCGCGAAAAGGGTCAGGCCGTGGTCAATATTGCCCAGCCTTTCAAGAAGTCAGGCATGATGCTGACGTGCCGTGCTGAAACCGGCATCAAGGCTCCGACGGATTTCAAGGACAAGACGCTGGGTGTGTGGTTCTTTGGCAATGAATATCCTTTCATGAGCTGGATGTCGAAACTCGGTTACAAGACCGATGGCTCCGCCGGTGGCGTGAAAGTCATCAAGCAGGGCTTCAACGTTGATCCCCTCATTCAGAAGCAGGCGGACTGTGTGTCCACCATGACCTATAATGAATATTGGCAGGTAATTGATGCCGGCCTTGCCGCCGACCAACTGGTGACTTTCAAATATGAAGACCAGGGCGTGGCCACGCTGGAAGACGGTCTCTACGTCATGGAAGACAAGCTGAAGGATCCGGCTTTCGTCAAGACCATGGCAACCTTCGTCAAGGCCTCGATGAAAGGCTGGGACTATGCCCGCGCCAACAATGACGAGGCGGCACAGATTGTCGTGGACGCTGACACCACAGGTGCCGCCGCCATTGACCACCAGAAGCGTATGATGGGCGAAATCTCGAAGCTGACAGAAGGCTCCGACGGCACGCTGGATGTGGCTGCGGCTGATCGCACGGTGGCAACCTTGCTGGCATCGGGTGGTGAGGCGCCGGTAATTACCAAGGCACCGACGAGTGCCTGGTCGCCGGTGGTGACGGATATGGCCAAGGGGATGTAGCGACTTCGGAAAGGGGCTGTTAAAGCCCCTTTCCTTGACTTTTGCTGCTCGTGAGTGTAAGTAGGTAATTCACTACTTTGAGGTCTGCCATGCGTATGATCACCGCCACTGAAGCCAACAGGGACTTTTCCAAACTCTTGGAACAGGTTGAAAATGGTGACAGCGTGAACATTACGAAGCACGGAAAAATAGTTGCCTCAATCGTGCCTGCCAAGCGCTCGCTTGAAGACATGGAGCGATTGAAGCAAGAACACTTGGCGTTTCTCAGATCACAGAAGCCCATTCCCGGACTGAAGCGCGGCACGCGGGATGAATTGTATGATGACTTGTTCCCATGAAGGTTGCGCTCGACAGCAACGTTCTGGTTTATGCGGAAGGTCTCACGGAAGACCATCGCAACGAACTCTCCCAGAACATCATAGCGGCAATTTCACCAGACCAACTTGTGATACCCATCCAATCCATTTCTGAAACTTTTTTCTGGC
>JANNNG010000199.1:0-11930 GCA_031398425.1 Hyphomicrobiales bacterium | reverse complement strand
ATGGCCTTTGGTTTAGCGCACAAGGTGGCGCTCGCCGAAGACAAGGAAGCGCGGCTGAAAGCCATGGTGGAACACTACTTCCCCGGTCGCTGGGATATGTTGCGACCCATGCAGGCGAAGGAGTTGAAGGCGACGACGGTGCTGGGCATGAAGCTGAAGGACGTGTCCGCGAAGGTGCGAACCGGTCCGCCGGGGGATGACGAGGAGGACTATGCACTGCCGATCTGGGCAGGGGTGGTGCCGTTGAGCATCGTGGCTAAACAGGCATTGCCGTGCCCGAGAGTCATGGCAGGGCTCGATGTACCGGGACATGTGAAGGCTTTCAAAATTGGCTAAGGATTCCTGGCACGACTTATGTCGTCCATATAACATGCTGATATAATTGATTTAATATAACGATCACGAAGACAACCAACACCACTTTCCTATCTCGCAGCGATGTTCAGACCTGCTATGAACGCGATTCTCGTCAGCATTGTTTTGGCTTAAACCGTTCGGCTTGCTGCATCGCAGCATGAAGGAGAAGAAAATGACTGAATCTGTTCAAAACACGGAGGCACCGGACGATCCGGACCTTTCACGACACGGTGCTCCCCACGGGGTTGCGCCGTCGTCATTCTGGATTCTGGCTTTGGGCGCCATTGGGGTTGTCTATGGCGATATTGGCACCAGTCCACTCTATGCGCTGCGGGAAGCAGTGAACGCTGCATTGGTGCAGGATGGCAAGGTCACCGAGCCCCTCATTCTCGGCATTCTCTCGCTCATCATCTGGGCCTTGTTGCTGGTAGTGACGCTGAAATATGTGGTAGTGCTGTTGCGCGCCGACAATAAAGGTGAAGGCGGCACGCTGTCATTGATGGCGCTGGCGCAGCGCGGTCGAGGCAAGAACCTTGCCATCATTCCCATACTCGGCATGATTGGTGCAGCGCTATTTTATGGTGACGCCATCATCACACCGGCCATTTCGGTATTGTCGGCGATTGAGGGTCTCAAACTTGTAACCCCGGCGTTTGATTCCTATGTGATCTGGATATCGCTTGCGATCATCGTCGCTCTGTTTGCCGTGCAATTCCGCGGCACTGCTTCAGTGGCGAAGCTTTTCGGGCCGGTGACGCTGATCTGGTTTGCAGCGCTGGCGATCACAGGCATTGTCAACATCCAACTAAACCCCCAGGTGCTGATGGCCCTCAACCCGGTCTACGCAATTTCATTCCTGTCGAACCATGGCGTTGTGGGATTGGTCACACTGGGTGCCGTTTTTCTTGCCGTCACTGGAGCGGAAGCGCTCTATGCAGACTTGGGCCATTTCGGCATCAAGCCCATTCGTGCGGCGTGGCTTTACATCGTCCTGCCATCCCTGTTGCTGAACTATCTCGGTCAGGGTGCGCTTATCCTGGCCCGACCAGAAACAATTGAGAATCCGTTCTTCCTGATGGTGCCAGGCTGGGCGCTTTTGCCCATGGTGTTGCTTGCGGCAGCCGCGACCATCATTGCCAGTCAGGCTGTGATTACCGGTGCCTTTTCAATGACGCGGCAGGCGGTGCAGTTGGGTCTTTTGCCCCGCATGCACATTGCCTTCACGTCGCAATCAAATGCCGGGCAGATTTATCTCGCCCAGGTCAACTGGCTACTGCTGATTGGTGTCATCATTCTGGTGCTGGTATTCAAAACCTCGTCCAACCTTGCCACAGCCTACGGCATTGCGGTCACGGGCACCATGGTGGTGACGTCCCTGCTCGCTATTTTCGTCATCAGGAATCGCTGGAAATGGTCCATGCATGCCACACTGGCCTTGATGTTGCCGTTGCTCGCCATCGATATCATCTTCTTTGGTGCCAATGCCCTCAAGATCATGCAGGGCGGCTGGATGCCACTGGCACTCGGCGCTATCATCATGCTGCTGATGTGGACATGGCGGAGCGGCAGCCAGCAGGTTGCAAAATCCACCCGCACCATGGCGGCACCTCTTGCCACCGTTGTCGCCAGTCTGTCCAAAAGTAAAGTCCACCGCATTGACGGTGCTGCGATTTTCCTGACGCAGACGCCAGACTCCGCCCCTACGGCACTGATGCACAGCCTGAAACATTTCAGGGGTCTGCATCGCAACAATGCAATTCTTTCGGTCAAAACCGAAGACCAGCCCTATGTGGACGACAAAGACAGGGCCACAATTGTAAAACTGTCGAGTGAATTTGCAGCAATTGAACTGCGTTTCGGATATCTTGAAACGCCGGATATTCCAAAGGCACTGGCAGCGTTGCAGTGGACAGAAGAACCTTTTCAAAAGGCAGAGACAAGTTACTTCCTGTCGCGTCGGAACTTGCAGGCGTCAAAAACCGTGGGCATGCCGTTGTGGCAGGACGCACTGTTCATCTTCATGGCACGCAACGCCGATGATGCCAGTCACTACTTCCAGCTGCCCGCCGAGCGTGTTGTGGAAATGGGAAGCCGGATTGCGATTTGAGGGCTTACGATTGATTGCGCGGCATCAAATCATAAGGGTGCTTCCAGCCCTTGATGTCGCGCAATCTGTCCAACCAGTTTTGCACGTGGGCGAATTTTCCCAGGTCAAATGGAAGTTCTTCGCCGTAGTAGAGGTACCCGCACAGGGAGAAGTCTGCGATGGTCGGGCGCTTGCCGATGACATAGGGCTGTTGCGTGAGATGGCCGTCCAATACTTTCAACGCACCCAGCGCCCTGCCCCGAAGCCACTCTGTCACGGGTGTTTCGCCGGTCTTGGCCAGCGCAATCATGTAGCGCAAAGTGGCAACCGGACTTGTGAGCTTGTGATTGTCGAACAGCATCCAGCGCAGGATTTCACGGCGCTCGTCATCGCTTTTGGGGCCGTATTTACGGGCAACTTCGGCAAGGTAATCCAGAATCACTCCGGACTGTGTGTACTTCCGCGATCCATGAATCAATACAGGCACTTCACCCATCTCGTTAAAGCCTTGCCTGAAGCCATCGGAACGCGTTTCGCCGTTGAAGAAGTCAACCCATTGGGGCTTCCACTGCAGTTCACAAGCCTGCATCATCAGGGCGACTTTATAGGCGTGGCCTGATTCTCCAAAACACAACAATGTATAATCCGCCATCACCTTCCCCGGTCAGCGATTCACTATCTCACGTCTAGCACACTCGTGCGTGCAAAACGAACGACATCAGAGGCAAGTGAGCCCTTGAACAGACGTTGCATGCGACTACGCCCTTCATCTGTGACGGCAATGAGGCGGTAGAGCGAACCACTCTCGACAATTTCCTGCAGGGGATCGCCCACGGCTGTTCTGGTTTCGAGAATGTCGATCTTCATGGCCTTGAGCAAGGCCTTGGCATTGGCCACCGCCTCTTCGGCGGCTGGCCTTGCTTCAGGCGTTGGTGCTACGGAAAACAGCGTGATCGGCTCGCCCGTCATGTGGGCCAGCACCGCCGAGCGGCGCACCGCCTGCATGGCGCGGGATGAGCCGTCGGTGCAGATGAAGAAACCTTTTCTGTCAAAGCTATTGCGTGCCACCAGTACCGAGCAGGGTGCCATGGTGGCCACGTTCTGCACAATGCCGGTGCCGAAGAAGGCCCGGACCTCGCCATGCCAATGGCTGGGTTCACCCAGGATCATCAGGTTGTAGGGGCCAAGCTCATATTGATCGAGAATGCCACCGGCCACGTCGGGAGCAGTTTTAAGTTTCAAGACAACGGTGCGCCCGCCGGGCTCCTTATACTCTACCTTGGTGTCACCGGCCGCATCGCCCCAGGCGCTTTCGTGAGCACCGCTCGCACTCCAGCTTTCAGCGTCGATGCCCTCCTGCTTCAACAGGTCGAGCGCATGTTTCAGGTATTTGACGCCGGGCAGTTCAAAGCCAGCCTCCATCATGTTTTGGCGCGCCAGCCTGACTTGCAGACCGCCCGAATGCAGGCCCTGGTCAATGGGGCGCACGAACACATTGATGATGTCGCAATTTGCTGTTGACGCGAACAAGGCTGCAAAGCGAACACAGAGGTCACTTTCGTCACTGCCATCAATGCAGGAGAGTATGCGAAAGCGGCTGCGACGCTCGCGGCGGATGTGGTGGAGCGTCTTGCGGACTGCGGCTTCCTGGCGGTCGCTCAGGGTCTGGCGTTTGAAGATGCCTGGCATGATGGAATCCCCTCTCCGTCAACGCTTTGCGTTGCCACCTCTCCCGCAAGCGGGCGAGGATATGTTTCCTCGCCCGCTTGCGGGAGAGGTGTCGAGCGTCGCGAGAGGGAGAGGGACTGTCATGGCGCGAGCAGTGGCCAGTAGAACCCGGCCGTCAGCAACAACACAATAAAAGAAAGGATCATCATGCGGATGCCGATCTTGAAAAAGTCGGACGCACGCAAATAGCCAGAAGCGAAAATAATAGTGAAGGCAGGTTGCGCAGCGGGCGTCAAATACCCGAATGCCGAAGCCATGGCGGTGATGAAGCCAATGCGCAAGGGGTCCTCTCCCGCCACGACCGCCGTTTTCAAAACCACGGGCGCCAACACGGCAACGGCGGCCCCTGCCGACATGGTGTTGGATACGCCAATCGTGAGCAAGGCAAGGCCGGCGTCAAAGGCCAGGCCCTCACCGGCGCCAATCGCACGCATGCCCTCAAAGACGCTGGAGGCCACCCATTGGGCAGCACCGGTTGACTTCATTTCAACGCCCAGGGAAATCGCCGCCGCATAGAGCAGCACCACGCCCCAGTTGACGCCACTGTTGATATCCTCCCAGCGCACCAGACCCGCGACCAGAAAGGCCGCCGTGCCACCAATAGCGATGACGCCCAGCCCCAGGCTGGACGACATGGTGATCCAGCAGAAAATCGTGGCGAGGAAGATTGCGATGGTCATCCATTCAGAAATCCGCATGGGGCCCTGCAAGGAGACTTGCGTACGCAAGCGGGTGATGGCGCGAGACATGTCGGTGGTTTCGGGCTTGAAAGTAAAGACGAGCAAGGCTGCGACAATCGGCAGCCGCGCCAGGAACATCGGGAAGGCATACTTCGCCCAGTCGATGTAGTCGACAAGGAAGCGCTGTGTTGCCGGGTTCAGGGGATCATAGAAAAAGTCTTTCCAGTAGGAAATCATGATGGCATTGCGGGCACCGCCAGAAGGGGTGGCAACACCTGCGATGGAACAGCCATAGGAAATCGAGAACAGAATGACCGCAGCAAGATTGTGCACTTTCTTGGGATCATTCGAGGTCAGCGTGATCAGCGTCACGCCAACGGGCAGCATCATTGCGGCCACCGTATGTTCGCCGATGAAGGCTGCCAGCAGTCCGCACACCATGGTGATGCCGAAACTGATCCAGTAGACGTTGGTGCCCGTGGTGCGCACAATCCACCAAGCAATGCGCTTGTCGAGCCGCTGCTTGACCACAGCCACGGCCAGCATCAGGGAACCCAGAATGAACAGCACCGAATCCGTCATCAAACTGCGCGCCACTTCCGTTGGGTCGAGTTTGAGCAGCACCACCTCGCCGACAATGATCAAGAGTGGCACCGTGGGCAGTGGCACAGCTTCACTGATGAAAAGCATGGTGGCCATCAGCGACATGACGAGCACGATCTGGCCTTCGTGGGTCAGGCCCGTCGGGGTGGGCGCATTGATGAAGACAAAACCAAGTATCATCGTGATGATGAACCAGCGCCGCTTCCACAACAGGGCCAGATCCATGTTGTCGAGTACGCGGCGATAGCGCTGGTAACCGCGCCTGCGAAAACGCTGCAGACCTGCCCTTGGCTCATGGGCCAGCAGGCTGTCGCGGGCGAGGTTGAATTGTGTTTGCACGTCGGTTGTCATGACAATCCCCATCTTTGCCTGTGATGCGTCTGGCGACAAGGGCCAATTGATGACATATCTTGAAACCGGAAAAGAAGGTCCCTCTCCGTCACGCCTGCGGCGTGTCACCTCTCCCGCACGCGGGCGAGGGAAAGAAGCATATCCTCGCCCGCTTGCGGGAGAGGTGGCATCGCGCGTGCTATGACGGAGAGGGAAAGACATACGTAAAGGAACTGCAATGACCCAACTTCCCATATTCCCCGTCCTCGCCGACGCTGACGCACACATCGACGCCAACATTGCGCGACTGTTTGATTTCCTGCGCATCCCCTCGCTGTCCGCCGATCCCGCTTACAAACCACACATCATCACCGCAGCAAACTGGATTTGCGCTGAACTGAAATCACTGGGCTGCGAGGCAACGGTGCGCGAAACGCCGGGCTGCCCAATGGTTGTGGCACACTACTCACCTCCCAACGCCACGGCGAAAACACCGCATGCGCTGTTCTATGGGCACTATGACGTGCAGCCTGCGGACCCGCTTGACTTGTGGACATCGCCGCCGTTTGAGCCTGTTCGCAAAAAGGACAAGGACGGTGTGGAGCGCATGTATGGCCGTGGTGCTGCCGATGACAAGGGGCAGTTAATGACCTTTGTTGAAGCAGCACGGAGTTACATGCGCGTGCACGGGCAAATGCCGATCAAGGCGACGTTTCTGATCGAGGGTGAGGAGGAGTCTGGTTCGCCATCGCTGGTGCCGTTTCTGAAAGCCAACGCCGAAGAATTGAAATGCGATGTGGCCTTCATCTGCGATTCAAACATGTGGGATGCGAAAACACCTGCCATCACCACACGCCTACGCGGTATGGTGCATGAAGAGGTGACGGTGAAAGGCCCTGCGCTTGATCTGCACTCGGGACTCTATGGCGGGCCTGCCATGAATCCCATTCGTGCCCTGACACGGTTGATTTCGCTGATGCACGACAAGAGCGGCAAGATCACCATTCCCGGATTCTACGACGGTGTTTCAGACTTGCCAGTAGCCACCCGCAAGCAGTGGCGCAGCCTCAAATTCTCGGAAAAGAAATTCCTGGGCGACATCGGCTTGAAATCAGCTGCCGGCGAAAAAGGCAAATCCGTGCTCGAGCAAATCTGGGCAAGGCCCACGGCAGAAGTGAACGGCCTGTGGGGCGGTTACCTGGGGGCTGGTGGCAAGACGGTGATACCCTCTGAGGCCCATGCCAAGTTCACCTTCCGGCTCGTGGGCACGCAGAACCCGCAAAAGATTCTAAAAGCGTTTCAGGCTTTCGCCAGGAAGACCATGATCGGTGATGCGAAGATCACATTCTCTGGCAAGGGTGGCGGCAGTCCCGCAAGCGAGATTGCCGAGAGCAATCCTTATATCATCAAATCATCGCAAGCGCTGAAAGAAGAATGGAAACGCGACACCGTGTTGATGGGGTCTGGAGGGTCAATTCCCATCGTGCGCTATTTCAAGGATGTGCTGAAAATGGATTCAGTGCTGGTCGGCTTTGGATTGAATGACGATGCCATTCACAGTCCAAATGAAAAATATAATGTGTCGAGTTTCGCGCGCGGGATCAGGTCGTGGATCAGGATCATGGATGCAATGGGGAAGTAGAATTCCCTCTCCGTCAACGCTGCGCGTTGCCACCTCTCCCGCAAGCGGGCGAAGATATGTTTTTCCTCGCCCGCTTGCGGGAGAGGTGTCGAGCGCAGCGAAACGGAGAGGGACTTCCTAGGCAGGCTCGCCCATTGAATCCAGGTACTCATTGAGATGCTCGAGGTTCTCAAATCGCATCCAGCCCTCATCGGTTTCGGCTTCCACGGTCTGGTCTGAGAGAATGCGTGCGGGGCGGCCACGGATTTCGCGCTCTTCGATGACATAGAGTTCGCCATCTGCGGGTTCATCGTCATCCTCTTCGATCACTTCATCGTCCGCCGCTTCGTCTGCCTTCGGCTCTGTGACGGTCGCCATGCCGCCGATGGCATTGGCGATATCGGCCTTGGCCTGGTCGAGTGCTGCGATGGTATCATCCACCGCACTCTTTGCAGGTGTCACAACGGCGGCTGTTGCAGCGGCTGCCGCACCGACGCCGGTTGTCACGTCTGCGGCCTTGCGGCCGAAACCTGGAAAACGAATGCGGGCGGGCGCTTCTTCGGCTGGCGGCGTGGCAACCGCAACAGGCGTTTCGGTTTTGAACACCGAAGTTTCCACAACGGCAGGTGCCGGGGATTCAGTTTCGACCAAGGGTGCCACTGCCTCCACTGGAGCATAGCCAGACAGGGCTGCAATCACACCACCAAGCCCGATCGCCAGCACGCCACCCGTCAACAATATTGCTGCCGTATCCAGCGACAGACCGTAAATTTGCATTTGCGCGGGGTTGACAAACCCCACCAGCGCCAGGGCCGCTCCGATGGCAAGCAGGACAATGCCAAGAACGGACATCAATTTCGACATGGGTACCCCTCCGATTCAACCCGTGTTTAATGGCAACAAGGCTAACACATTCCTAACGCAAGCCAAACCCTTTACCCCTCGTTAACGATCCTTGGTGCGGGGCGGCTGAGATTTCCCGCAGAGAGGGTGGTCCATATCTGCCTGCTGATATCGCGGTAAATTGCTGCAAGTTGCGATTGCGGCAGGCTGGCCACGATTGGTTCGCCCCGGTCGGAGCGCAACCGCACCTCGATGTCGAGCGGCACTTCACCCAGGAACGGCACGCCAAGGCGCTCGGCTTCTCTGCGGGCCCCGCCATGGCCGAATATGTCGTGACGCTCACCACATTTCGTGCAGGTGAAATAGCTCATGTTTTCGACAATGCCGAGCAAGGGCACGGACACCTTTTCAAACATGTTGAGGCCCTTGCGCGCATCAATCAGGGCGAGGTCCTGCGGGGTGGAAACAATGACGGCTCCAGACAGTGGCGTGTTCTGCGCAAGGGTCAATTGCGCGTCACCCGTGCCGGGCGGCATGTCGACCACCATGACATCGGTATTGTCAGCCCATTCGACCTCGCGGAGCAACTGCGTCAATGCCGATATCACCATGGGGCCGCGCCAGATCATGGGGGTGTCCTCTTCGACCAGAAAGCCAATGGAGGCCACTTCAAGGCCATAACGCGCCATGGGCTTCATGCGCTTTCCCTCCTTGTCCGAAGCCAACGGCTTGCCGCTGAGGCCAAAGAGCTTGGGCATCGAAGGGCCGTAGATATCAGCATCAAGTACGGCGACTTTCAACCCGAGTGTCGCTAGGCCCAGTGCCAGATTGATGGCGGTGGTTGATTTGCCAACTCCCCCCTTGCCGGAGGCCACAGCGATGATGTGGTTGACGCCGGGCACTGCACCTGCCCTCGGTGGCGCTGATGGTGCCGATGCCTGCTGCTTCTCGGCAGTCAAGACCACCAATACCTTCGTGACACCTGGAACTGCCTTGACGGCTTTTTCCACAACATCGCGCAGCAATTCCATGGCCCTCATGTGCTGCGGGGACGCATTCAAGGCAAACATCACTTCACCACCCGTGATGGCAATGTCTGACACCAGCCCCGCTGATACGATGTTGCCGCGACCATCAGGCGCTGCGATGCGCTTCAATTCATCGCGAATGCGGTCGGCGGAAAGGCTGGTCATGGTATATCCCTCGTAAAGACCCGCATATAGAGAGAGCTCCCCAAGCCCACAAGTTGCCTCTATTTTTACCCTGTTGCTGAAGCCGTTCTTAGTGCTTTTCGAATACACCAGAGCTGTCAAAGCGGGATTTGGGATATGACTGAGGCAAATCAGACAGTCGATACAATGCAACGGCACAATTTCCATCTTGTGGATGCTGTTCCCTTCCTGTCGCTGTCGCGCCCTGCGCCAAAACCGGTCAGCGAACATGCGCCGTGGCACGGCGAGTTTCTCGAACTCTTCCTGCGCAATCAATTAAATCTGGCCCCCATCATGCCGATCCTCACCTTGCTGCTGGGCTTGACGGCGCTCGCCTGGGTGCCGACGACCACGGTCATGACATGGCTGGTCGGCACACTGGGGTGCCATTCCCTGCAATTGTTCCTGTGCAATCGTTATTTCTTGCAGCCGCGCACTGCGTCTGAACAAAGCGACTGGGTTGGCATGGTGTCAGCATCCGAATTCTTTCAGGGCATGTTCTGGATCCTGCCGCTGTTTCTGTTCTGGCCTGATGCGGGAGAGACGCAACGCGCCTTCCTGATTGCTGCCATCATGGCGGTCAGTGTGGTGCGCCTGCTGGTGGTTGCCAACTTCATGCCGGTGTTAATCAGCGGCACCGGCGTCATTGCCATCGGCATGGCCGTGCGCTGTGTTTCTGAACAGAACATGATTTATTATTCTCTGGCCGGTCTGGTTCTGATGCTTGAAGTGTTCTTTCTGTTCGTGTCTCGTCAATTGCAGGACACAGCAAGAGACCGCTTGATGTTTCGAACGGAAAAAGATGCATTGATCGAGGAACTCCGACAGGAAAAGCAGCGCGCGGAAGAGCAGCGCCGCATGGCTGAAGATGCGAACCGTGCGAAATCGGCTTTTCTTGCCAACATGAGCCATGAATTGCGCACGCCATTGAATGCCATTTTAGGGTTCTCGGAAGTGCTTGAAAACGAAATGTTCGGGCCGATGCAGAACACCGCCTACAAGGACTATGCTGGCGATATTCACGATTCTGGTCGCTATCTGCTCACGCTGATCAACGATATTCTCGACCTCTCGCGCATTGAAGCGGGCCGCCGTGATATTGCGGAAGAGCCCACGCATGTGCGCGACTGCATGGACCACGCCAAGAACATGCTGGTGGCCCGGGCCACCGAAAAAACCATTGCCATCACTGTGGATACACCAGCCAATCTGCCGAAGCTTCTGTGCGACTACCGCGCCCTCAATCAGATCACCATCAATCTCCTGACCAATGCGGTGAAATACACACCGGATTTTGGCCAGGTTTTGATTGCAGCGCGTCTGATGCCCGACGGGCGCATGGCCATCAACGTCTCTGACAATGGTCCTGGCATTCCCAAGGCGGAACAGCAACAGTTGCTGAGTGCTTTTTCGCGCGGCGCCCATGCCACGAAGCAAGCCATCGAAGGGGCGGGGCTTGGCTTGCCCATCGTCAAGGGTCTGGTTGAAATTCACGGCGGCACGTTGCACATCGCCTCTGAACCCGGCAAGGGCACCGAAGTCACCTGCATGTTCCCAAGCGCCCGCGTCCTCAGCGGACCGCGGGGCGAAGCCATTGCATCGCCAGCCGTGAAGACCGACACGCAGCGGAAGCTGATTGCGATCACAGGGTGAAGTCCCTCTCCGTCATCGCTGATGCGATGCCACCTCTCCCGCAAGCGGGCAATGATATTTTTCCTCGCCCGCTTGCGGGAGAGGTGGCAGGCGTGCAAGCGACTGACGGAGAGGGAATTCTATTCTCCCTTTTCACTCACGCCAGCATTTGAAAACGTCGCCATGCCGTTATGACAATTGACTGCTGCCCGCACAAGACCGGCTGCCATCGCGGCACCAGAACCTTCGCCCAGCCGCATGCCCAAATCCAGCAGTGGTTTCAATCCCAGTTGCGCCAACAAGGCGCGATGTGCAGGCTCTGCGGATACATGAGCGGCCATGCAATGATCTAAGGCATGAGGATTGGCCTTGAACAATACAGCAGCGGCCGTAGTGGCCACATAGCCATCGAGCAGCACCGGCACGTGATTGAGTCGTGCACCCAGTATCGCTCCTGACATGGCAGCCAATTCGCGACCGCCCAGACGACGCAGCACTTCAAGTGGATCATTCAAATGAGCAGCGTGCAATGCAACCGCTCGGCCCACGGCATCCGCCTTGCGTTTCAAACCCTCGGCATCCACGCCCGTGCCTGGCCCCACCCAATCCTCAGGCTTTCCGCCAAACAAGCCATGAGCCAGTGCTGCGGCAATCGTGGTATTACCGATGCCCATTTCTCCGATGCACAGCAAATCGCAGCCATTGGCGATGGCTTCCATGCCGTAGGCCATGGTGGCAGCACAGTCCTGCTCGGAAAGTGCGGGGCCCTGTGTGATATCGCCCGTGGGCACGTCCAGTGCGAGTTCAAACACCTTGAGCCCGAGATCAAAGGTCTTGCA
>JANNNG010000186.1:0-7487 GCA_031398425.1 Hyphomicrobiales bacterium | reverse complement strand
GCGCAGGCCAACAGCAGCGGCAGAAGGTCTGATTCCAACCGCATCATCATGACTTGTGTTTCCGGGTCTCCAAAACGGGCGTTGTATTCAATCAGTTTGGGACCGTCCCTGGTGAGGATCAACCCCGCATATAGCACGCCGCAATAGGGGTGACCCGCTTCGGCAAGCGCCTTCACAGTGGGTTTGACAATCTCCTGGATCGATTTCCGCACCAGCGCATTGGTCATGCAGGGCGCTGGCGAATAAGCCCCCATCCCACCGGTATTGGGGCCGGTATCGCCTTCGCCAACGCGCTTGTGATCCTGTGCCGTGGTGAGGGGCAAGATATTCTCGCCGTCTGACAACACAAACAGACTGGCCTCTTCGCCCTCAAGAAATTCTTCAATGACACAGGACGCGCCACCAAAACGCCCGGCGAAGATATCAGCAATCGCAGCCTCGGCGTCGGCCAGCGTCATCGCAACAGTCACACCCTTGCCTGCCGCCAGACCGTCGGCCTTGATCACGATCGGCGCACCGGTTTTTGCGACATGAGCCAGTGCGCGCACCTTATCATCGAACAGCTCGTAGTCAGCCGTCGGAATCTTGTGAGCGCGGCAGATATTCTTGGTGAAACCCTTGGACCCCTCAAGCTGTGCCGGAAATCTGCGCGGACCAAAGGCCTGGATACCAGCCGCGTTCAGGTCATCGACCAGCCCTGCAACCAGGGGCGCTTCCGGCCCCACAACCACAAATCCGATATGATGGGATTTGCAGAAAGCGATAACGTCTGCATGGCTGGTCACATCAATCGCTACACACTCCGCCAGCTTCGCAATACCGGGATTGCCGGGTGCACAGTAGAATTCATCAAGCAGCGGAGACTGTTTCAGTTTCCACGCCAGCGCATGTTCGCGCCCGCCGGAGCCGATTAACAGGATGTTCATGGTAGGTTTGTCCCGTGGTGAAATATGAAACTACCCCTCCCGGCTTCGCCGTACTCCCCCCAGCTTCGCTGAGGGAGAAAAAAACTCTTTCTCCCTCGGCCTCTTGGCCGGGGGAGTACCCCGAAGGGGGGAGGGGGTGTAAATACAAGTTCGATCAATCGTCATGCTTTGCCCGCGCTTCTCGCATGTGCTAGGCCAGAATCAAATGAAATCCTGCAATGTCTACTGATCTCGCATTTGATCCAGAAACCGGCGAAATCCGTGATCCCGCCTCGAACCTTGGCGAGTTCACCGTCACGGAGATTTCCCATGCTTTGAAGCGCTCGATTGAAGACCGCTTCGGCCATGTGCGCGTGCGCGGTGAAATTACAGGCTTTCGCGGCGCTCATTCCTCTGGCCATTGCTACTTCGCGCTGAAGGATGCAGGTGCCAAGTTGGACGCTGTTATTTGGCGCGGCAGTTTCAACAGGTTACGGGCAAAACTGCAGGAGGGACTTGAAGTCATCGCCACCGGCAAGCTGACCTCTTATCCCGGCAAGTCGTCCTACCAGATCATCATCGAAAATATCGAACCAGCAGGCATAGGTGCCTTGATGGCGCTGCTCGAAGAGCGCAAGCGCAAACTCGCTGCCGAAGGCCTCTTCGACGCAGATCGCAAAAAGCCGCTGCCTTATCTGCCACAGAAAATCGGCGTCATTACGTCGCCAACTGGGGCCGTGATCCGAGACATCCTGCACCGCCTGCAAGACCGCTTCCCGCGCCATGTCATCGTCTGGCCCGTGCGGGTACAAGGCGAAACGGCGGCAGCCGAAGTGGTGACCGCTATCAACGGCTTCAACGTGATGGTCGATAAACCAGACCTTTTGATTGTGGCCCGCGGCGGTGGTTCCCTCGAAGACCTGTGGCCATTCAACGACGAAGCCATTGTCCGGGCGGTGGCGGCGTCACAAATTCCTGTCATCTCCGCCATCGGCCACGAAACCGATACCACCCTCATCGACCACGCTGCCGACTGGCGTGCCCCCACACCCACAGCCGCTGCTGAACGCGCTGTGCCCGTGCGCACCGACCTCATCGCTGAAACGGCATCACTTCTCGCCCGTCAGCGCCGTGCTATTTCCCGCGTCATTCAGGACAGGAAGTTGCGGCTGCAATCCGCAGGCCGCGCATTGCCAAAACCTGACGACATGCTGGCCATTGCCCGACAGCGGCTGGATAGTGCAGCGGGCAGATTGCCCGTTGCGCTGCGCAGCAATGTTCAACGCCATCGCCTGATCCTGGCCCGAAGTTCGGGCCGCTTGTCACTGAATGTCATGCGAAACCGTCTTGCCGAAAATTCCCGCCGCGTGCCCGACCTTGCCTCCCGCGCAAAACGCGCGTTGACGCAACTTTTGACCAAGCGTCGCGACCGCTTCATTGCAGAAGCAAAGTTGTTGCAGTCTCTCGGTTACAAGTCAGTGCTGACCCGCGGCTTTGCCGTGGTACGGAACAGTGGCGGACTACCGGTCAGGACCGCTGCACAGGCCAGAACGAATGCCTCACTCTCAATTCAGTTTGCGGATGGTGACGTGAACGTGAACGTCGGGCAGTCTGCGGACCAGGCTTCCTTGTTTTGATCACGCTGAACCGCTACACCACGCCAGTATGAACCGCATGGACCCCATTTTCCCGCACCAGCGTGAAGCACGGCTGCGCTATCTCGACCATGAATACGAGGTCATCTCGACGGGAGACTTCGTGCGCTGTGCCGTGACCGGTGATCCCATCCGCATTGAAAACCTGCGCTACTGGAATGTTGAACGGCAGATCGCCTACAAGTCAGCCCATGAGGCATTCACGGACTACCGCAAGATGCGTGGTCTCTAGACCATGTGACGCATCATGCGCGCGGTGTTCATTACAGCTGGCGAAAACATGATCATGATATTGGCTGCAATCAGGATGCCCTGAATGATAAAGGCCGTCTGAGTATGCAATGGTCGTTTGCCGCGCGCCCTGCGAACAATGTACCAGGTGAGAATGATGGTGTTGATGACCATCAACTGCAACGCCAGCGGCGGATTGCCTGCCGCGAAGAAATTGTAGAGATCCTGCCAGCGGGCATTCGTGATGATATCGGGATTGAGCATAACCGTCTTTCCAACATGCAGGTTGGCATAGCCAAGCCTGCAATTTAGAAACAGGTCGTTAAGAATGCGTTGAAAGCCGATACTGCGCGACTCGCAATTCCTGTTGCAATGCAGTATATGCTTAACCTGTTGTTTGGAGTTTTGACGGTCATGAAAAAGCAGTGGTCCCCTGAAACCTGGCGTTCCCTGCCGGTGCAGCAGATGCCGGCCTACAAGGATGCCGATTTTCTGGCATCGACGGAAAAGCGCCTCGCTGGTTTTCCGCCACTGGTGTTTGCAGGTGAGGCCCGCAAACTGAAGAAGCGGCTGGCCCGCGTGGCCGAGGGCCGTGGCTTCGTGCTGCAGGGCGGGGATTGCGCCGAAAGCTTTGCCGAGCATTCTGCCGACAATATCCGGGATTTCTTCCGCGTCTTCCTGCAAATGGCCGTGGTCCTCACCTTCGGTGGCGGCCAACCGGTGGTCAAGATCGGCCGCATCGCCGGACAATTTGCCAAGCCCCGTTCCGCTCCCACCGAAATAATCGACGGCGTGGAATACCCGGTCTACCGCGGTGACATTGTGAATGACGCCGCAGCCACCATGGCAGGCCGTGAACCCGATCCCGAACGCCAGATCATGGCCTATCGACAGTCCGCCGCTACCATGAACCTGCTGCGCGCCTTCGCCCAGGGCGGCTATGCCAATCTGGAAAACGTGCATCGCTGGACGCTGGGTTTCCTCAGCGACTCCCCCGCTTTCGAACAGTACCAGGACCTCGCTGACCGCATCACTGAAACCCTGGGCTTCATGAAGGCCATCGGCATTACCGCCGACACAGCCCCACAATTGCGCCAGACGGATTTCTTCACCAGTCACGAGGCATTGTTGCTGGGCTATGAGCAAGCGCTCACCCGCGTCGACTCGACCTCTGGCGACTGGTACGCCACCTCCGGCCACATGCTGTGGGTCGGCGACCGCACCCGCCAGCCCGACCATGCCCATATCGAGTTCTGCCGTGGCGTCAAGAATCCCATCGGCCTCAAATGCGGCCCAACGCTCAAGCCCGATGAACTCATCAAGCTGATTGACCTTCTCAATCCGGACAATGAACCGGGTCGCCTGACCCTCATCGCCCGTTTTGGTCACGACAAGGTGGAAAAGCATTTGCCAGACCTGATCCGAGCCGTGAAGCGCGAGGGCAGGGTGGTTGTCTGGTCCTCAGATCCCATGCACGGCAACACCATCAAGAGCACGAGCGGCTACAAGACGAGACCCTTTGACGCGATCCTTGGCGAAGTCCGCAAATTCATGGCCATCCACCGCGCCGAAGGCACCCACGCTGGTGGCATCCACGTGGAAATGACGGGCAAGGACGTGACGGAATGCACCGGCGGCCTGAGAGCACTGCGCGACGAAGACCTGAATGATCGCTACCACACCTTCTGCGACCCGCGCCTCAATGCAACGCAGGCGCTGGAATTGAGCTTCCTTGTGGCAGAGGAGATCAAGAAGGAAATGGCGTCGCGTCCGCCACTTGAAGACGATGAGGTGGAAGCAGCAGAGTAACGAGTTTCGAAATACCCTCTCCGTCAACGCTTCGCGTCGACACCTCTCCCGCAAGCGGGCGAGGAAAAAAGTTATCCTCGCCCGCTTGCGGGAGAGGTGGGACGCGAAGCGTGACGGAGAGGGAATTCCACACCCCTCAACCATTGCATTTCTTTAATTTCGCAAATCTTGAATTCTTCAAGCTTCTGGCCCAAGTCTGACGCGGGTCATTGGAGGAACATGATGTTTGACGCACAAAAAATCTTGCAACAAATGCTCGGTGGCAAGCAATCAGGCAGTGGTGGCATCTCTTCTGATCATGTGACGGGCGCTGCAGTGGGTGGTCTCGCCGGTTTGTTGCTGGGATCGAAAACCGCGAAAAAAATCGGCGGCCCTGTGGCGCAACTGGGTGGCGTTGCGGCCGTTGGCACACTTGCCTATCAGGCATGGCAGATGTGGCAGGCAAAGCAGAATGGCCAGCCACCGGCGCTGCCGGGCACGGCAGAGGGCACGGTGTTCCTGCCGCAAAACCCAACCACGCGGAATGATGTGTCGCTGATGATCCTGTCAGCCATGATCGCCGCTGCAAAATCCGACGGCCACATCGATGCGGCAGAGCAGGAAAAGATTTTTTCCAGGATTGATCAGGAGGAATTGGCTTCGGAAGAAAAAGCTTTCCTGATGGATCAATTCCGCAGACCCCTCAACATCGTCGAAATCGCCGCCTCAGCGAAAACCCCGGAACAGGCCACTGAACTCTACACCGCATCCGTCATGGCCATCCAGCCCGACACCGCAACAGAGGTCACATACCTCAACAACCTCGCCACCGCCCTCAATCTCGATCCGGCACTGCGCAGCAATATTGAAGCGGTGGTGAAAGCGGGTTGAACTGTCTCCTTTGGCCCCAGGTGGCCGAGGAAGAAGTAGTCCATGCCATTGACCAGGTGTAGGTCGGCAGCGCAATACCGGAACATGGTTTGAATTGATTCCGGGGAACATGGAATGTCTTTGCGCAAGGACCTACGCTCCGAACTGGAAGCTGCCGCTGAGCTCCGCCGCTTTGGCAGCGGATGGACAGCGGGTGTACTTGGATTTGCCTTCGCTCTGGGTGCCTTGGCGCTGGTGTTGGTCACGCGCCAGGCGGCACTGCTGTCCACACCTGAACTGGCTGCACTTCAAGGCAGCAATCTCTTGCGCCCCGGCCTCATGCTGCTCATGTTCGCGGCCTTTCTGCTGGGCTGCCTCAGCCTGGCACTCCGCCCGCAGAAACTGTTGGGCATGCTTGCAGTGGTCATCACATTGCTGGCTTCGCTCTGGGCTGCAATGCCCCAGGCCCCCGATCTCACCGGTGGTCGCCACATCTATTTCGGCCTCGATTTCTTTATCCTGAACGTCGTCTTCGGTGGCCTGTTGTTCATTCCCCTGGAGCGATTGTTTCCAAAACGCGCAGAACAACACATCTTTCGAACTGAGTGGCGCGAGGACCTGGTGTATTACTTCATCAGCAGCATGTTCGTGCAGATTTTCGCCTATACCACTTTCGCGCCGTCAAATTTCCTGTTGAGCAATCTGCAACTCGCGAACTTTCGCCAATGGGTGGGTGCCTTGCCGCTCATCGTGCAAGTCCTTGCCATCATGGTGATCACAGATTTTGTGCAATATTGGCTGCACCGCGCCTTCCACCGCGTACCTTTCCTCTGGGGTTTCCATGCCGTGCATCACTCGGCGAAGGAAATGGATTGGATTGCGGGGGCACGCATGCACTTTTTCGAGATCATCATCCTGCGCGCGGCCACGGCCACTCCCGCATTCACGCTGGGCTTCGGCCAGGAAGCGCTGCAAGTCTACCTGCTCATCGTCTACGTGCTCTCAACCTTCGTCCACGCCAATCTCAACTGGAAGCTCTCATGGATGGAATGCTTCATGGTGACACCGCGCTTCCACCATTGGCACCACGGCATTGAAAAAGAAGCCATCGATGTCAACTTCGCCATTCATTTCCCGCTCTATGACAGGCTGTTCGGCACCTACCACATGCCGGAGAATCGCTGGCCTTCGGGCTATGGCGTCGGCGGCCACCCGGTTCCTCAAGGCTATTGGAAACAGTTTCTCTATCCCTTCAGAAAAGCTTGAAGCCCGTGTTGCCGCATACAATATGTGATAACCAAAGTTGCAAATAAGGACTCCTCCATGATTGACCTCTACTATTGGCCCACCCCCAATGGTCACAAGATCACCATCTTCCTCGAGGAGGCGGACCTACCCTACACCATCCACAAGGTCGACATCGGCAAGGGCGACCAGTTCCAGCCAGATTTTCTGAAAATCGCACCCAACAACCGAATGCCCGCAATCGTCGATCACGCACCGAAAGACGGCGGTGCTGCCATCAGCATTTTTGAATCAGGTGCCATCCTGCAATATCTCTCCGAAAAGACGGGAAAATTCCTGCCCCCAGACATCCGCAAGAAAACCGAAACCATGCAATGGCTGTTCTGGCAAATGGGTGGCCTTGGCCCCATGGCAGGGCAGAATGGCCACTTCAACGTCTACGCACCGGAAAAAGTGCCCTACGCCATGGAGCGTTATACCAAAGAAACCTCACGCCTCTACGGCGTGCTGAACAAGCGCCTCGCCGACCGCGACTTTATGGCGGGTGACTATTCCATTGCCGACATGGCATCTTATCCGTGGATTGTGCCGTACGAGGTTCACAAACAAAACCTCGCGGATTTCCCCAATCTTCAGCGTTGGTTCGAAACCATCAAGGCCCGCCCCGCCGTGGCCAAGGCCTATGAACAAGCCATACCCTATGGCCAAAAACCGATGACCGATGAGCAGCGAAAAGTGCTGTTTGGCCAGGATGCAAAAACTGTGAAAGCATAAGATGCACCTTCTCCCGCCC
>JANNNG010000177.1:0-3609 GCA_031398425.1 Hyphomicrobiales bacterium | reverse complement strand
GAAACTCAACCATGCGACCCGCATTCCCGTCACCCTTGTCACGGGCTTTTTGGGCAGCGGCAAAACCACGTTGATCAATGCGGGGCTGAAATCGCCGGATCTCGCCAGGACGGTTGTGGTGGTCAATGAATTTGGCGAAGTAGGGCTGGACCATCAGCTTTATACCAGTAGCAATGACGCGGTTGTGGTTCTCGAGAATGGCTGCCTGTGCTGCACTGTACGCAGCGATTTGATCAGCACCATGAACAGCCTATATCATGACCGGGCGCGGGGCGATCTTCCAGACTTCAACAATGTGGTGATTGAGACAACGGGTCTGGCGGAACCGGGTCCGGTCCTTCAGGCCTTTTTGTCGGAACCGACATTGGACGGGCTCTACCGTGTGGTGAATGTTGTTACAATGGTTGACGCCGTGAATTGGTCATCGACGGCAGATCAACATGATGAGGCGTTGCGGCAAGTGGCGCTGGCGGATGATGTGCTGATCTCAAAGCTCGATTTGAAGAATGATGCCGCATATGCGGAACTCAGCGCCCGGCTGCGGGCCATAAATCCAGCGGCCAGAATCGCGAAAGTTGATTTTAGTTCCGACGTGGTCGCTCCCTTGCTGATGCATAGAGGCTTTGATGCCGCTGATCCTATGTCGGACCCTTCCGAGTGGCTGTCGATTGCCACCTATGAAGCCTATGTTCAGAAAAAAGATGAAACTGAGGGCGTCAAGGAACAAGATGTGCCGCCGCATCTCGCCGCCAAAGACATTGAAAGCTTTGTCCTCACACGGGCAAACCCGATGACTCGCGAAGAGTTGCAATTCCTGCTTGATGGTATCGGTCAAAATCTCGGGTCCAGCCTGTTGCGCGTTAAAGGCCTGATCAACATTCTCGAAGTACCAGGAAAGCCTGCTGTTGTGCAGGGAGTGCAGCACCTGTTGCACAATCTAACCTGGCTGGAGAAATGGCCAAGTGCGGATGAGCGCACAAGGGTTGTGTTTATCACTCAAGGTATCGCCCGCAGCGGCCTGAACGACATGGTTGAATTGCTCGATCGCATGAGCAAACGCACGTTCGCGGCCCGTGAGCGTGGACGCTTGGCGCGGCTTGCAAATGAAGAAGTGCAGAGGAGTGCTTCCTGATGGCGTCAAAGAAAATTGCCTGGATCGGCGCTGGTAAAATGGGATTGCCAATTTGCAGGCGCCTCAAGGCAGCAGGCCATGCTGTAACCATCTTGGCACGACGGCCGGCACAGGCAGAGCTGCTTTCCTCCTTGGGCTTTGCATGCGCGAACAACACTGCCGATATCATGCAGAATGCAGATGTGGTTTTCTCGGCCGTCACAGACGACAAGGCACTGGCCGAAGTTGTGCTGAATTCTGCATTTGTAGTGTCGCTTTCTCCAACTGCGGTTTTCATCGATATCAGCACTGTGTCTCCAGCGATTTCGGCGAAGATCGCTGCTCACATTCCAAAATCCAATGCTTATCTGCGGTCCCCGGTTTCAGGGTCCACAGGCATGGCAGAAGCAGGAACATTGACGGCATTGGTGTCGGGGCCCAAGGCGACGTTTGATGACATGGCAGATTTGTTTGCAGCCTTCACCAAGAAGGCTTTCCATGTGGGCGAACGTGAGGAAGCCCGCTACCTCAAGCTCGCCATCAACAGCATGGTTGCTGCAACTGCTGTGCTGTTGGGGGAAGCTTTGGCCTTCGGTCTGAAAGGTGGCCTTACAAACAAGACGATGCTTGAAGTCATCATGCAGAGTGCTGTGGCTTCGCCGCTCATCGCTTACAAGAAAGACATGATCATGAATAGAGATTACAGCCCTGCAGCAACACTCGATATGTTGAAGAAGGACCTTGATCTGCTCTTGTCGGCAGCGCAGCAGCTGGGGACTGCACTTCCCGTCAACGCGGGGATCAAGCAGATCTATGATGCCGCCTCTGCGCGGGGCCTTGGGGGACAAGACTTCTTTGTCCTCGTCCAGGAAGCGGAAATGTCTGCCGCCCCCATGTCCGCTGCGTGAATGTCGAACTTGATGCCATTGTCGTGGGTGCCGGAGTAATCCGGACCCGCCATCGCGCGACAACTCGCATTGGGCGGGCAAAAATCTTCCGGCGGAACGTGGCGGAACTGAGTATCTATTCCGTTCCCGTTCGTGCTTGACCGTGTTCCGGCGGTGCGGTAAGCGCTTGAAAATAATCAGTGCGCGGTTAGCTCAGCGGTAGAGCACTACCTTGACATGGTAGGGGTCACAGGTTCGATCCCTGTACCGCGCACCATTTTTTCAAACAATTTCAATAGTTTAGTGCTAGTTCTTACTTTGCTGCGGTGCAGCAAAGTCAAAACTCGGCGGAAACTTGGCGGAAGAATTTGGCATGAACATCATTGAAGGGCTTTGCAGGGCGCAATTTCACCGTCAAGTCGCTAAGAATGTAATGCTAAAAATGGGTGAGATTTCTCAGGCGCACAACGCAAAGCCCGCCATCGATTATCTTGCTAGAGACATGTTCGCGCTGCGCAGTTTCGGGCAGCGATCTTCTGCACTGTCTTTGCGTCTAGAGCATGATTACTTTTGATTGGCTCTACGGCAAACAGAGGGACTGTTTGTTCTTTGGCAAACTGTCCCTGAACTTGAAGTTTTGGGATAGCTTGCAAGAAAAAGC
Source organism: Hyphomicrobiales bacterium (assembly GCA_031398425.1). Lineage (GTDB taxonomy): Bacteria > Pseudomonadota > Alphaproteobacteria > Rhizobiales > Aestuariivirgaceae > Aestuariivirga. The sequence continues at coordinate 950 of JANNNG010000177.1, read as the reverse complement.
AAGCAGTCCCCAACAGCTTCAACCAAAAATGATCACGTTCAAGAGGCATCAATTTGCGCTTCGTCAATCCGTCCAAATTATCGCTGACCAAGTCTCTTCAGCGTTTACATCCCGTCGGAGTCCTTTTTTGTCTTTCCGTTCTGCAACTGGTTCTAGTCACAACTGATTGAGCAACGAAGTCGGTGAAATTTTCAATCAGAAGACCAATCAATGGAACAAAATGCGTCACAACACGTTCCAGTCGGTTGCACATCAGTCGTGGGTCAGAAGTGAGATGGATGTAAGCAGAACATGGACACCTTACTGCGGGTCTGCACCACAACCGGTCGATTTGATGGCGCGCTGGAATTCTGATCCATTCTTGTTGAGTGTTTTTGTTTTGGCGCTGGTGCTGTTGATTTGGCGACAGAGCAGTATCAAGCGGCCCGTCTCTTTGGTCGTGGCCTACGCCTTCACCGCGTTGCTTTTCCTGTCGCCGCTTTGCGCGCTGGCGTCGGCGTTGTTTTCGGTCAGGGTCCTTCATCACATCGCGCTTACCGCCGTTATTTTGCCGCTCACTGTTTTGAGTCTTGAGAAAGCGAAAATTTCGCTGTCAGCGTTCTCAGTCTTCGCGGCACCTTTGCATGCTGTTGCCTTCTGGTCGTGGCACTTTCCTGCCGGATATGAATTTGCAATGACCACGGATCTAAACTACTGGTTCATGCAAGCAACGCTTGCGGCAACCGCGGCGTTTTTATGGCACTGCGTGCGCGTTGCGCCCAGGCCGCTTGCCATCATGATCTTGTTGTTCACGACATTGCAGATGGGATTTTTGGGTGCGCTTTTGACATTTGCGCCGTCGCCCCTTTATGCGCCACACATCTTCACAACAGATGCCTGGGGACTGTCAAGTCTGGAAGATCAACAGCTTGCAGGTGCCATCATGTGGGTGGTGGGATCCGGCATTTATC